>NZ_JBVVPT010000047.1:0-38570 GCF_055811715.1 Bradyrhizobium sp. WSM4872 | reverse complement strand
GGTCCGCCTCAACGCCAAGGCACGCGATGCGCGCACCGCCTACGCCAATGCAACTTGACAACAGAGATAGTCGCTCATCCGGCGCTTCGCGCCACCTTCTCCCACAAGGGGAGAAGGGAAGTAACCGTCGAGAATCGCTAAATCACATCCGCGAGCGAATGCCCGTGCAGCTCGATGTTCAGCCCCTGCATGCCCATGTCGTTGAGCTCGCCGCCCATCGCTTTGATGCTCTCCTCGCGGATCAGCGACATCAGTCCGCGGCGCAATGCCAGGAATTCCGACGACATCATCATCGACTGCTGCCGCGGCCGCTCCAGCGGGATCGGAATTTCCGCCTTGATCGAGCCGGGGCGTGCGGTCATGCAGTAGACGCGGTCGGACAGGAAGATCGCCTCGTCGATGTCGTGGGTGACGAACAGCACCGAGATCTTCAGCCGCTGCCACATGTTGGTGAGGATCTGCTGCATGATGACCCGGGTCTGCGCGTCGAGCGCGCCGAAGGGCTCGTCCAGCAGCAACACTTTGGGTCCCGTCGCGAGCGCGCGGACGATACCCACGCGCTGCTTCATGCCACCTGAGAGTTTCTCGGGATAATGCTTTTCGAAGGCTTCGAGGCCCGCGAGCCCCAGCAGCGTGCGCGCGGCCCGTTCGCGCTGCGAGCGCGGCATGCCGCGCATCTTCAGACCGAATTCGACGTTCTCCCGCACCGTCTTCCAGGGAAACAGCGAATATTGCTGAAACACCATGCCGCGCTCGGCGCTGGGGCCGTTCACCTTCTCGCCGTCGACGGTGACGATGCCCGTGGTCGGCTTGAGGAAGCCAGCAACGGCGTTGAGCAGCGTCGACTTTCCGCAGCCGGAGGGACCGACGATCGAGACGAACTCGCCTGGATTCACATGAATCTGCGTATCGGTGACGGCTTCGACCGCCCCCTCGATGCTGTCGTAGCTGAGGGAGAAATTCTTGACCTCGATATGGCCCTGCGGTGCCTTGACAACGATCTCGCTCATCTTGACCTCCACGGCATCACCAATTGTCCGGCCCCTCGGATCAACATGCTCGATCCGAGGCCGAGCACGCCGATCGCGATCATGCCGAGCGCAATGTCGGCATACTGGACCAGCGAATAGGCCTCCCAGGTGAAATAGCCGAT
Source organism: Bradyrhizobium sp. WSM4872 (assembly GCF_055811715.1). Classification (NCBI taxonomy): domain Bacteria; kingdom Pseudomonadati; phylum Pseudomonadota; class Alphaproteobacteria; order Hyphomicrobiales; family Nitrobacteraceae; genus Bradyrhizobium; species Bradyrhizobium sp. WSM4872. Next base: position 37,417 of record NZ_JBVVPT010000047.1, on the reverse strand, counting down.
GCCGTACTGCCCCGAGATCATCTCGGCGGCGATCAGCGACACCCAGGCTACGCCCATGCCGACGGTGAGGCCGGTGAAGATGTGCGGGAGCGAGGCGGGAAAATACACGTCGCGGAAGATCGAGCGCTCCCGCGCGCCGAGACATTGCGCGGCGCGCACCAGCACGGGGTCGACCAGCGACATGCCGTGCAGCGTGTTGACCAGGATCGGGAAGAACGAGCCGAGGAACGTGATGTAGACGATGCTCTGCTCGTTGGTCGGCCACAGCATGATCGCCATCGGCACCCAGGCGATCGCCGGGATCGGCCGCAGCACCTCCGCCACGGGGAAGATGATCTCGTGGACGAGCTTGAAGCGGCCCATGATCAGGCCGAGCGGCACCGCGACGATCGCCGCGAGCGAGAAGCCGAAGAAGATGCGCCGGCAGCTCAAGAGGACGTGCATCAGGAATTTCGGATCGTGGATCGCCTTGGTGAAGCTCGCATAGACCGCGAGCGGCGAGGGCACGTTGGTGAAGCGCACGAAGAACACGATGCGATAGGTCGTCAGCAGATGCCAGACCAGCAGAAAAGCGAACAGTGAGATGATGCCGATCGCGGTCGCGCGCAGTCCCCCCCGGTTGAGCCGGTACCAGCGCAGTGCCAGCGTGCCGAAGGAGGGTGGGGATGCGGGTGGAGTGGAGGCGGGCATGGTGCTCGCCTCCGCGATTGCACTTGCCGGCATGCTGTCCTCGGAATGTCGGAGGAGGGCGGGACTGCTCACGTCTTGCCCCCGCCGACCGCCGCCTTCACCGCGTCGTCGAAGCCGAGCACCTTGCCGCTGATCTTGGCGGCATAGGCTTCGGCGTCCTTCTTCAACAGGAACGGCGCAACCTCGCCATTGCCGACCGCGAAGAAAGCCTGGTCGGCGAACAGCTTGATCCCGCGGGTGGTATCGAAGACGTAGGCGACGTTGATCTTCTTGCCCTTGGCCTTGTAGTCGGCATAGGCGGCGAGCGTGCAACTGGCCGACGAGAAGGGCATGATGCCTGCCTCGTCGATCCAGACCTCGCCGGCCTTGCGCGGATCGGCAATCGGCTTCTTGCAGAAGGAATCTTCGCCGGAGATCTCGTAGTTGCTGGCGCTCGCGAGCCGCGCGTCGTAGTCGAGCTTCATCTCGGCATAGGCTTTGCGGATGTAGCTGTCGTCGACCCACTTCTTCGGGTCGAACTCCTTCATCCGGCCGAGGTTCTGCAGCACCTTGACGTCGGCCGCAGCGGCGTCGATCAGCGCCGGCTTGATCGAGGGATCGGTGGTCATGTTGCCGCTGGGGCCGAGGAAGATGTAGACGACCTCCTTGTTGATGCCGGTCCATTCCTGGATTTTCTCCGCGGCGAGCTTGGGATCGTCGCGCAGCCACTGATTGGCGGCGATCAGGGCCTTGAAATATGCGACGACGACCTCGGGATATTTCTCGGCGAAATCGGTGCGCACCACGATGCCGTGGAAGGTCGGCAGATTGGTCTCGACGCCGTCAAAGATCTTTCGCGCAAAACCGCGGAACGGCAGCAGTTCGGCGAACGGAACGAAGTCGGCATGCGCGTCGATCTTCTTCTCCTGGAGATTGGTCGAGCCGACCTCCGGGCTTTGGCTGACCAGCTGGAAGAAATCCGATGCATAGCCGCGGTCCTGCATCGCCTTCAACACCATGCCGTGCGCGGCAGAGCCGAACGGCACGCTCACGAGCTTGCCCTTGAGATCGGCGAGATCGTAGTAGGGCGAGTCCTTGTGAACGACGATGCCGTTGCCGGAGCCCGACAGGCTGTAGGCAGCCATGCCGATCAGCCGGCTCTTGCTCTCCGGATTGCTGTCGAAAGTGAAGCCGTTCACGATCAGCGGATAGTCGCCCATCATGCCGATCTGCAGCTTGTTGGCCATCATCGCGTTGGTGACGGGCGGGCCCGAGGTAAAGTTCTGCCATTCCAGCTCGAACTTGATGTTGGCGTATTTGCCGTCCTTCGGCAGATATTTCTCGAGGAGATGGAGTTGGCGGATGACGACGCCGGCGGTCACCGTGTTGGTCGTGGTGTCCTGCGTTCCGATGCCGAGAGTGACGGTTTCCGCCGCGGCCGGCTGCGCGAGGAGAAGCGCCAGCGACGTCACCGACATCGCGATCGAGAGCGTGGGAAGATGGCGGACCATTCTCATCCTCATTCGGTTGGATGTGCTGTGGTTGCCATGATTGGGTGAGGGCGTGGGCAGGGCAAATCCGGAATGAGCGCCACAGTCGATTAGTTGCCGGGAAAAGCTGATTGCATAGTCCTTGGGCAGTCCTGCACTATAAAGCCGCTTGCGTGGGCACCGGTCCTAGTCAGACGCTTGCCCTCGCATCTCTTCCAGCACGTCGGGCCGGCAGACCACGATCTGGGAGCGCTTGGTCAGCACGATTCCCTTCTCCTGCATGCGCTTCAGGCTGATCGTGACCCATTGCCTGGTGGCGCCGACCATGTGGGCGATATCGGCATGGGTGAAGGCGGCGGCGATCACCCGGCCGTCGGCGTCATCGACGCCATAGAGGTCGACGAGATGCAGCAACAGATGCGCAAGGCGCTGTGTGATCGAGCGCGTTCCCAGCATCTGGGCAAGCGCCGAATAGCACTTGCCCTTGAAGGTCAGACCTTCGATCAGGCCGATCGCGAGGTTCGGAATCTCGACCGCAAGGGATCGCAGCTCCTTTCCGGGCAGATGCACCACGCTGCAATTGCTGGATGCAACGCCGGACCATTGATGCACGGTGCCTTCGAACACTTCGGGGCCGCCGACGAAATTGCCAACATGCCAATAGGCCAGCGTGATCTCGCGGCCGAGCGGGGAGGTGTAGAACACCCGGATACGGCCGCTTTCGATCAGCCAGATACCGTCATGCTTGCCACCCTGGCTGAACAGCGTCTGGCCACGGTTGAGCACTTTTCGGCGGCCCTGCTTCAGCACCAGCTCCCGCTCGCGCTGGCTGAGCTTGTCCATCAACGCCGGCGGCCCGCCGATCCATTGCTGGTTCTCGGTGAGCAGCAGCGAGGAACCGCCCGCAGGCCGGACCGTTGCGGGAGCCGTCCCGCGAACCACATTGGCCGCCTGCAACATCATCTGCCTCCGGAACGTTCAAACCGTTCTAAAGAGGAGCAATGTCCGTGCCAGATGGTCGCGTTCTCCCTGTCATCGCGCGAAAGCGGACGATCCAGTATTCCAGAGGCGTCAGTGGGAGACGGTGAGGGCGCGGCGTACTGGATTCCCCGCTTTCGCAGGGAATGACAGCGGATTTTGTGGCCGCTGTGGTGCTAATCTCACGGCTGCGTCGTGCCTACCGCCCCGCCAGGCTCAGCAAATACGGCTTCGGGTAAATCCCCCGATTATGCCCATCCGAAAACGAGATGTTCAGCCCGTAACCGAGATCGCCGATTTCGGTGATCGCGATGCCTGGAAACCGCTCGGGGAAGCGGCCGTCGAAGCGGGCGCGGGTGCAGTGGGCGCATTTGCAGGAGAGGCGGAGCGTTTCCGCCGGCAAGTCGAGCGTGTCGTCCTGAGCGGTGCGGACGCGGAGCGTCGCGAGGTCGGCGCTTGCTTCGTAATCTGCCACGGTCGGTGCCACCAAGGTCATGACGTGTCTCCGACCCTTCTCTACGTTGCCGCAGCGCTGCTGCGATAGCAACTAATTGCCAGGCGCAGGCGCAAGGCGCTGATCTTCGCTGCCTGCTGTTCGATCATCGCCCACGAAATGTGAAACTAATCGACCGGGGATTTCAGTTCGGCGTTGCCGGATTCCTGTCTCTCCGAAACCTTGTGCGCAATCGAGGTCAGGAGAGACAATGAGCGCATTTCAGAAGGAAACGGTTCTGTCGGTCAGGCACTGGACCGACAGCCTGTTCAGCTTTACCGCGACGCGCGATCCGGGCTTCCGCTTCCAGAACGGCCAGTTTGTGATGATCGGACTGGAGGTCGAAGGCAGACCGTTGCTGCGGGCCTACAGCATGGCCAGCGCCAATCACGAGGAGGCGCTCGAGTTCTTCTCGATCAAGGTGCAGGACGGTCCGCTGACCTCGCGCCTTCAGAAGATCAGGGAGGGGGACGTCATCCTGGTCGGCCGCAAGGCCACGGGCACGCTGATCACCGGCAATCTCATTCCCGGCAAACGCCTGTTGCTGCTCTCGACCGGAACGGGACTCGCGCCGTTCGCCAGCCTGATCAAGGACCCCGACGTCTACGAGAATTACGAGACCATCGTGCTCGCCCATGGCTGCCGCCAGGTCTCCGAGCTCTCCTATGGTGAGCACCTCGTCGAAGGCTTGCGCAATCACGAGTTCTTCGGGCCGCTGATCCGCGACAAGCTCGTCTACTACCCGACCGTCACCCGCGAGCCGTTCAGGAATCGCGGCCGCATCTCCGACCTGATCGCGTCGAACCAGCTCTTCGACGATATCGGTCTATCAGGCCTCGATATCGAGACCGACCGCATCATGCTGTGCGGCAGCCCGGCGATGCTGGAGGAACTCCCCGCGATGGTTTCCGCGCGAGGCTTTGTCGAGGGCAATCACAGCCGGCCCGGTCATTTCGTGATCGAAAAGGCCTTTGTCGAGCGCTGAGGCGCAAATCGCAGCCCGGCGACAACTAATTGCTATCGCCGGGACGCCTGCTGAACAAATCTGATGCAAAGGCGCCGGATCTGTCGGCGAACCAGGAGCAAGCGATGTCACTAGATCAGATCGTCGACGGACTTTCGGAAGTTTCCTGCGACGTGCTCGTCATCGGCGGCGGCACTGCCGGCCCGATGGCGGCGTTGAAGGCGAAGCTGAAGAATCCGAAGGCCAATGTCGTCCTGCTCGAAAAGGCCAACGTCAAGCGCTCCGGAGCGATCTCGATGGGCATGGACGGTTTGAACAACGCCGTCATTCCCGGCTACGCGACGCCGGAGCAGTACACCAAGGAAATCACCATCGCCAATGACGGCATCGTCGATCAGAAGGCGGTCTACAAATACGCGCAGAACTGCTACTCGATCATCGAGGAACTCGACAGTTTCGGCATCCGCTTCCTGAAGAACGAGAACGGCGACTACGCCGTCAAGAAGGTGCACCACATCGGCACCTACGTGCTGCCGATGCCGAACGGCGAGACGGTGAAGAAGGCGCTGTATCGCCAGCTTCGGCGCGCCCGCATCCTGATCTCCAACCGCTACATGGCGACGCGGCTGCTCAAATCCGCCGACGGCCGCATTGCCGGCGCGATCAGCGTCAACACCCGCACTGCCGAGATGCTGGTGATCAAGGCCAAGGCCGTGATCCTGTGCATGGGCGCCGCCGGCCGTCTCGGCCTGCCGACCTCCGGCTACATGTTCGGCACCTACGAGAACGCGGCCAATTCCGGTGACGGCTATTCCATGGCCTATCACGCCGGTGCGGCCCTGGCGAACCTCGAATGCTATCAGATCAATCCGCTGATCAAGGACTATAACGGCCCGGCCTGCGCCTATGTCGCCGGTCCCTTCGGTGCCTTCACCGCCAACAACGAGGGATCGCGCTTCATCGAATGCGATTACTGGTCCGGCCAGATGATGCTGGAATTCTATAACGAGCTGCTGTCCGGCAAGGGCCCGGTGTTTCTCCAGCTCAAGCATCTTCACCCCGACACCATCTCGGAGATCGAATCGACGTTGCACAAGGTGGAGCGTCCCACACGCGGCCTGTTCCAGCAGGGGCGTGGCGTCGACTACCGCAGCGAGTCGATCGAGATGCATATCTCCGAGATCGGTTTCTGCTCTGGTCACAGCGCGTCCGGCGTGTTCGTCGACGACAACGCGCGCACCACCGTGCCGGGCCTCTATGCCGCCGGCGACATGGCGAGCGTGCCGCACAATTACATGCTCGGCGCCTTCACCAACGGCTCGGTCGCCGGGGTGGACGCGATGGAATTCGCGGACAATCACGATTTTGCTGAGTTCGACGCCACCGAAGTCGCGAAGGAACGCGACCGGGTGATGGCGCCGACCAAACGCGAGGACGGCATTCCGCCGAACCAGATCGAGTACAAGACCCGGCGTCTCGTCAATGACTATCTCCAGCCGCCGAAAGTCACGCGCAAATATGAACTCGGTATGCGCCGGCTCGCCGAAGCGAGGGAAGACATGCAGGAGCGCATGATCGCGCGCAATGCGCACGAACTGCTCCGCGCGCTCGAAGTCCAGTCGATCATGGACTGCGCGGACATGGCTGTGCATGCCTCGCTCTACCGCGAGGAAAGCCGATGGGGCCTCTATCACTGGCGGACGGATTTCCCGGAGAAGGACAACGAGAACTGGTTCTGCCACACGCTGCTGAGCAAGCAGGACGGCAAGATGACCAGCGAGAAGCGTGCCGTGGAGCCCTATATCGTACCGGTCGCCGACGATGAGAAGGATCTCTACGACAAGCAGCGCATCCGCGCGACAGCCTGACCCGCCGCAAAAGTAACAGGAGACATACGATGCCTCTCGCTTCCTATCAGACATCGGTTCCGGTGGTCGTCGACGACGCCAAATGCATCGCGGACAAGGGCTGCACCGTGTGCGTCGACGTCTGTCCGCTGGACGTGCTGCGGATCAGCGATATGACCAACAAGGCCTACATGGCCTATGACGAATGCTGGTACTGCATGCCCTGCGAGGCGGATTGCCCGACCGGCGCCGTCACCGTCAACATTCCCTATCTCCTGAGGTAGCCATGTCGAGCCCGTTCGAATCCTACGACGATCTCGAAGATGCCGACGAGCGGCTCCAGGCCGCCGATCCAGGGGAGCGCCGCGTCGCGATCATCGCGCTCGGCCATTCCGGCGATCCCGCAGCGGTCGGCCATCTCGCCAAAATGGTCGCCGATCCCGATGCCGGCGTGCGCCAGCAGGTCGCGATGGCGCTTGGCGAGTTCGACGGACCGGAGGCCGCCAGCGCGCTGGTGAAGCTGCTGGTCGATCCTGAAAGAATCGTTGCGTCTGCCGCGGCCGACAGCATGGCGGAGTTCAAGGATCCGGCTTGCGCCGAGATCATCCTGCCGCTGGTCAAGCATGCCCACGCCTTCGTCCGCATGGGCGCCTTGCGTGCGCTGAAGGAGCTGCGCAGCAAGGATACCTTGAAACCCGCGCTGGAAGCGCTCCAGGATTCCGACGCCGCCGTGCGGGTGCAGGCGATCGGCGTGATCGGGTTCCTCAAGCTGGAGGAATCAATTCCAGCGCTGACCGCGCTGATCAACGATCCGGACGCGCATGTGCGCCGTGCCGCCGTCAGCGCGCTCGCCTTCTCGCAGATGAAGCCCGCGGCCGAGATGATCACGCGCGCGTTGAAGGATTCGGACTGGATGGTGCGGGAGATGGCCGCGGAAACGCTGGGCCTCAACGTCAACGGATCGATTGCCGCCGACCAGCTCATCGCTTCGCTCGGTGATGAGTTCTGGCAGGTGCGGCTGAAGGCAATCCGCAGCCTTGGCCGGATGAAGATCGAGCGCGCGGTTCGCCCGATCGGCAATTGCGTCAACCATGAACAGGCGAATTTGCGGAAGGAAGCCGCTGCTGCGCTCGGCGAAATCGCCCACCACGACGGCGAAGCCTTCCTTGCCGTCATCGCCGACGATCCAGATCCTGAGGTGCGCAAGAACGCGCGCTGGGCGCTTCAGCAGATCGCGGCCCGAAAAGCCCGGGCGGGGGCATAGGAGCGCGACGGGCAGCCGCGCTGGACTTCCCGTCCCAGACGTTTATTGGTCTTCGCCAATGTGATAGGCCTCCGCGAGCGCGGCCGATCCGAAAAGAGCGAGGATACGCCCATGACGACATTGACGGTAAAGGACCTTCTTCCCGAGGACGGCGCGCGGGGAACGCTTGTCGGCCGCGTCTGGCTGCCGCAGGCGAATGGCCCGGCCGTGGTCGCCGTGCGCGGCGATGGTGTGTTCGACCTCACCGCAACATTCCCGACCATCAGCACGCTCTGCGAGGAAGACGATCCGGCGAGGGCGCTTGCCGCGACCAAGGGCGAGCGCATCGGCGATCTCGAGGCTATCGTCGCCAACACGCCGCCCGATCAGCGCGATCCCAAGAAGCCGTGGCTGCTCGCACCCGTCGATCTCCAGACGCTCAAGGCGGCCGGCGTGACCTTTGCCATCTCGATGCTGGAGCGCGTGATCGAGGAGCGGGCGAAAGGCAATCCGGCCTCGGCTGAAGCGATCCGGAAGGAAGTGACGCGGCTGATCGGCGACGATCTGTCGAAGCTCAAGCCGGGCTCAGACCAGGCGATGCACCTGAAGCAGGTGCTGATGGACCAGAACGCCTGGAGCCAGTATCTCGAAGTCGGCATCGGCCCTGATGCCGAAGTCTTCACCAAGGCGCCGACCTTGTCGTCGGTCGGCACCGGCATGGATGCGGGGCTGCATCCGAAGTCGACCTGGAACAACCCCGAGCCGGAGCTGGTGCTGTTCGTCTCGAGCCGCGGCAAGATTGTCGGCGGCGCGCTCGGCAACGACGTCAATCTGCGCGACTTCGAGGGCCGTTCGGCCCTGCTGTTGTCGAAGGCCAAAGACAACAACGCCTCGTGCTCCATCGGCCCGCTGCTGCGTCTGTTCGACGACAGCTTTACCCTCGATGACGCCCGCAAGCTCGACATCAGCCTGAACGTGAAGGGGCAGGACGGTTTCGTCCTCGACGGCCATTCCTCGATCAGCATGATCAGCCGCGATCCGACCGATCTGGTCGAGCAGACCATCGGCAAGGTGCATCAATATCCTGATGGCTTCGTGCTATTCCTCGGGACCATGTTCGCGCCGGTCAAGGATCGCGACGCGCCGGGACAGGGGTTCACCCACAAACGCGACGACATCGTCACGATCTCAGCGCCCCAACTCGGCAAACTCGTCAACCGCATGCGGACCAGCGACGAGTGCGAGCCCTGGACCTTCGGCATCGGCGCGCTGATGAAGAACCTGGCGCAGCGGAAGCTGATCTAGTGCCGACCTTCTTCACCTCGCCCCGCTTGCGGGGAGAGGTCGAATTTGCGCAAAGCGCAAATTCGGGTGAGGGGGACTCTCCACGAGTCCGTCTGTCACCGATTGAGCGGAGACAGCCCCTCACCCCAACCCTCTCCCCGTAAGAACGGGGCGAGGGAGCGCACCGTCGCTCTCGCAACAGCCCGCATTATTTTCTTCATCTCCTCGTTGCATCGCTGGAACACAATCGCGCTGTGCGTGTCATATACATCACCCGTCCGCTAGCGCACGCTTTCCCCCTTAATAGTCAAATAATATGACTAGTCGGAACCAAACTTCCGTGAAATAGTCCCTTCCGCCGCCTCAAAGGTCGGCCTGTGGGTGCGATGCTACCAAACGGCGCCCCGGATAACATTTGGGAGATACGCCTGATGATCCTCAAAGCCCTCTTTGCGGCCAGCGCCACGGCCGCGTTGCTGCTCGCGCTGCCGGCGAATGCCGCCGAGCTCACCATCGGCTTCTCGCAGATCGGATCGGAATCCGGCTGGCGGGCGGCCGAGACCTCGGTCTCCAAGCAGGAGGCCACCAAGCGCAAGGTCAATCTCAAGATCGCCGATGCGCAGCAGAAGCAGGAGAACCAGATCAAGGCGATCCGCTCCTTCATCGCGCAGAATGTCGACGCGATCTTCCTCGCGCCCGTCGTCTCGACCGGCTGGGACTCGGTGCTGAAGGAAGCCAAGGAGGCCAAGATCCCGGTCGTGCTGCTCGACCGCGACATCGATCCTTCCGGGAAGGAGCTCTATCTCACCGCCGTGACCTCCGACAGCGTGCACGAAGGCGAGGTCGCCGGCGACTGGCTGGCGAAGACCGTCGGGGCAAAGGCCTGCAACATCGTCGAATTGCAGGGAACGGTCGGCGCGAGCGTCGCCGCCAATCGCAAGAAGGGTTTTGACACCGCCATCGCCAAGCATGCGAACCTGAAGGTGGTGCGCAGCCAGACCGGCGACTTCACCCGCGCCAAGGGCAAGGAAGTGATGGAAAGCTTCATCAAGGCCGAAGGCGGCGGCAAGTCGATCTGCGCGGTCTATGCGCATAACGACGACATGATGGTCGGCGCGATCCAGGCGATGAAGGAAGCTGGCCTCAAGCCCGGCAAGGAGATCCTCACCGTCTCGATCGATGCGGTCCCCGACATCTTCAAGGCGATGGTCGCCGGCGAAGCCAATGCCACAGTCGAGCTGACGCCGAACATGGCTGGCCCCGCGCTCGATGCCATCGCCGCCTTCAAGGACAAGGGCACCGTTCCGCCGAAATGGATCCAGACCGAGTCGAAGCTCTACACGCCCACCGATGATCCGCAGAAGATCTACGACAGCAAGAAGGGCCTCGGTTACTGAGGGAGTGCGTCGCCGGACGGCCGTGTGTCGGCAGTCCGGCGATCCCGCTCGAAATCGCTGCGCGAACGAACAGGCTCCGTGTCCGCATCGTCAGCGGACGCCGCTGGGAGTGAATTTGTCATGGAGAACAGCCCGGATTCCGCTGCTTCCCTGCTGGAGGTGCGCGGGATCAGCAAGAGTTTTGGTGCTGTGCGTGCGTTGCAGGAAGTCGACTTCACGCTTCGCGCCGGCGAGATCCATGCGCTGCTCGGTGAGAACGGCGCCGGCAAGTCGACGCTGATCAAGGTCGTCACGGGCGTATTTCCGCGCGATGCCGGCATCGTCAGGCTGGGCGGCGAAGAGGTCGCGCCGCGGTCGGCCAAGGCGGCGCTCCAGGCCGGCATCGCCACGGTCTACCAGGAAGTCAATTTGCTGCCCAATCTCTCGGTGGCGCAGAACCTGTTTCTCGACCGGCAACCGATGCGCTTCGGCATGGTGCGCGAAGGCGAGATGCGACGTCGCGCGAAGGCGCTGCTCGCGGATTTCGGACTCGACATCGACGTATCAGCGCCGCTTGGCAATTATTCGGTGGCGATCCAGCATGTCACCGCGATCGCGCGCGCCGTCTATCTCTCGGCGCGCGTGCTGATCCTGGACGAGCCGACCGCAAGCCTCGATCGCCATGAGGTCGAGATCCTTTTTCGCATCATGCGTCAGCTTGCCAAGCGCGGCATTGGCATCGTCTTCGTCAGCCATTTCCTCGACCAGGTCTACGAGATATCCGATCGAATCACCGTTTTGCGAAATGGTCGCTTGGTCGGCGAGCGCGAGACCGTCTCGCTGCCGCGAATCGAGCTGATCCGGATGATGCTCGGCCGCGAGCTGGCCGAGACCACCAGCGCGCGGGCCGCGACGCGCGAGCATCAGGCCCGCGAAGTCTGCGCGAGCTTCGAGAATTATGGCAAATCAGGCTATGTCGCGCCGTTCAATCTCGAGCTGCGCCATGGCGAGGTCGTCGGTCTCGCCGGCCTGCTCGGCTCGGGCCGGACCGAGACGGCGCGGCTGGTGTTCGGCGCCGAGCGCGCCGATCGCGGGCAGGCGAGGGTGGAAGGCGCGCCTGTCCGGCTTCACTCGCCGCGCGACGGCGTGCGCCACGGCTTTGGCTATTGCCCTGAGGAGCGCAAGACCGACGGCATCGTCGCCGAGCTCACCGTCCGCGAGAACATCGTGCTCGCGCTCCAGGCCAAGCGCGGTTTGCATCGGCCGCTGTCGCGACGCGAGCAGGACGAGATCGCAAGCCGTTACGTCAAGATGCTCGACATTCGCCCGCCCGATCCGGAGCGTCCCGTCGGCCTGCTGTCTGGCGGCAATCAGCAGAAGGTCCTGCTGGCACGGTGGCTTGCGACCTCGCCACGGCTGCTCGTGCTGGACGAGCCGACACGCGGCATCGACGTCGGTGCACATGCCGAGATCATCCGCCTGATACGCGAGCTCTGCGACGACGGGCTTGCGCTGCTCGTGATCTCCTCCGAGCTCGACGAGATCGTGACCTATTCGGACCGGGTCGTGGTGCTGCGCGACCGCGCGCATGTCGAAGAGCTCGCCGGCGAGGCGATCGATGTCGGCAACATTCTCGCCGCCATTGCCGCCGATAGCGTCGCCGTTGCGCTTGAGGCTCACACATGACAGCGCTGCTGCCGCGCCGCGGCCTTGCCCAGATCCTCGCATTGATCGTCATCCTCGCGGTCGACCGTGTGGTGTCGCCGCAATTCTTCGATCTGCGCCTGCAGGATGGTCGTCTGTTCGGCAGCCTGATCGACGTGCTCAACCGGGGCACGCCGGTGGCGCTGCTCTCGCTCGGCATGGTCCTGGTGATCGCGACGCGCGGCATCGATCTGTCGGTCGGTGCGGTGATGGCGATCTCCGGCGCGATCGCGGCGAGCCTCGCCGACAACCACAGTCTGACGGTGGTACTGGCTGCTGCGCTCGGTGCGGGCCTGATCTGCGGATTGTGGAACGGATTTCTCGTCGCGGTGCTCGGCATGCAGCCGATCGTGGCGACCCTGATCCTGATGGTTGCGGGGCGCGGCATCGCCCAGCTCATCACAGAGGGCCGCATCGTGACCTTCTCCTCGCCCGATCTGGTCTGGCTCGGCAATGGCTCTATTTTCGGCGTACCGGTGCCGGTCGCGATCGCGCTGGGGATGCTGATCCTCACCGGCGCGATGGTGCGCGGCTCGGCACTCGGATTGCTGATCGAGGCCACCGGCGGCAATGCGCGCGCAAGCGAGCTCGCCGGCGTCGGCACGCGCGCGATGATCTTGGCGGTCTATGTCTGGTGCGGCGTTTGCGCTGCGCTTGCCGGCGTCATCGCGGCGGCCGACATCATGGGTGCGGATGCCAACAATGCCGGCCTCTGGCTCGAGCTCGACGCCATCCTCGCGGTGGTGATCGGCGGCACCTCCCTGTTCGGCGGCCGCTTCAGTCTCGTGCTGGCCGTGCTCGGCGCGCTGATCATCCAGACCATGAACACGGGCATTCTGCTCTCGGGCTATCCGCCGGAGTTCAATTTGCTGGTCAAGGCGGTGGTGGTGCTCGCGGTGCTGCTGCTGCAATCGCCGAAGCTGTCGGGCTTTGCCGGAATCGTGGCGCGGCTGCGGAGGACCAAGGCATGAAAGGCCTGCCGCCCGTCTTCATCACGGCGATCGTGCTCGTCGCGGGGTTCGCGCTCTGCGCCATGCAGTTTCCCAACATCGCCTCCACCCGCGTGGTTGGCAATCTTCTGACCGACAACGCCTTCCTCGGCATCGTCGCGACCGGCATGACCTTCGTCATCATTTCCGGCGGCATCGATCTCTCGGTCGGCTCGGTGATCGGCTTCACCACGGTGTTCGTCGCGCTTGCGATCGAGCGCTGGGGAATGCCGCCCCTGGTCGCCTTCGTCGCCATTCTCGCACTCTCAGCGGCTTTCGGCGCGGCGATGGGCGCGGTGATCCATGTCTTCGATTTGCCGCCATTCATCGTGACGCTCGCCGGCATGTTCTTGGCCCGGGGTGCCAGCTTCCTGCTCTCGACAGAATCGGTGCCGATCACAGCACCGGTCTATTCCACCGTGTCGGACTTCGCACTGCGACTACCCGGCGGAGGGCGGCTGACGGCGGTAGCGGTCATCATGCTTACGATCGTGATCGGCGGCGCATTGCTGCTGCAGCTCACCCGGTTCGGCGCCAATGTCTATGCGCTCGGCGGCAGCCGGGCGACCGCGAGCCTGATGGGCGTCGCCGTCGGCAGGATGACGGTGAAGATCTACATGCTGTCGAGCCTGCTCGCCGGCATTGCCGGCATCGTCTTCTCCTTCTACACCAGCGCCGGCTACTCGCTCTCCGCTGTCGGCGTCGAGCTCGACAGCATCGCGGCCGTCGTCATCGGCGGTACGCTGCTCACGGGCGGGCAGGGCTCGGTGATCGGCACCTTCCTCGGCGTGCTGATCCAGGGCATGATCCAGACCTACATCAATTTCGACGGGACGCTGTCGAGCTGGTGGACCAAGATCGCGACCGGCGTGCTGCTGTTCGCCTTCATCGCCTTGCAACAGGGATTGGTCGCGCTCGCGCGCCGGCCCGTGGCAAAGCGCGCGGGAGCAGTCTCATGACCACCTCGCGCATCCTCGTCATCCCGACGCGCCGGGCGCACTCCAATCACGCGGAGGTGGCCCGCTCGATCGGCGTCGACATCATCGCCGGCCGCTATGCGGAAGGCACGCGCCTGCCGGGCGATGCCGAGATGATCGCAATGTTCGGCGTGTCGCGGCCGGTGCTGCGCGAGAGCGTCAAGACGCTGGTTGCCAAGGGCCTGCTCACCACCAAGGCCCGCGTCGGCACCGTCGTGCGCGAGCGCGTCGCCTGGAACATGTTCGACGCCGATGTGCTGGCCTGGCACCTGGACGCCGGGATCGACAAGCGCTTCCTCAACGACCTCGCCGAGATCCGCCTCGCGGTCGAGCCGCGCGCGGCCGCGCTGGCGGCGGCACAGCGGTCGGAGCAGGACGTCGTCGAGCTGCGTCGCTGCATGGAGCGGATGCGGCTTGAAGCTTCCGACTCCGTTGGCTTCGCCGATGCCGACCTCGCGCTCCATGTCGGTGTGGCGCGCGCCTCCGGTAATCTGTTCATGCGCTCGATCGGGCACGTTATCGAGGCTGCGTTGCGCGCCTCGTTCCTGCTCAGCGCACCGGTCGAACCGGAAGACCGCGACACCGTTCTGCTCTGGCATCAGAAGATCGTCGATGCCATCGCGGCCGGTGATGCAACGACTGCGTCGGAGGCGATGGTCTACGTCATTCACAACGGCATGCGCCGCCATGAGGGGACAGTGATCGAGACTGTACCGGCCGAAGCGCTGCCGTCCGCGGAAGCTGGAGAAAGATCGTGACTGAGCTTCGCATCGCCATCGTCGGCTTCGGCAAGATCGCGCGGGATCAGCATGTCGGCGCCATCGCAGCGGTTCCCGGCGCGACGCTGGCCGCCGTCGCCAGCCGCAATGCCTCGCTGCCGGATCTTCCGCATTTCGCGACCATCGAGGAGCTGCTGGAAAAAGGTCCGCCGATCGACGCGGTGTCGCTCTGCACGCCGCCTCAAGTGCGCCGCGCCCAGGCGGTCGCAGCGCTCAGGGCCGGCAAGCATGTCATGCTGGAGAAGCCGCCCGGCGCCGGAGTTGCCGAGCTCGATCCGTTGATCGCAATGGCGAGTGAGGCCAAGCGAACGCTGTTTGCGACCTGGCATTCGCGCCATGCGCCGGCAGTCGAGCCGTCGCGCGAGTGGCTCGCCGCGCGCCGCATCCGTTCCGTGCACATCAACTGGAAAGAGGACGTCCGCGTCTGGCATCCGGGGCAGGCATGGATCTGGGAGCCGGGCGGGCTCGGGGTGTTCGATCCCGGCATCAATGCGCTGTCGATCCTGACCAGGATCCTGCCCAAGCCCGTGTTCGTCACCGCGGCCGAGCTCGCCTTCCCCGCCAATTGCCAGGCGCCGATCGCCGCGAAGCTGACGCTGACCGACATCGACGGCCTGCCTGTGACCGCCGAGTTCGATTTCCGCCAGACCGGGCCGCAGAGCTGGGATATCCTGGTCGAAACCGACCAGGGCCGGATGGCGCTATCCCGCGGCGGCCGGATCATGGCGATCGACGGCAAGATCGTTGCCGAGGCGCCCGATGAGGAATATCGGGAGCTTTACCGGCGCTTCGTCACGCTCGCCGCGACCGGCGCGAGCGACGTGGATTTGGCGCCGCTTCGTCTCGTTGCGGACGCCTTCCTGCTCGGCAGGCGCACGATCGTCGAACCGTTTGTGGATTGATCATGGCTGGATCGAAAACAGAAAGAGACGTCTTCGGAACGCTGCCGGACGGCCGCAAGGTGGAGCGCATCGTGCTGCGCGGAGAGGGCGGGTTCGAGGCGCGCATTATCACCCATGGTGCAGTCTTGCAGGCCTTGATCGCGCCGGACGCCAAGGGTGGCTACGACGACGTCGTGCTCGGCCATGACGCATTCGCCGGCTATCTCGCCGAACGAAAGTTCTTCGGCGCCACCGTCGGCCGCTACGCCAATCGCATCGCCAACGGGCAATTTTCGCTCGACGGCGAAACGGTGCAGCTTCCCGTCAACAATGGTCCGAATGCGCTGCATGGCGGCCTCGACGGCTTCGACCGCAAGCTCTGGGACGTTGCGGAGATCGACGACGGCGCCGAGCCCGCGGTCACGCTGACCTACAGGAGCCCGCACGGCGAGGAAAACTATCCCGGTCGTCTCGAGGTTCGCCTGACTTATCGCGTCACCGGCCCGGCCGAGCTATCCCTGATCATGGAGGCGAGGACCGACCGGCCGACCATCGTGAACCTGACCAACCACAGCTTCTTCAATCTGGAAGGCGCGACATCAGGGACGCCCATTCTCGATCACAAGCTGACAGTCGCCGCCGGGCATTTCCTCGCGATCGATCCCACCGCCATTCCGTTGCCGGAGCCGCCGCGCAGCGTTGCCGGCACGCCGTTCGATTTCCGCGAGCCGCGGCCCGTCGGCGAGCGCATCCGCGAGAGCCACCAGCAATTGCGCAACGGCAAGGGCTACGACCACACCTACTGTCTCGCGCGCGACGGCAAGCTTGCGCTCGCGGCACGGCTGGAGGCGCCGCGCTCGGGGCGCATCATGGAGCTGTTCACGGATCAGCCTGGTCTGCAGGTCTATTCGGGTAATTATCTCGACGGCACGATTTCGGGCAAGGGTGGCAAGCTCTACCGGCAGTCAGACGCGATGTGCCTGGAGCCGCATATCTGGCCGGATGCACCGAACCGGCCGGATTTCCCGAGCCCGCGCCTGGCGCCCGGCGAGGTCTATCGCCATCATACGGTCTATCGTTTTGCGATGAGGAGGTCCTGATGGAACAGGTGCCGACCTCGGTTCTTTCGGACGATCCTTGCCATCTCGGCGAGGGGCCGACCTATGACGTGAGCACGGACACGGCCTGGTGGTTCGATATCCGGGAGGGGCGACTGTTCGAGGCGCAGCTCGGCAGCGGCAGCATTCGCGTCCATGCGCTGAGCCGGATGGCGAGCGCACTTGGGCGGATCGATGCCGAACGGCAGTTGATCGTCGCGGAAGACGGGCTCTATATCCGCAAGATCGCCGACGGCGCGATGACGCTGCTCTGTCCGCTCGAAGCCGACAATCCCGCGACCCGCTCCAACGATGCCCGCGTGCATCCCTCCGGCACGTTCTGGATCGGCACCATGGGCCGCAAGGCGGAAGCAGGGGCAGGCGCGATCTACGCATTCCATCACGGCGAGATATCGATGCTGTTTCCGCGCATCAGCATTCCCAACTCGATCTGCTTCTCGCCCGACGGCGCCACTGGCTACTTCGCCGACACTGCGCGCGCGGTGCTCTATGCGGTGCCGCTCAATCCCACGACCGGCCTGCCGCGCGGCGAGCCGGAAGTGCTGCTGCGCCACACCGGCATCGGCGGCCTCGACGGTTCGGTGTGTGACGCGGACGGAAACATCTGGAATGCCTGCTGGGGCGCGAGCCGCATCGACGTCTACTCTCCGCAAGGCGAGCGGCTGCGTTCGCTGAGCGTGCCGGCAAAGCAGGCGAGCTGCCCCGTTTTTGTCGGCCCCGATCTGTCGCGTCTCCTCGTCACCTCGGCCTGGCAGGACATGGATGCGACGGCGCGTGCCGCCGATCCGCAAGCCGGCTACACCTTCCTGTTGGAGGCCTCCGCGCATGGTCGCGCGGAGCCTGACGTCAAGCTCGCATAGGAGGCTCGAAGCCGCACACCGCCAAACTTCTCGACGACACCAAAAAACAGTCTGACATCCAAGGGAGCGAATCATGTTGAAACTGAAGACGACATTCCTGGCGCTGGCGCTGGCCGGCGCCGCGACGATGGCCGCAGGCGTCACCGCCTCGGCCCAGGACAAAGCAACAGTCGGCATCGCCATGCCGACCAAATCTTCGGCGCGCTGGATCGACGATGGCAACAACATGGTCAAGGTGCTGAAGGAGCGCGGCTACAATACCGACCTGCAATATGCCGAGGACGACATTCCGAACCAGCTCTCCCAGGTCGAGAACATGGTGACCAAGGGCGCGAAAGCGCTGGTGATCGCCGCGATCGATGGCACCACGCTCTCCGACGTGCTCAAGCAGGCGAAAGCAAAAGGCATCACCGTGATCGCCTATGACCGCTTGATCCGCGGCACGCCGAACGTCGACTATTACGCGACCTTCGACAATTTCCAGGTCGGCGTGCTCCAGGCGCAATCAATCGAGAAAGGGCTTGGCCTCAAGGAGGGCAAGGGTCCGTTCAACATCGAGCTGTTCGGCGGCTCGCCCGACGACAACAACGCCTACTTCTTCTACAACGGCGCGATGAGCGTGCTGAAGCCGTATATCGACAGCGGCAAGCTCGTCGTCGCCTCCGGCCAGATGGGCATGGACAAGGTTGCGACCCTGCGCTGGGACGGCGCCACCGCGCAGGCCCGCATGGACAATCTGCTCAGCGCCTACTACGGCAACAAGAAGGTCAACGCCGTGCTGTCGCCGTATGACGGCCTGTCGATCGGCATCATCTCCTCGCTGAAGGGCGTCGGTTATGGCAGCGCCGGCCAGCCGATGCCCATCATCTCGGGCCAGGATGCCGAGGTGCCCTCGATCAAGGCGATGCTGCGCGGCGACCAGTATTCGACCATCTTCAAGGACACCCGCGATCTCGCCAAGGTGACCGCCGACATGGTCGACGCTGCGCTTGCCGGCAAGCAGGTCACCGTCAATGACACCAAGACCTACGAGAACGGCGCCAAGACCGTGCCGTCCTATCTGCTCAAGCCGGTCGTGGTCTACAAGGACAATTGGGAGAAGGTCCTGGTCGAGAGCGGCTACTACAAGAAGGCGCAGTTCCAGTAAGAGGTCTACTCCCTCTCCCGACCTGCGGAGAGGGAGTTCTTTAGGGGTAGGGCGAAGCGCATGTTTATCAACTCGTCTTGCCCGGGCTTGTCCCGGGCATCCACGTCCCTCTTCGCAAGCGGCTGCACGTAGATGGCCGGGACAAGCCCGGCCATGACGATTGTGGAAGCCCCGGGAGAATGATCCGATGACCGCAATGCTTGAGATGCGCAACGTCAGCAAGAGCTTTTCCGGCGTCCAGGCGCTGCGCGACGTCAATTTCTCGGTTGAAGCCGGGCAGATCCACGCCCTTGTCGGCGAGAACGGTGCCGGCAAGTCCACACTGATGAAGGTGCTCAGCGGCGTCTACCCGGCCGGCAGCTACGAGGGCACCATCATCTTTGATGGCGAGGAGCGTCGCTTCCGCGACATCAACGATTCCGAGGCGCTCGGCATCATCATCATCCATCAAGAGCTGGCGCTGATCCCGCTGATGTCGATTGCCGAAAACATCTTCCTGTCGCATCCGCCGTCCAAGCTCGGCGTCATCGATCGCGACGAGGTGTATCGGCGCACGCGCGACCTGCTCGCGCAGGTCGGTCTGAAGGAATCGCCGGATACGCTGATCACCGATCTCGGCGTCGGCAAGCAGCAGCTGGTCGAGATCGCCAAGGCGCTGTCCAAGCGGGTGCGGATGCTGATCCTGGACGAGCCGACCGCGAGCCTCAACGAGGCCGACAGCGCCGCGCTGCTGGAGCGGCTGATGGCGTTCCGCGCGCAGGGCATCGGCTCGATCCTGATCTCGCACAAGCTCAACGAGGTCGCCAAGGTCGCCGACCACATCACCGTGCTGCGCGACGGCCGCACCGTCGACAGCATTGATTGCCACGCCGAGCCGATCCAGGAAGACCGCATCATCCGCAGCATGGTCAACCGCGATCTCGCCCATCGCTTTCCCGAGCGCAGCATGAAGATCGCCGAGCCGGTCCTGACCGTCGAGAACTGGTCGGTCTATCACCCCATCCATCCCGAGCGGCAGGTGATCAAGAACGTCAATTTCGGCGTCAAGCGCGGCGAGGTCGTCGGCATCGCCGGGTTGATGGGGGCGGGGCGCACCGAATTCGCCATGAGCCTGTTCGGCCGCTCCTGGGGCACCAATATCAGCGGCCGTATCAGGCTCGAAGGCCGCGAGATCGTGCTGCCGAACGTCGCAGCCGCGATCGACGCCGGCCTTGCCTATGTCACTGAGGACCGCAAGCAGCTCGGACTGATCCTCGCCGACGACGTCCGCAAGAACATCACGCTCGCAAGCCTCGACCAGGTCGCCCCCAACCGGGTGATCGACGACATCGCCGAGCTGAAGGTCGCCAGCGACTACCGCAACCGGATGCGCATCCGCTGCTCCGACGTCTATCAGGAGACCGGCCAGCTCTCCGGCGGTAACCAGCAGAAGGTCGTGCTGTCGAAATGGCTGATGACCGACCCCAAAGTGCTGATCCTGGACGAGCCGACACGGGGCATCGACGTCGGTGCCAAGTACGAGATTTACTGTATCATCAACGAGCTTGCGGAAGCCGGCCGCGGCGTCGTGGTGATCTCCTCGGAGATGCCCGAGCTGCTCGGCATCTGCGACCGCATCTGCGTCATGAACGACGGCGCCTTCGTAGGCGAGTTCAAGGGCGCAGACGCAACGCAGGAAAAGATCATGCGCGCCATCATGCGCAACGACAGAAATTATGGAAGCAGCGCCCTTGCGGGTGCGGAGATGGGAGGATCGCAGCCATGACCGACAAGACGGTTTCGCTGCCCGAGGAGGGCCGGCACGGCAGCTTCATCAAGAACAATCTGCGCAATTACGGCATGCTGATGTCGCTGATCGCGATCATGCTGTTCTTCCAGGTCATGACGGGCGGCACGCTGCTCCAGCCGCTCAACCTGACCAATCTGGTGCTCCAGAACAGCTACATCGTCATCATGGCGCTGGGCATGCTGCTGGTCATCGTCACCGGCCATATCGACCTCTCGGTCGGCTCGGTCGCGGGCTTCGTGGGCGCGGTGGCCGCCGTGCTGATGGTGACCTACAAGGTCGACTACACGCTCGCCTTCATCGCCTGCCTGCTGCTGGGCGCGGCAATCGGCGCCGCGCAGGGCTATTGGGTGGCCTATTTCAAGATCCCCTCCTTCATCGTGACGCTGGCCGGCATGCTGGTGTTCAAGGGCCTCGCGCTCGCGGTGTTGCAGGGCCAGTCGCTCGGGCCGTTCCCGGCGACCTTCCAGAAATTGTCGTCGGGGTTTATTCCGGAGATGCTGCCCGAGGCCGGCACGCTGCACCCGACGTCGATGCTGATCGGTGCGGTGCTCGCGCTCGGCCTCGTCTACGCCGGCGCCAAGGGGCGCTCGCGCGAGCAGCTGCACGGCATCGAGGTCGAGCCTTACGCGTTCTTCCTCGGCAAGAGCATTCTCCTGGCCTGCGCCGTGCTCTATTTCACCTATCTGATCGCCTCGCATCGCGGTCTGCCGAACGTGCTGGTCATCATGACCGCGCTGATCGCGCTCTATGGCTTCGTTACCCGCCGTACCGTCATCGGTCGGCAGGTCTATGCCGTCGGCGGCAATGCGAAAGCGGCAAGCCTGTCGGGCATCAAGACGGAACGGTTGACCTTCCTCACCTTCGTCAACATGGGTGTGCTCGCTGCGCTCGCCGGCCTCGTCTTCGCCGCGCGCCTCAACACCGCAACGCCGAAGGCGGGCCTCGGCTTCGAGCTCGACGTCATCGCGGCCTGCTTCATCGGCGGCGCCTCGGCCTATGGCGGTGTCGGCCGCGTCGGCGGTGCCGTGGTCGGTGCCATGATCATGGGCGTGATGAACAATGGCATGTCCATCCTCGGCATCGGCATCGACTACCAGCAGGTCATCAAGGGCCTGGTCCTGCTCGGGGCGGTGTGCATCGACGTGTACAATCAGCGCAGATGAGGCTACGGCAGTCATTACTGCGTCGTGAACAGCACCGCGGCGATTGCGACGGAGAGGCTCACCGCCGAGACGGTGGCGACGGTCGATAGCACGCCCATTCGCCGGAGCGCGATGGCGAAGACGATGATGATGGGCGTCGCGGTGATCAGCCCGATTTGTGCATCGCTCATGTTATCGCTCGCAGCTCCGCGGAACCCTGGGGCGTTTGGTATCGCGACCCGGCCGGCCGGACGTTGCGACGGCGCAAACAAATTGATCGACATTCCCCAAGTTTGTCCGGCCACAAACTCGGATCGACACGGCTGAGCTAAGTCTGGCCGGTGTCCTGATCCGGAAGAGCAGATGTCGGCAGCCGATTGCGAGCAACAGGGAAACGGCTGGGGAATTCTGGATGATCTTCCCGGCGATCCCATGATCTGGGTGCTGATCTTCAGCGAGCTCGCCGCCTTCGGTCTGTTTCTCGGTGCCTTCACGGTCGCCCGCGCGATCCATCCGGCCGTGTTCGCGGCGGGGCAGGCGGCGCTTGATCCGGGTCTCGCCGGATTGAACACTGTCGTGCTGGTGACGAGCGGTTGGGCCGCAGCCCGGGCTACGAAGGCCGCGCGGGCCAGCGAGAGCCGGGCGACACGTTACTGGCTCCTCACGGCCATGGGGCTTGGCGGCCTGTTCGTGGCGATCAAGCTCGGCGAATATGCCGAAGAGATCGGACGCGGCATCGGACTCGAGACCAGTCCGTTCTTCACACTCTATTTCCTCCTGACCGGCTTCCATCTCCTGCACGTCTGCCTCGGCATCATCATCCTCGCATTCGTCTGCCGCCGCGCTGAAGCGTTCGGCGTCGAGACGGGAACGGCCTTCTGGCACATGGTCGATCTGGTCTGGATCGTAATGTTCCCGATTCTTTATCTGGTGCGGTGACGATGCCGAATCGCCTGGACATCACCTGGCTCGCGCTGATTGGCCTCGCGCTCGCGACCATCCTGGTGCCATCGCTGGTGCCGCGGCCGTTGCTCGGCAACGCCCTGCTGCTGGCCTTGGCTGCCGTCAAGGGCCGTCGGATTGCGCTCGATTTCCTCGATCTTCGCGCGGCGCCTGCGCTCTGGCGCGGCGTCGTCAGCGCCTGGATCCTCATGGTGGTGCTGTTTGCCTGGGTCACATCCGCCGTCGTCGCCTTGATCTGACTCACTCCTTGCGCCCTGACAAAGAACGGGCCGTGCCAATCGGCAATAAATCGCATCACCGATTTACGCGACGGGACTCAATTGAAAGGATTGGCAATGGCTGAACGCCTGACCAAGTCGGCCGCTCGAAACGTCTTCTACGGCGGCTCGGCCTTTTTCTTCGCCATCTTCATCGGGCTGACGGCGCACAGCCACTACTACATGGCCACGATATCGACCGACGCGGCGACGCTGACGTCGTCGGTCGCCCGCGGCAAGCATGTCTGGGAGAAGAACTCCTGCATCAACTGCCACACGTTGCTCGGCGAAGGCGCCTATTTCGCGCCCGAAGTCGGCAACGTCTGGGATCGATGGGGCGGCAAGGAAGACCCGGCCGGCGCGCGAGAGACGCTGAAGGCCTGGATGCAGTCGCAGCCCTCGGGCGCGGAGGGCCGGCGGCAGATGCCGCAATTCAACCTCACCGACCAGGAGCTCAACGATCTCGCCGATTTCCTGCAATGGGTGAGGACCATCAAGCGCCAGGATTGGCCGCCGAACAAGGCCGGCTGAGCCCGCCGCTTTCCTCTTTCAAGACAGAGAGATCCGAGATGAAATATCAGACCCAGAAAGTCGCGATGCTGTATTTCTACGGCGCGCTGACCCTGTTCCTGGCCCAGGTCCTGTTCGGCCTCCTCGCCGGGACCATCTACGTCCTGCCCAACACGCTGTCGGTGCTGCTGCCGTTCAACATCGTCAGGATGATCCATACCAACGCGCTGATCGTGTGGTCGTTGATCGGCTTCATGGGCGCGACCTACTTCCTGCTGCCTGAGGAAACCGAGACCGAGCTGTACAGCCCGCTGCTCGCAAAGATCCAGTTCTGGATGTTCTTTGGCGCGGCGGGCGTGGCGGTGGTCGGCTATCTCTTCCACTACCATGAAGGCCGCGAGTTCCTCGAGCAGCCCTTCATCATCAAGGTCGGCATCGTCGTCGTCTGCCTGATGTTCCTGTTCAACGTGACCATGACCGCGCTCAAGGGGCGCAAGACCACTGTTACCAACATCCTGCTGTTCGGCCTGTGGGGCGTTGCGATCTTCTTCCTGTTCGCCTTCTACAATCCGGCGAACCTCGCCGTCGACAAGATGTACTGGTGGTACGTCGTCCATCTCTGGGTCGAGGGCGTCTGGGAGCTGATCATGGCCTCCGTGCTCGCTTATCTCATGATCAAGCTCAATGGCATCGATCGCGAGGTGGTCGAGAAGTGGCTCTACGTCATCATCGGCCTCGCGCTGTTCTCGGGGATTCTCGGCACCGGCCACCATTTCTACTGGATCGGCGCGCCCGGCTACTGGCAGTGGATCGGCTCGTTGTTCTCGACGCTCGAGGTCGCGCCGTTCTTCACGATGGTGATCTTCACGGTGCAGATGACCTGGAAGGCCGGCCGCAAGCACCCGAACCGCGCCGCGCTGCTGTGGTCAGTTGGCTGTTCGGTAATGGCGTTCCTGGGCGCCGGCGTCTGGGGTTTCCTGCACACGCTGTCCTCGGTGAACTACTACACCCACGGCACGCAGGTCACCGCCGCGCACGGCCATCTCGCCTTCTTCGGCGCCTATGTGATGCTCAACCTTGCCGTGATGGCTTACGCCATCCCGCAGATCAAGGGACGCGCGCCCTATAACCAGTGGCTCAGCATGACGAGCTTCTGGATCATGTGCACGGCCATGATGACCATGACGTTCGCGCTGACCTTTGCCGGCGTGGTCCAGGTCCATCTCCAGCGCGTGCTCGGCCAGGGCTACATGGACGTGCAGGACCAGCTCGCCTTCTTCTACTGGGTGCGGCTCGGCTCCGGTGTGTTCGTCGCGATCTCCGCGCTGATGTTCGTCTGGGCGGTGCTGGTGCCCGGCCGCGAAAGGCAGGCGACCATTCCCGCCGTGCTGCAGCCGGCCGAGTAAGCGTGACGGGGGCCGCGTTTCCATCGCGGCCGCCGCTTCAGGAATTTTCGGAGAGAGATCATGAAAGCAGCCCTTCACGCCTTGGCCGCGCCTGCGCTACCGGCCTATGTTGCAAGCGGCAACGAATGTGCGCTGTTCGAGCATGCCTGGCGGCACCGGCTCCCGGTTCTGCTGAAGGGGCCGACCGGTTGCGGCAAGACGCGTTTCGTCGCGCATATGGCGGCGCGGCTCGGCTTGCCGCTCCACACCGTCGCCTGCCACGACGATCTCACTGCCGCCGATCTCACGGGGCGCTATCTCCTGAGGGGCGGCGACACCGTGTGGACCGACGGTCCATTGACGCGCGCGGTCCGCGAGAGCGGCATCTGCTATCTCGACGAGGTGGTGGAAGCTCGCAAGGACGTCACCGTCGTGCTGCATCCGCTCACCGACGACCGCCGTATCCTGCCGCTGGAGCGAACCGGCGAGGAGCTCGTCGCTCCCGCGAGCTTCATGCTCGTCGTCTCCTACAATCCCGGTTACCAGACCCTGCTCAAGGCGTTGAAGCCGTCGACGCGGCAGCGCTTCGTCGCCATCGAGTTCGGCTTCCTGCCGACCGAGCAGGAGATTGCGGTCGTGTCGGCCGAGAGCGGGCTGCCGCCGGATCGCGTACGGCCGCTGGTCGCGCTCGCCGGACGTCTGCGGGCGCTGAAGGGGCATGATCTGGAGGAGGGCGTCTCGACCCGGCTCGTGGTGTATTGCGCGACCTTGATCGCGGCGGGAGTCTCGATCGTCGATGCCGTGCTCGCCGGCATGATCGAGCCGCTGACCGACGATTCCGACGTGAAGGCGGCGCTGCTGGATGTCGCGCGCGCCGTGATTGGGTGAGGCAGGTTCCATGCTCGACTTCCTCGAACTGGAGGAGACGGTCGGCCGTGCCTGGCACCGGATGGTCGGCGGCACCGCGAGCTATCCGGTCCAAGATGATCACGCGGTCGCGCTTGCGGAGGTGAGAGGCCGGCTCGCGGTGATGTTCCGTGCGCTTGGGGGCGAGACGGGCGTTCAGATCGCGAGTGCAGGCGCGCGCAGGGCGGGCCATCGGCTCGGCTGGCGGCAACGCATCGGCCTTGGAGACGAACGTCTCGAACAGCCGGGCCGCGACGCCACGACCATCTTCCTCCCCGACCGCATCGCGATATTTGCCGACCACGACCTCAACGCATGCCTCTATCGCTGGCTTGCGGCGTGGTTCGCGGTCGCGCCGATCGAGACGATCACGGAGGATGATCCGCTGCGGCGGGACCTTCTGGTCTTGCGCCGGGCGAGCGAGACGGCGGTCTTCGTGCTCACGCAGTTTCCCGGGCTCGCCGCCGATTACGCGCGGCTCGCCGCAGCAACTGCCGAAGCCCGGCCGCAACGTCAGTTGCCGCGTCTCGAGCAGGAGATCGAGCAGATCGTCCTGGCCTTGCTCGGGGCCGGAAAGGCGCCCGCAGGCCAGCTGTGGCCCGCGATGATGGGGACAGGTCAGCTGCCGGACAAGGCCCCGCCCGGCTATCGCTCGGTCCTGCCATGTCCGCTCTGGGGCGATTGCTGGACGCGCGAGCTCTCGCCCGCGCATGCGGGCGACGACGAGTGCGCAGCGGGCGCGGGGGACGCGGCCCAGGACAATCGCAAGCGCTTTGCCGTGCGCGAGCGCGAGGACAACGCCAACCGCCGCGATCCCTTCGTGCTCAACCGCTTCGAAAAGATTCTCGCAATGGCCGAGATGGTCAATGTCGACCGTCCGGCTGACGACAGCGAGGACGCGGACGCGCAGAAGGCCGCCGACGATCTCGAGGAGATGACGCTGAGCCGCCGCAGCGGCAAGCCGGCGAGCCGGCTCAAATTCGATCTCGACCTGCCGCCGGAAGCCCTCGATGCCTCGCTGCTGAACGCTGACCTCAGCTATCCCGAATGGGATTGCCGCAGCAGCTCCTACCTGCCCGATCATTGCCGCGTGCTCGCGGGCGCCGCGTCCGAGACCGGCGAGATCTGGTCGCCCGACGAGACCATGCGCCGGCATATCCGTCAGGTACGGCAGCGCTTCGAGATCTTGCGGCCGCGCCGCGAATTGATGCGCGCCCAGGCCGACGGGCACGATCTCGACCTCGACGCGCTCGTGCGCGCCCGGTGCGATCTTCGCGCCGGCAGCGGCGGCGGTCTCGATCGCATCCATGTCGCGATGCGCCCGCAGGGGCATGATCTCGCCGTCACACTGCTTGTCGACGTCTCGCTCTCGACGGACGCCTGGGTCGACGGCCATCGCGTGCTCGACGTCGAGAAGGAGGCGCTACTCGTGCTCGCGCACGGCCTGTCGGCCTGCGGCGACCATCACAGCATCCTGACCTTCACCTCGCGCCGGCGGTCCTGGGTGCGGCTCGAAACCGTCAAGGCCTTCGGCGAGCCGATGAGCGGGGCAGTGGAGCGTCGTATCGGTGCGCTGAAGCCCGGCTATTACACGCGGATCGGCGCGGCGGTGCGCCACGCCTCGGCCGAGCTCGCGCGTCAGCCGCAACGCAAGAAGCTGCTGCTCGTCCTCACCGACGGCAAGCCGAACGATGTCGATCACTACGAAGGCCGCTTCGCGGTCGAGGACACCCGCAAATCGGTGCAGGAGGCGCGCCGGCTCGGCATCGCCGCCTTCGGCGTCACGGTGGACGCAACCGCGCAATCCTATTTCCCGACGCTGTTCGGGCGTGGAGGCTACGCCATCGTCGGCAACATCCGCCGACTGCCCGCGGCCCTGCCGGCGATTTACCGGCAGGTGGCGCACTGATTCAGGAAAGGGTGCGGCGTTCCGGCCTTGGGTGAGCTATTGCCCACCAATTGGGTATATGATCGAATGCTGGGATGGACCAGGGCCGGCCGAAACTCGATCTGATCATCTTCGACTGCGACGGCGTGCTGGTCGACAGTGAGCTGTTGAGCTGTCGGTGCCTGTCGGACGTGCTGGCCGAATGCGGCATCGCGCTGAGCCCGGAGCAGGCGTTCGAACTCTTTCTCGGACGCAGCACCAAAGCGGTCGAGCAGCATTATCGGGACCTCGGGCAGGTCGTGCCGGACGGCTTTCTGCCGCGCTTGAAGTCGCATGTGTTGAGCACGTTTGCCGGATCACTCCAGCCGATCGCGGGTGTTGCCACCGTGATATCGGAATTGCGGATACCATTTTGCGTAGCCTCGTCCAGCGATATCGACCGTGTCGCGCTCTCTCTTGACGTCACCGGCCTGCGGGCGCATTTCGGCGACCGGATCTACACCGCGCAGATGGTCAGGCACGGCAAGCCGGCGCCTGATCTCTTTCTCTACGCAGCCGAGCAGACGGGCGCGCAACCTGCGCGCACGCTGGTGATCGAGGACAGTGCGAGCGGCGTGCAGGCGGGCAAGGCGGCCGGCATGACGGTCTGGGGATTTGCCGGCGGCAGCCATTATCGCGGCCGCGACGGGCAGGCTATACTGTCGGGTGCGGGGGCCGACCGGGTCTTCGCGCGCATGATCGATTTCTGGAAGGACGCCTGACGTCTGCCATGGCCGCCGAGAACGAAAAGTCCAGGCTCGATGACGCCGCGCGTGCCGGCTGGCTCTATTTCATTGCCGGTCACACCCAGGACGAGATCGCAAAGATGCTCCAGGTGTCCCGAGCGTCGGCGCAGCGGCTGGTGTCGCTGTGTCTCGCCGAGCGGCTCATCACCTTCCGGCTCGAACATCCCATCGCCGCGTGCATGGAACTGGCGGCGCGTCTGAAGCAGCGTTTCGAGCTTACTCATTGCGAGGTGGTGCCGGCGGATTCCGCCGCGCCGCAGGCCACAGCGGGCATTGCCGAACGCTGCGCCAACCTGCTCGATTCCACCCTGCGTTCGGAGACCCCCGTCATCGTCGCGCTCGGGACGGGACGCGCCGTGCGCGCCGCGGTCGAGCGCGTCACGCCGATCGACCGGCCCAACCACCAGATCGTCTCGCTGGTCGGCAATATCTCCGCCGACGGTTCGGCGAGCTTCTACGACACCGTCGGCCGGCTCGCCGACCGCACCGGTGCGCGGCACTATCCGATGCCGCTACCGTTCCTGATGTCGTCCGAGGATGAGCGCAACAAGATGGTCCGGATCGAGCCGATCGCAAAGGTGAAGGCGGTCGCGGCCAAGGCGGATTTGCGCCTCGTCGGCATCGGCCAGATGGACCAGAAGGCGCAGGTCCATGTCGACGGCTTCGTCACCCGCGACGAATTGTTCGAGATGATGCGGCAAGGGGCGATCGGCGAGATCACAGGCTGGGCGTACGACGCCAAGGGCCGCCTGCTCAAGGCCGGCACCAACAAACGCCTGACCAGCATCCCGCCGGAGGTCCCGGCGAAGACCACCACGATCGGCGCCGCGGTCGGCGCAGCCAAGGTGCCGGCGATCGCGGCGGCGTTGAATGGACGGTTGATCAACGGGCTGATCACGGACGAGGCGACCGCACGGGCGATTCTGGAGCGGTAGGGCGTAAGCCGCCGCGGCAATGGGACTGCGCTCCCTTGCCCGCTTGCGGGAGAGGGCTGGGGAGAGGGTCTCTCCGCTGGCAAGATTCCCCAAGAGGAGAAAGCCCTCATCCGTATCGCATCTGCGATGCGATACGACCTCTCCCGCAAGCGGGAGAGGTGACGAACCCGCGGCGCCTTCTTGCAGACATCACTCGCTCCCGCACCGCAGCACTCATAAGTTGCGCGAACAGCTTTGTGCCTGCTTGACAATGGCTCGCCCTCAGTCGAACATACGCCCAACGCGTGGGTATATGCTCAAAAGCGCGATCCTAGGGAGGTCACCGTGAAACACGTCCTTGGCGCCGTCTGCGGCGCATCTTGCCTGTTGCTGGCCGTCCCCGCGATGGCCGAAACCACCCTGACGATCGCCACCGTGAACAACGGCGATATGATCCGCATGCAGGGGCTGACGGGTGAATTCACCAAGAAGAACCCCGATATATCGGTCAGATGGGTGACGCTTGAGGAGAACGTGCTGCGCCAGCGCGTCACCACCGACATCGCCACCAAGGGCGGCCAGTTCGACGTCCTCACCATCGGCACCTACGAGGTGCCGATCTGGGCCAAGAAGGGCTGGCTGGTGCCGCTCGCCAATCTTGGCGCCGACTACGACGTCGCCGACCTCCTGCCCAAGATCAAGGATGCGGTCTCGGTCGACGGCAAGCTCTACGCCGCGCCGTTCTACGGCGAGAGCTCGATGGTGATGTACCGCACCGACCTGTTCGACAAGGCCGGCCTCAAGATGCCGGAAAAGCCGACCTGGGATTTTGTCGTCGACGCCGCCAAGAAGCTCACCGACAAGAGCGCCGGCGTCTACGGCATCTGCCTGCGCGGCAAGGCCGGCTGGGGCGAGAACATGGCGTTCCTCTCCGCCATGGCCAATTCCTATGGCGCACGCTGGTTCGACGAGAAGTGGCAGCCGCAGTTCAACACCCCGGAATGGAAGGCGACAATCACGACCTATGTCGACCTGATGAAGCAGGCCGGCCCTCCCGGCGCGAGCTCGAACGGCTTCAACGAGAACCTCGCGCTGTTCAATGCCGGCAAGTGCGCAATGTGGATCGATGCCACCGTCGCGGCGTCGTTCGTCACCAATCCGAAGGACTCCAAGGTCGCCGACAAGGTCGGCTTCGCGCTGGCGCCCAACACCGGGCTCGGCAAGAACGCCAACTGGCTGTGGGCCTGGAGTCTCGCAATCCCCGCCGGCTCGAAGAAAGCGGAAGCCGCCGAGAAGTTCATCGCCTGGGCCACCAGCAAGGACTACACCAAGGTCGTGGCTGCGAAGGAGGGCTGGGCCAACGTGCCGCCGGGCACCCGAACCTCGCTCTACCAGAACCCCGATTATCTGAAGGTCGCCCCGTTCGCCAAGCTGACGCTGGCCTCGATCGACGCCGCCGATCCGAACAAGCCGACGGTGAAGCCGGTGCCTTACGTCGGCGTGCAATATGCGGCGATCCCCGAATTCCAGGGCATCGGCACCCAGGTGGGCCAGCAATTCTCGGCGGCTCTTGCGGGCTCGATGACGGTCGATGCCGCGCTCGCCGCAGCGCAATCCGCAACCGAGCGCGAGATGAAGCGCGCCGGCTACATCAAGTGAGCTCGAACTCTCCCTCCTGAGCTCAGACTTGCGGCCATCCACCGCCAGGGAGGGATAGCCGCCTTCTTTCCGCAAGCGGAGAAGCCAAAAATGGCGACCCGGCAGACGCAGCTTCTCGCACGGACGCTCCTGACGCCGGCCGTCGGGCTGCTGTTCATCTGGATGATCGTCCCGCTCGCGCTGACGCTCTATTTCTCGACGCTGCACTACAGTCTGCTCGATCCCGGCTCGGAATCATTCGTCGGGCTGGAAAATTTCCGCTACTTCCTGACCGATCCCGCGTTCCTCGCCTCCCTCCAGAATACGCTGGTGCTGGTCGGCTCGGTGCTGGCGCTGACCGTCCTGCTCGGAATTCCGCTGGCGCTTTTGCTCGACCAGCCCGTGATCGGCCTCAACATCGTGCGGCTGATGGTGATCGCGCCGTTCTTCGTCATGCCGACGGTGAGCGCACTGGTCTGGAAAAACCTGTTGATGCATCCGGTGTCCGGGCTGTTTGCCTGGATCGCGTCGCTGTTCGGCTTGACGCCGATC
Source organism: Bradyrhizobium sp. WSM4872 (assembly GCF_055811715.1). Classification (NCBI taxonomy): domain Bacteria; kingdom Pseudomonadati; phylum Pseudomonadota; class Alphaproteobacteria; order Hyphomicrobiales; family Nitrobacteraceae; genus Bradyrhizobium; species Bradyrhizobium sp. WSM4872. The sequence goes on along the minus strand of NZ_JBVVPT010000047.1, from coordinate 5,889 downwards.
GACTGGTTTACCGACGCGCCGCTGCTCGCGGTGATCCTGATCGTGTCCTGGCAATGGCTGCCGTTCGCGACGCTAATTTTGCTCACTGCGATGCAGTCGCTCGACGAGGAGCAGAAGGAAGCCGCCGAAATGGACGGCGCCAGCGCGGTCTCGACCTTCATTTACATTACGCTCCCGCACCTCGCGCGTCCCATCACGGTGGTGATCCTGATCGAGACGATCTTCCTGCTCACCGTCTTTGCGGAAATCTACGTCACCACGGGCGGCGGCCCGGGACTCTTGACCACCAACATCGCCTTCCTGATCTATTCGCAGGCACTGATCCAGTACGATGTCGGCACCGCCTCGGCGGGCGGCCTCGTCGCTGTCGTGATCGCCAACATTGTTGCCTTTTTCCTCGTCCGTATCGTCGGCCGCAATCTGGAGGCATGAGACATGGCGCGTATGGCGACGAGGCAGCGGGTGGTGGTCTCGACCATTGGGGCGTGGTTCTTCGGCTTCCTGATCTTTTTCCCGATCCTCTGGATGGTGCTGGCGAGCTTCAAGACCGAACTTGAGGCCTTCGCGATTCCGCCGTCCTTCCTGTTCTTCCACTGGACCACCGAGAACTACGCGACGGTTCAGGAGCGCAGCGACTATTTCCTCCACGCGATGAACTCGATCATCATCGCCGGCGGCTCGACCTTGATCGCACTGCTGATCGCGATCCCCGCCGCCTGGTCGATGGCGTTCTCGCCGACCAAGCGCACCAAGGACATCCTGCTCTGGATGCTCTCGACCAAGATGATGCCGCCGGTCGGCGTGCTGGTGCCGATCTACCTGATCTACAAGTCCTTCGGCCTGCTCGATTCCCGCATCGGGCTCGTCTTCATCCTGTGCCTGGGAAACTTGCCGATCGTGATCTGGATGCTCTTCACCTATTTCAAGGAGATCCCGCGCGACATCCTGGAAGCCGCGCGCATGGACGGCGCCACCATCGGCCGCGAGCTGGTCTATGTCCTGACGCCGATGGCGATCCCGGGGCTTGCATCGACCATGCTGCTGAACCTGATTCTGGCCTGGAACGAGGCGTTCTGGACGCTCAATCTGTCGACCTCGAACGCTGCGCCGCTCACCACGTTCATCGCGTCCTATTCGAGCCCGGAAGGGCTGTTCTGGGCAAAGCTGTCGGCGGCGTCGACGCTGGCGATCGCGCCTATTCTCGTCCTCGGTTGGTTCAGCCAGAAGCAGCTCGTGCGCGGGCTCACCTTTGGCGCGGTAAAGTAGGAAGGGCTGCCGGATCATGGGTCAGATCACACTTCAGGACGTGCAGAAATCCTTCGGCCCCGTGCACATCATCAAGGGCGCGGACCTGGAGATTTCCGACGGGTCGTTCGTGGTGTTCGTGGGGCCATCGGGCTGCGGCAAGACCACGCTCTTGCGGCTGATCGCGGGGCTCGAGGACGTCTCCGGCGGCAAGATCCTGATCGACGGCAAGAACGTGGTCGACACGCCGCCGGCCAAGCGCGGGCTCTCGATGGTGTTCCAGTCCTACGCGCTCTATCCGCATATGAGCGTGCGCGGCAACATCGGCTTCGGCCTGAAGATGGCGGGGCTGGCCAAGGACGAGATCAACCGCAAGGTCGAGGCCGCCGCCGCAACGCTGAACCTCACCCCTTATCTCGATCGCAAGCCGCGCGAGCTCTCCGGCGGCCAGCGCCAGCGCGTCGCGATCGGGCGTGCCATCGTCCGCGAGCCCAAGGCGTTTTTGTTCGACGAACCACTCTCCAATCTCGACGCGGCGTTGCGCGTGCAGATGCGGATCGAGGTGACACGGCTTCAGAAGCAGCTCGGCACCACCGCGATCTATGTCACCCACGACCAGGTCGAGGCCATGACCATGGCCGACAAGATCGTCGTGCTCAACGGCGGCAAGATCGAGCAATACGGCTCGCCGCTGGATCTCTACGAGAAGCCGGCCAACCTCTTCGTCGCCGGCTTCATCGGTTCGCCGAAGATGAACTTCGTGACCGGCGAGCACGCGTTGCAGAAGGGCGCGGCCACGATCGGCGTACGGCCGGAGCATCTCAAGATCGAGCGCGACGGCGCCGGCGGCTGGCAGGGAACGATCGCGGTGGCCGAGCACCTCGGCAGCGACACCTTCCTTTATGTCGATGCCGGTCAGCTCGGCATGCTGACGGCGCGCTACGTCGGTGAATTGAGCCTGCACGCCGGCGACCATGTATCGCTGGTGCCGGAGCCCGCGCGCATCCATCGCTTCGACGCAAGCGGCAACGCCATCCGGGGCTGACAAGAAACGGCAAGAAACGGCAAGAAACGGAAAAGCAACATGTACCTGGAAAAATTCAAGCTGAACGGCAAGACCGCGTTCATCACCGGCGGCGGGCAGGGCATCGGGCTCGCCTGCGCCGAAGCGCTGGCCGAAGCCGGCGCCAGGGTCGTCATCGGCGATCGTGACAGCAAGGTCGCCGACAGTGCGAAAGCCAGCCTGAAGGCGAAGGGCTATGACGCCGAGACGGCGATCATGGACGTCACCGACACCAAGCGCGTGGCGGAAGTGGCCAACGACCTCGTCGCCCGCCACGGCAAGGTCGACATCCTGGTCAACAATGCCGGCATCGCCCGCAGCGAGACGCCGGCGGAGACCGTGACCGACGAGCACTGGCTCAACGTCATCGACGTCAATCTCAACGGCACCTTCTGGTGCTGCCGTGAGTTCGGCAAGCACATGCTGAAAGCGAAGAGCGGCGCCATCGTCAATGTCGGCTCGATGTCCGGCTTCATCGTCAACAAGCCGCAGGAGCAGTGCTTCTACAATGCCTCCAAGGCTGGCGTGCACCATCTGACGAAATCGCTCGCCGCCGAATGGGGGGCGCGCGGCATCCGCGTCAACGCGGTGGCGCCGACCTATATCGAGACGCCGCTCAACGCGTTCGTGAAGAGCAATCCGAGAATGTACGACGCCTGGATCGGTGGAACCCCGATGGCGCGGATGGGGCAGGTCGAGGAGATCGCCTCCGTCGTGCTGTTCCTCTCGTCCGAGGCCGCGAGCCTGATGACCGGCAGCATCGTGCTGGTGGATGGCGGCTACACTTGCTGGTAGGCTTGCGTCAAAACTGACGAGAGCTTCCGGGGGCGACAATGCCGCGAGCGTATATCGGCGTCGATGTAGGGACCACGAGCACGCGGGCCGGAGTGTTCGACGAAGCGGGCACCTTGCTGGCGATCGCACGGCATCCGATCAGGATATGGCATGAGGCCGGTGACATCGTCGAACAATCGTCCCAGGATATCTGGGACGCTTGCACGGCGTCGGTGCGGGCCGCGATGGCGGAAGCTGCAATCGCGCCCGACAGCGTCGGCGGTATCGGCTTCGACGCCACCTGTTCCCTCGTGGTGCTCGACCGACAAGGCGATCCGCTCACCATCAGCGCCTCCGGCGAGGCGCAACGCAACGTCATCGTCTGGATGGACCACCGCGCCACGGCCGAGGCGCGGCTGATCAACGAGACCGGTGATGCCGTGCTGCGCTATGTCGGCGGCTCGATCTCGCCAGAGATGGAGATGCCGAAACTGCTGTGGCTGAAGCGGCACATGCGCGCGAGCTTCGACGCCGCAGGGTACTTCTTCGATCTGGCGGACTTCCTGACCTGGCGCGCAACCGGCTCGCTGCAGCGCTCGACCTGCACGGTCACCTGCAAATGGAACTATCTCGCCCATGACGGCGGCGGCTGGAGCGCGCCATTCTTCAAGCGCATCGGCCTGTCGGACTTCGTCAACGAGACATACGCCCGCATCGGCACCGAGATCGTCGCGCCCGGCACGCGCCTCGGCGCAGGTCTTACGCGCGCCGCAGCCGCCGACCTTGGCCTGTCGCCGGGCACGCCGGTCGGCGCCTCGTTGATCGACGCCCATGCCGGCGGCATCGGTGCGATCGGTGGTCGCGACGGTGCGGGCGGTGCCACCGATGTCAGCGATCGCCTCGCCTACATCATGGGAACGTCGGCCTGCATCATGGCGACGACGAAGGAGCCGTGCTTCGTTCCGGGCGTGTGGGGCCCTTATTATTCCGGCATGGTGCCGGACTTCTGGCTCAACGAGGGCGGCCAGTCCGCCGCGGGCGCCGCGATCGACCATCTTCTCAAGTCGCATCCGGGCCATGCCGAGGCAAGCGCTGCGGCGCGAGCGGAGGGGCTCGACCTCATCGATTTCCTCGAGCGCCGCATCATCGCGCGCGCCGGCGATGCCAGCCGTGCCGCGCTGCTGGCACGCGACATTCACGTCCTCCCCGAATTCATCGGCAACCGCTCGCCCTATGCCGACCCTGACACGCGCGCGGTGATCGCGGGCCTCGATCTCGATACCGACATCGCCTCGATGGAACGGCTGTTCGTCGGCGGTCTGTGCGGGCTCGCCTATGGGCTTGCCGAGGTGATCGAGGCCTTTGCCGCGCATGGCGTCCATTCCAGCATCATGATCATGGGTGGCGGCGCCAGCCGCAGTCCGCTGGTGCGGCAGATCATGGCCGATACGACCGGCCTCACGGTCGCGCTGCCGCAGACCAGGGAGCCCGTGCTGCTCGGCGCCGCGATGCTCGGCGCAGTCGCAGGCGGCGCCTATGCCTCGATCGGGCAGACCATGGCAAAGATGTCGGCGCTGGGACGGAGGAGCGAGCCGACCACTCCCGACATCGCCGCCTTTCACGCCCGCAAGCGCGAGGTTTACAAGTTGCTGTGCGAGGTCGATCGCGGCAGCCGCGCCGCGATGCGAGTGGGAGTTTGAAACGGATGCTGATTTCCTGCGGCGATGCGCTGATCGATTTCGTCCCGACGCGAAACATCGACGGGCGCGAAGCGGTGATGCCGGCGGTCGGCGGCTCCTGCCTGAACGTCGCAATCGGCATGGCGCGGCTCGGCGCGCCGACCGGCTTTGTCGGCGGGATCTCGACGGACATGTTCGGACGCATGATCGCCGACCACGCCGCTGCCTCCAATGTCGAGCTCGCGCTCGCCGCCCGCAGCGATCGCCAGACCACGCTCGCCTTCGTTCGCATCGTCGCCGGCGAGTCGCATTACGCCTTCTACGACGCCGAGACCGCGACGCGGAACTGGAGCTACCGGCGCGGCTCCATTCCCTTCGATACGGTCGAAGTTCTTCATGTCGGCTCGACCACGCTCGTCAACGACCAGGGCGCGACCGAGACCAGGGCCCTGATCGCGGACGCAGGAGCGTCCTCGACAATCTCCTTTGATCCGAATTGCCGGCCCAACCTCGTGAAGGACAAGCCGGCTTATCTCGCCCGCATGGCCGAGTTTGCCGGCTGTGCCGATCTCATCAAGATGTCGGACGTCGATTTTACCTATCTGTTCGCCGAGGAGCCGTATCACCAGCGTGCGAGCACGCTGCTCGCACGCGGCGCGAGCCTCGTCGTCATCACCCGTGGCGACAACGGTGCGATCGCATGGCATGCGGGGGCAGGGCAGATCGAGGTCGCCGCCCCCAAGGTCGTGGTCGCCGACACCATTGGCGCGGGTGACAGTTTTCAGGCGGCGTTATTGTTCGCCCTGCACAAGCAGGGACGTCTCGCCCGGCAGCAACTGAAGGATATCGGCGCAGACGAGCTTCGCCGCGCGCTGTTCTTTGCCGCCAATTGCGCCGGGCTGACCTGCACCCGTCCGGGCGCCGATCCGCCCTGGAGCCACGAGATCAGTTGGAGCTGGTAATTCGCTTTTTCCTTCTCCCCTTGTGGGAGAAGGTGGCGCGAAGCGCCGGATGAGGGGTTGCTTCCGCGAATTCACAAACATGAGGTCACGCGCGGAGAGAACCCCTTGTATCTGCACGGCCAGCATTTGTGCGATGGAAGTGACTTAGCGCCTTGGCCGGTGGCCA
>NZ_JBVVPT010000046.1:0-40261 GCF_055811715.1 Bradyrhizobium sp. WSM4872 | reverse complement strand
GTTTTCCTGCGTGTGCTTTTCGCGCAGCGGACCGCGGGTGCGAGGTCAGCACCCGGCCTTCCCTGCGCCCTCTTGGATTTGAGGGTGGAGCCACGAAGCAAAGCTCGGGCGAAATGCGCCGCGGGAACGAGAGCTCATGCCCGCTGTTTGAAAGATCGGTCGCGCCATTTCCAGGGATATGTCGAACGTTGCTCGCGCTACGCAGCCATCTCACGCGGCGCTGCGGTGGGCCTTTGCCTTTGCCTTTGCCTTTGCCTTTGTCTTGGCCCTTGTCTCTGGCTTTGCCTTGGGCTTCTCCGGCGCTGCTGCGTCGCCGAATCCTACTGGATGTATCAGCAAGCCAAAAGTGCATGGACCTTTGGGCTGGAGATTCGTCCCTTTGGCGAGAAAGGGTAGCGGAGCCGGTTCACGATGGCCCGTGCAACGGTTCAGAATGAAAAGGGTTCAGGATGAATTGCCGAAGCGGTGTTCTGGAAGCCCCTGTGCGATGCCATCAATGGCCAGAACGTGACCCGCCTGGGGTTCGCGGCTCAATTGCTCACGATCCAGAAACTTTCTGGCCGTCGTCACGAACAAGGTCTTCAGGTCGGCTCCGCCGAAGCATACGCAGGTCGGATTGGTCGCCGGCACCGGAATGACGGTGTCGATCCGGCCGTCCGGCCGATAGCGCACCACCCGGCCGCCGGAGAAGAATGCGGTCCACAGTCCGCCCGCGACGTCGATGCACGCGCCGTCGGGCCTCTCCCCGGAGGCGCTGTAGTCCGCGAACAGCCGTCTGTTGCGGATCGCGCCGTCATCGAGATCGAAGTCGAACTGCCAGGTGCGGTATCGCCTCGTATCGGTGAAATAGAGCGTGCGATTGTCGGGTGAGAACGCGATGCCGTTCGTCACGACGACATCGCCGAACATATGCGTTGCCCGGCCGTCCGCCTCCACACGATACAGCGCTCCGTTCGGTCGATGCAGCTGGTTGTCCATGGTGCCGATCCACAGCCGGCCCCGGGCGTCGACGCGCCCATCGTTCAGGCGGTTGTCGGGGCCGCTTTCGACCTCGCAGAGCTGGGCTGGAGGACCGTCATCGGACGCGCGGCGATAAAGGCCCAAATCCCGCGCGAGCAGGTGGGAGCCATCCGCCGTCAGAGCCTGACTGCCGAGGAAGTTGCACGCGTAGGTAAAGACCTGATGCGCGCCGGTCGCCGGATCGAACGATTGATGCAGCCGCCGGTCGACGTCGACCCACCACAGCTTGCGGGAGCGGTCGCACCACAGGGGCGTTTCGCCGAGGATGTCGCCTGCGGCGACCGCGGTCTCGACCCGATATGCGGGGATCATGTCGGCGGTCATCCCGATATCCGATTCCAGCCGCGAGCCGGGCGATCAGTCCTCGTTCCAGGAGGCGAGGGCGTGCGCGACGCAGCCGTTGATGTGGTCGGTGAGCACGGTTTTGGCGCCTTTGATGTCGCGCTTGAGCGCGCAGTCCAGCAGCGCCTTGTGCTGATTGATCGTCTCTGCGCCGCGGTAGCGCAGCGCATAACGGAAATATTTGTCGAACACGACCGCGTGGGTCTGCATCAGCTCGCGCGAACCGCAACTCGAGATCAGAGCCTGGTGGAATTCGCCGTCGTAGCGTTTGCGCAGCTCGGGATCGTCGCCCTCTTTGAGGACGGTGCGTTCGGTCGCCGCCAGCTTGTGATGCGCGGACACCACGCGGCCCTCCCACTCGACGTCGCCGGCGCGGAACGACTCGGCCATTGCATGCTGCTCCAGCAGGATGCGCAGACCGGCGAGTTCACGCAGGTTCTGGATGGAGATCGGCGCCACCTCGAAGCCGCGCTGGCCCTCCGCGACAACGAACCCCTCGGAGGTCAGACGATTGAGGATCTCGCGCAGTGTGGAGATGCTGACGCCGTAGTCCTCCTTCATGGCGTCGAGCTTGAGACGTCCGGACGGCGTCAGCACGCCGAAAATGATGTCGGATCGAATCCGCTGATAACCGCTGTCGCCCGCCGACAAGGGGCGCCCCTCGAGTGACGTCATACTCTCCGATCCCGCAATAGCGCGCAACGCCCCGTGGCGGGCGGCTGAACCATCAATGTTACCAGCAATATAGCAGACGCCTAACAACAGGTGTATTCCAAAATATCCGATGAAGTGCATTTTATCATTTGACCGAGAAATGTAGTTATGTTTTTTGATTGACCTGAGGGTGCAGAAAAAAATGGCTCAAGCCGCCGTCGTGCCCCGATCGAACAGGGAGGTCAAAATGAGCTTGTTGGTACGGGCGCTGTCTGCGACGGCGATCTGCGTGGCGCTGACGGTCGGCGCATCCGCTGAGGACATTCAGGAGCGCACGATCAGGTGGGGACACCTGAACAACACCGATCACCCCGTCAGCGCGGGGGTGCAGAAATTTGCGGAGATCCTGCTGGCGAAGAGCGGGGGCAAGATGAAAATCCGTGAGTTCGCGGCCTCGCAGCTCGGCAACGAACTGCAGCAGCAATCGGCGCTGCGCGGCGGCACGCAGGAAATGCTGTCCGCCTCGACGACGTCGCTCGCAACCGTCGTGCCGGAGTTCGGCCTCATCGACTTTCCGTTCATCGTGAAGACCATCGAGCAGGCCGACGCGCTCGGGACCGGCAAATTCGGCACGTCAATGCTCGATACGTTGCCGTCGAAGGGGCTGATCGGTCTGGGATATTGGGGCCTCGGCTTCCGCAACGTCACCAACAGCACGCGGCCGATCACCAAGGTCGAGGATTTCAACGGCCTCAAGCTTCGCGTGATTCCGAACCCGGTCTACCTCGAGACCTTCGGGTCCTTCAAGGCCAATCCCGTTCCGATGGCTTTCGGCGAACTCTATTCGGCGTTGGAGACCCGCACCGTCGACGGCGAGGAGAACCCCTTCACGGTCATTCTCTCCAACAAGTTCTATGAAGTGCAAAAATACGTTTCCGCCACCAATCACACCTTCACCCTGAACATCATCCTGGTGAGCAAGGCGTTCTGGGACAAGCTCTCGCCGACCGAGCAGCGCCTGATGCGCGAGGCGTATGAGGAAAGCCGAGGCTATCAAAAGGAGCAGACGCGCCTTCAGACCGAAAAGGCCCTGTCGGAATTGCAGGCAAAGGGCATGCAGTACAACACCGTCGCGCCGGAAGAGCTCGATCGCATGCGCAAGACGGCGCAGCCGGTCGTCGACAAGATTGCCGCCAATCTCAAGCCGGACGCGGTCAAGCTGTTCAACGACGAGCTCGATCGCATCCGCAAGGACGTGAAATAGTCGACCTCGTCAGCATGCAAGAGGCGGAGCCGGCCAGTCGGCCGGCTCTGAACCCGACTTTGCCCGGACGGCACGTATGGCGCGATTTCTCGACCTCTATTGCACCCTGCTGAAGGGCATCATTGCCGCATTCCTTGCGGTGATGGTGGTGCTGGTGTTCGGCAACGTGGTGCTGCGCTACGGCTTCAACTCCGGTATCGCGATCTCGGAGGAGCTGTCGCGCTGGCTCCTGGTCTGGCTGACTTTCCTCGGTGCGGTCGTGGCAATGCGTGAGCACGCCCATCTGGGAGTCGATAGCCTTGTGCGGATGCTGCCGGCTTACGGCAAACGCATCTGCTTCATCGTCAGCTATGTCCTGATGCTGTTTGCCGACTGGCTTCTGCTCTCGGGAAGTTGGCGGCAGACGATCATCAATATCGACGACCGCGCGCCGGCGACTGGCCTGTCGCTCGGCCTCTTCTATGGCGTGGGCGTGATCTTCGGCGTTTCGGCCGGAGTGATCCTTCTCTACGACCTGTTCCGCGTCATGTCCGGACAGGCCAGCGAAGCCGACATGGTCGCCGTCAGGGAATCGGAGGAGCACTGATGCTGTCTCTCCGTATCGTGCCGGGCGGCGCTCACATCCTGGAAATCACCGGGATCACGCCATGACGATTGCCGTCTTCACCTTCTCGCTGCTCGGCGCCATGGCGCTGGGCATGCCGATCGCCTTTGCGCTGATCGTCTGCGGCGTGGCCTTGATGAGCACGATCGACATGTTCGACGCCCAGATCGTGGCGCAGAACGTCATCAACGGCGCGGACAGCTTTCCGCTGATGGCCATTCCATTCTTCATGCTCGCCGGCGAAGTCATGAACAAGGGCGGCCTGGCCAAGCGAATCGTCAACGTTGCGCTCGTCGCGGTCGGGCATTTTCGCGGCGGACTTGGTTACGTGACGATCCTCGCGTCCTGCATCCTTGCGTCGCTCTCGGGCTCCGCGGCGGCCGACGCCGCGGCGTTGGCTGCCCTGCTGGTGCCGATGATGGTGGCGGCGGGCCACAAGAAGTCCTATGCAGCGGGCCTGGTGGCGGCCGGCGGCATCATCGCGCCCGTGATTCCGCCCAGCATCGGATTCGTCATCTTCGGTGTCGCCGCGGGCGTGTCGATCTCGAAACTGTTTCTGGCCGGGATCGTCCCGGGGATGTTGCTCGGGGCAGGGCTCTGCCTGGCCTGGTGGTGGGTGGTGCGCCAGGAGAACCTGACGCCGCCGCCAAGAGCATCGCTCTCGGAAATGGTGAAAGCGGTGGTCGACGGCTTCTGGGCATTGATGCTGCCGGTCATCATCATCGTCGGCCTGCGCTTCGGCATCTTCACGCCGACGGAAGCCGCAGTGGTCGTCGCCGTCTATTCGCTGTTCGTCGCGACCTGCATCTATCGGGAATTGAAGCCATCGCAGCTTTATGAGGTGTTCGTCTCCTCTGCGCTGACGACGAGCATCGTCATGTTTCTCGTGGCAGCGGCGCTGGTATCGTCCTGGCTCATCACCGTGTCCGAGATTTCGGCACAGATCGTCGCCCTGCTGAAGCCTTTCATGGGCAACAACACGCTCCTGATGCTTGCGATCATGGTCGTGGTGGTGATCGTGGGAACGGCCCTCGACATGACGCCGACCATCCTCATCCTCACGCCGATCCTGATGCCGATCGTCAAGGCGGCGGGCATCGATCCCGTCTACTTTGGTGTCCTCTTCATCATCAACAATGCGATCGGCCTGATCACGCCGCCGGTCGGTATCGTGCTCAATGTGGTTTGCGGCGTCTCGAGGATCAGCATGGAGGAGATCATCAAGGGCGTCTGGCCCTTCTTAATCGCGCAACTGATCGTCCTGTTCGCGATGGTGCTATTCCCGGGACTGGTGACGATCCCGGCCAAGTGGTTCAGCGGCTAGAGGCGTCGGCAACAAAGGAAGGACAAGCGAAAATGGCCGCAAGGATCATGATCCTCAACGGACCCAATCTCAATTTCCTCGGCATCCGCGAGCCCCACATCTACGGCTCGACGACGCTTGAGCAAATCGAGGCGAGCTGCAAGGCGCTGGCCGACCAGCTCGGAGTTTCGATGTCGTTCCATCAAACGAACATGGAGGGCGAGCTCGTCAGCCTGATCCAGTCCGCCCATGGCAACGCGGACGCCATCATCATGAATCCCGCCGCCTATTCATTCACCTCGATCGCGCTGATCGACGCGCTGAAGATTTTCGAGGGTGTGAAGATCGAGGTGCACATCTCGAACATCCACGCGCGGGACGAGTTGCACCGCCACTCGATCACGTCGAGTGCTTGCACGGCGGTCATTTGCGGCCTGGGTCCCTATGGTTATCTCGCCGCGATGCTCGCGGCGGTCCAACGGCTGAGCCAATTGCCTGAGGCCATCGCACCGGCTCTGCACGGGCTTGCGGCCGGCGGCAAGGCGTAGGCATGGAGGGCGGGATGCGCGGCACGGGATTTCTCGCCATCTGGAGCGACGTCGAGGCTCACGACCTGATCGACTACCGGCACTGGCTGACGCGTCAGCATACGACCGAGCGCGTGACGACGAAGGGCTTCCTGGCATCGCGTGTCTTCCGCGCGGCAAGGGAGGACATCAACCGCTTCTTCATTCTGTATGAGCTGAAGACGCCGGAAGTCCTCGACGGCGAGGCCTATCTGGCGCGCCTCAACGCACCGACGCCGTGGTCCCAGCGCATCATGCCGAAGCTCGGAAATTTCGTGCGGGGCGGCGGCGTCATGATTGCACGGGGAGGGCGGGGCGAGGGCGCATCGATCGTGGCGCTGCGGATGGAGACGTTGCCGAAAGATCCCCAAGGTTTGGCCCGGGCGCTCGTTGCGTGCGACGGGGTTGCCGCCGTGCAGATCGGCGCGACCGACGAGGCGCGGACATCAGTGCGGACGACCGAGAAGGGCATGCGGAAGAACGAGGGCTTCTTCGCGGGGCTTTTGCTGATCGAGGCGCTCGACGTTGCGTCGCTGCAGGCTGCCTTGCGGAAAGCCGCGGAAATTGCCCCCGACGTCATGGCCAGGGCGAGCGAGCCGGAAGTTTATCAAAGCATGTTTGCGCTCGACGCCCGCATCGCGGATTTCGGCTGATGGCAACGTCTCGCTAGGAACTCTTGCGCACCATCGAGGCTTGACTCAGCGGGCCAGCCTCGCCGCCGATTTGCTGGCCTGCACGGCCCCGCCTCCAAGCCCCCATACCCCCCAGGGTGGGGCCGTGTCTCTTCGCAGGAGATGCAATGCCGGAGCCGACCGATCACGACATCAGAGAACGCGCGCACCGCTTGTGGGAACAGGCGGGCAAGCCGGAAGGCCGCGAGGAAGAGTTCTGGCACGCGGCCGAGCAGGAGTTGCGCAACGAGGACAAGTCGAACCCCATGCGGACGCCGGATACGCTGTGACCGACAAGAGCTGCCCATTCTGCCACGGTCTGGGATGGGTCTGCGAAAACCATCCGCTCCGCGCCTGGAGCGACGAATTGGGCGGCTGCCGATGCGGTGAGGGCATGCCCTGCACCTGCAACGCGACGGAAGATCCCGAAACAAGGGCGGTGATCGTCGAAGCGGACACCACGTGGCATTGAAGGACCTGGCATTGAAGGCGGAACAGAGGCTTCCAGCAGGAATTGAGGTTGTGAGCAGCACGGGCTGCGACGCAGGCCCGTGGCTGCGGCGGGGTTTGCGGTGGACGAGCGGCAAAAGATAGAGCACCAGATCGAACTCGCAACGCGAGCGGCAGCCCTTGTCAAAGACGAAACCACTGTCCAGAGATTCAGGACGTTCGCCGAGGAGCTGAAGCAAAAGCTGCTTCGCATGATGCGGCGCGGCAAGGTGCGAGCGCGCGCGTACGAGCTCTGGGAGCAAGCCGGTCGCCCGGACGATCGCGATGTGGAGTTCTGGGTCGAAGCGGAACGGCAGATCGAAGAAGAGCGCGATCAGCGGAGGCTCTCGGATTCCTCAGACAAACGGTAGAAGTTCCGGTAGCACATCGGCAGCTAACAAGCTTCGGCCGCGCGTTCGACAGAGAAAAAGCCGCCGAGTTCTTCACTTGGCGGCTTCAAAGTCCGTAGCTGTTGGTCGCCTCTCCAGCCTGGTGCGTACCGCCGTTACCTTGTTTGCGGCCATGCAAGTTCAGTCTAGGCCAAGGCGCTCGATTCTGCTGTGACCTGAAGCACACATTTGGAAGGACGATGTCGGGAAGCTTGCGAGGGCACCGACTTTGATGGGACTGCTCCGTCATTGCGTTACACGCCGGCCGCGACACCCAGGCGGCCGATGCCTGGAAGCTTCAGCGCGGGGCGGCGGATGTCGAGGCCGAGCACCGCGCCGAGGAAATTGATCTCGATTCCTTCGACCCAGCCGATGGTCATGCCGAGATAGCCCGACAGCGAGGCGTAGAGGCCGGTGCCGGACGCCGTGATGCCGGCCCAGCGTCCGCTGTAGGGAAAATCCTTGCCGATAGCGGTCGGCGGCAGCACGGCGCGCAACTCGGGAACAGCGTCCAGCGCCGCCTGCACGAAGGTGTTGGAATTCGGTCCCGGCCAGGCGCTGTAGTCGCCATAGGCACGGAACTTGTAATTCTCGATGACGGCGCGGATCTTGGGAATCAGCGCTTCGGCCCGCGCGCCGTCGACGGCGACGACCGTTTCCGGCAAGGCGCCGAACCACCGGCCATCGGGCGCAAAGCCGTTGCTGCGAACAGGGTCGCCCCAGGCCGTGTAGTCGTATCGGCTGTAGGTCGCGGCGCCCTTCTCCTTGACGACGATCCAGGTATGGACAGCAAAAATACTGCGCCAGCGCACCGTGCGCGCGGCGAACACGCGGATCAGCGCGTCCGGATTGACGGATGCGGGCGGCAGCAGGCCGGCGCTGGAGCGATCCGCCGTCTGCCAGTTGCCGCGGCCGTCGCCGCGCAAATAATAGCGGCCGGCCGACACGCCGATCGGCAGGAAGATCAGCAGCAGGAACAGAATCAAGGATTTCCTCAAGGGCAGATGGCGGTCAAGCGGGACGATGCCACCAATATAGTTCGCAGGGCACGCGGCGCCAGCGCTCTCCTGCTCTTGCATTCGGGTGGTGCGGCCATATGTTGCGTCCATGAGGAAGTTGTCGCTCGTCGAGGACCAGGCCATCCAGGCGCGAATCGCGTACATCGCGGGCGCCGAGATTTTCGATCGCCTGTTCGCCGGCATCCGGTTCGACGAAATCGACGGCAATCTGCTGTTTGCCATTGCCAGCGACGAAGACTGCGCGGCCGAGATCGAGGACGAGTTCTCGCACCAGCTCGCCGTGGTCGCCACGCACATCCTCGCGCAGAGCGTGGACGTGGTCGTGGTGCTGCCGAAGGTCCTGCAATAGCAGCCTGCCCGTTCGCCTTCTGCCCGTTCAGGCCGCTTGCCTTTGTCCCCTGTCTCTGCTTTTCAACGCAATTGCAAGATTGTAATGACGTCATTGGGCGCTCACGCCCGAGGCGCGTTATCGACGGAGCTCGACGGGAGGGCTCGTCGTCGCTCGCCGCTATTTGCGAAACAAAGTTGGATACACATTGGCGCCCACCAGGAAAGCCCGGGCCACGACCGGCGTGACAAAGACAAAAAGCGCGAGCTCAAAGAGCAAGAGCTCAAGAGGCAAAGGCTCGAAAAGAACGAGCGCGAAAAGCAGGAGTTCGAAAAGCAGGAGTTCGAAAAGTACCAGCTCGACAAGCAAGCGCCCGGACAAGAGCGCCTCGCGGTCCGCGGTCGCCTCCTCGTCGCCGCTCGGCATGCTGGCGCTGCATCTGCTCGAGCAGTGGGAGAAGTCCGGCCGCGACGGCCTCGTCTTCCTCTGCGACGACGAGAGCAGGGCGGAGCGGCTGGGCGGCGTGATCCACGCCCTCGATCCCTCGGTCGACGTGCTGGTGTTTCCGCGCCTGAACACGCTGCCCTTCGACGGCCTCGAGCCCTCCCGCGAGATCGCGGGACGGCGCAGCTCGGTGCTGCGGCGTCTCGCCAAGGCAAAGAAGCCCGTCTTCCTGGTGTCCACCGCGGAAGCGATCATGGAACGGCTTCCGCTGCCGGCGAGCTGGTCGCGGTCGAGCCTCACGCTGAAGGTAGGCGCGCCCTATTCCGGGCCCGAGCTGGAGAAGCGGCTGGAGGCTCTCGGTTACGATCTCGACGAAGAGGCGGAGTATCCGGGCGGCGTCCTGTTCCATGGCAAGACGTTCGAAGTGTTTCCCGCCGGCGCGCTCGCTCCCTTCCGGATCGAGCATTCCGGAGACACGATCCGCAAGATCGTCGCGGTCGATCCGATCGAGCACGAGGTCGTCTACGAGACCGCCGAATTGATCATCGATCCCATGTCCGAGCGGATCGCGCTGGGAGCTACGCGCGGACAGCGGGCGACGCTGCCGGATTATTGCAGCCGCGCGCGATGGATTGCGGATGCCGGGGTATCGACCCACGCCGAGAGCTGGCTGGGCACGATCGAGGACGCCGCCGGCCGCAGGGATGCGGAGCGCGAATACCTGGGGCAGGCGGACTGGAAGCAGCTGAAGAAGCGCATCAGCGTGCTGCCGCGCAAGGCCGCCTTCATCTCGACTCCGGAGTTCTCGAAGCTGGCCTCGCCGCGCAAGGCGCTTCGCGCCTTCGTCGCCGACATGCAGCGCGGCGGATCGCGGCTGCTGTTCGTCGCGGCTGTCGAGGACGACCTTCGCGCGATGGAGCGCATGAGCGGCATCAAGGCGGAGCGCCTAGCCGATTGGAACGAGGTGACGAAGGCACGGAGCCGCGAAGGTGCGCTGCTGGCCGATTTCGACGCGGGGTTCATTGGCGCCGGCCGCAAGCCGCTTGTCGTCGTGACTGCGTCCGACGTGCTCGGCAGCCGGGCCCATCATCCCCAGCCGATGGCGCGCGCCTGGAACCCGGCGTTCGATCATCCTGATGTGCCCGAAAAGGGCGCCGCCATTGTCCATCTGCAACGCGGGCTCGCCGTGCTCGATGGCTTGCAGACCCTCGACATGGGCAAGGGATCGCGACGCGAGATGATCAGGCTCAAATTCGCGGGCGACAATGCCGTGCTCGTACCGCCGTCCGATCTCGCCGTGATCTGGCCCTATGCCGGCGAGCCCGGCAAGCTGACGCTGGACAAGGCGGACGGCAGCAGCTGGTGGGCGCGGCGCACCGAGGCGGAAGCGGAAATCCAGGTCGCCGCCAAGGCGCTCGCCAAACACATCAGCCAGCGCCTCCGCCGCCGTGCACCCAAACTGGTGCCGCCGGGGCCGGCTTACGAAAAATTCGTCGCGCGGTTCCCCTATTTCACGACAGCGGACCAGGGCCAGGCGATTCAAGACGTCCTCGACGATCTTGCGGCGGGCCATCCCATGGACAGGGTGATCTGCGGTGATGTCGGATTCGGCAAGACCGAGGTCGCGCTGCGGGCGGCGGCCGCAGTGGCGCTGTCCGGCAAGCAGGTGGCGATCGCTGCGCCGACGACCGTGCTGGCGCGGCAGCATGTCGAGACCTTCCGCAAGCGGTTCGGCCCCCTCGGAATCGAGGTGGGAAGCCTGTCGCGGGCCAGCTCAGGCCCGGAGACGCGAGAGACCAAGGAGGGGCTGCGGCGCGGCACGCTGAAAGTCGTGGTCGGCACGCAGGCGCTTGCGGCAAAGGACGTGAAGTTCGCCGACCTTGGCCTCGTCATCATCGACGAAGAGCAGCATTTCGGCGCGGCCGAGAAGGCGAAGCTTTCGGGCCTCGCCAAGGGGGCCCATTCGCTGTGGATGAGCGCCACGCCGATCCCGCGCACGCTCGCCGCGGGACTTGCCGGCTTCAGGGATCTCAGCGTGATCGCCTCGCCGCCGGTTCATCGCCTTCCCATCGTGACCAGGATCGCGCCGCTGTCCGACGCTGCCATCGCCGCGGCGCTGCTGCGCGAGCGCAGGCGGCACGGTCAGAGCTTTCTGATCTGCCCGCGCATCCAGGATCTGGAGCCGATGCTGGCGCGGGTGCAATCGGTGGCACCGGAGCTGCGCATCGTCTGTCTTCACGGCAGACTGCCCGTGGACGAGATCGACGACCGCATGATGAGTTTCGTGGATGGCGAGGCGGACGTGCTGCTGGCGACCAATATCGTGGAAAGCGGTCTCGATATTCCGCGCGCGAACACCATCGTCGTGTGCTGGCCCGAAAAATTCGGACTTGCGCAGCTGCATCAGCTCAGGGGACGGGTGGGACGCGGCGGCACGCGCGCCTTTGCCCATCTGCTGACGGAATCGACCTCGGAGCAGTCCGAGAAGCGTCTGGCGGTGCTGGAGGAGTTCAGCAAGCCGGGTGCCGGCTTTGCGATCAGCGAGCGCGACCTCGACCTCAGGGGCGCCGGCGATCTGTTTTCGGAACAGCAGTCCGGTCACGTCCAGGTGTTCGGACCGGTGCTCTACAGTCATCTGCTGAAGCGGGCGTCCGAGCGTGGCAGCGATGCCGGCGCCGATTTGTGGGTGCCCGATCTCAATATGCCGTTGGCCGACATGCTGCCCGAAGGCTACGTGCAATCGGAAGCGGTCCGGCTCGAGATCTATGGGCGCGCTGCCAGGTGCCGAAGCGACGACGATCTGGAAGATCTAGAGGAGGAGATCTCGCGTCGTTTCGGCAGGCTGCCGCCGGAGGCCCGCGACTTCTTCGCATCCGCCAGGCTCCGTATCGATTGCAAACGGCGCGGCATCGTTAGGCTCGATGTCGGGCCGGAGGCCGTCGCCGCGACGTTCCTGCCGGGGCGGCTGCGGAAATCGAGGGCGAAGTCGCAGGCGGGAGCGCTACAACGCGACGGCGACCGCGTCGTCTACGCCGGTCGCCGTGATCAGGACCCGTTCAGGCGCGTCGAGGAATTCCTCGAACTCCTCGACGCCTGAGGATCATTCGGTCTGCTCGACTGCCGCGGGCATTTTCGCCACCGACATCAGCGAGCGGGCCACCTGGTTGAGGAGCTGATCGGCGTTCTCCTCCTCCGCGAGTGATTTCGACAGCAAGGCGACAATGGCACTGTGGCGAAGCTGCTGGGCGAGGTTGCGGGCCGTGGTATAGCCTGCGATCTCGTAATGCTCGACGCGTTGTGCTGCGCCGATCAGGGCGAGGTCGGCCGCCGCGTCCTCCTTGTCCTCGCCCTCGGCCATGATCTCCTGGCCCTCCTCGACGAGGCCCATCATGCCCTTGCAGGGCTTGGCGCGGGCGGATTTGCCGAGCATTTCGAAGCATTCGTTGATGCGCTCGACCTGCGCTTCGGTCTCCGCGAGGTGCTGCTCGAACAGCTCGCGCAACTGGTCGAAGCGGGCGGCCTCCGCCATCTTGGGAAGCGCCTTGGTCAATTGCTTCTCGGCATGCAGGATATCGCGCAGCTCGTTGATGAGCAGATCGCCGAGACCCGCTTCGTCCGCGGGCGGCGAGCTCTCGGTGACGATGGCTGTGGCCGGACCCGGTTCGCCCGCCTGGATTGCCGGCGAGTCCGTGAAGACCCAGTCGCCGCCCTCGTTCCACGGCCCACGCGTGTCGATCTCGCCATGGTCGCCGGCGCCGGTGGAATCGTTGAAGAACTGGTCGACGAGGCCGGGCGTCGGCGCGATGCGGCCGATGCTGAAGGCCGGCTTGCCCATGCTCTCGAGCGCCAGCGCGAACGCCTTCATGTGCGTGATCTCGCGAGTCATCAGGAACTGCAGCGCATCCTTGCTGCCGGCATCGTCGCAGAAATTGATCAGCCGCTCGTAGACGATCTTGGCCCGCGCCTCTGCGGCAATGTTGCTGCGCAGATCGACGTCGAGCTCGCCGGTGATCTTCAGATAGTCGGCGGTCCAGGCATTGCCCTGGGAGTTGAAGAGATTGACGCCGCCGCCGCCCGCGATGGCGATGAGGGGATCGGCTTCGGCCGCCTGGCGGTCGAACTTCGAGGGCTTGAGATGCATCCGCGCCAACGTGCCGACCACTTCCAGATGGCTGAGCTCTTCGGTGCCGATGTCCATCAGGAGGTCCTTGCGATCGGGATCCTCGCAGTTCAGCCCCTGGATCGAGTACTGCATCGCGGCCGCAAGCTCGCCGTTGGCGCCGCCGAACTGCTCCAGCAGCATGTTGCCAAAGCGCGGATCGGGTTCGTCGACGCGAACGGTGAACATCAGCTTCTTGACGTGATGATACATGGGGGGACTCTCGATCTGGGGATTGTGGAAGAAGATGCTTCCCGAACGGGCGGCGCCAATGGTTTGTTCCTAACCAAATGATCTGCGCCGGTGATATGCGGCGCAGATCATTCGATGTCGGCGGCAGGATTGTGGACGAATTCGATCAGCGTTGATCCGGGCGCTTGGCGGGAGGCCCGTTCTTGTTGCCGGGAGCCCCTTGAATATTCGACGGGTCCTGCGATTGCACGGCGGTGTTGCCAGTGGAGCTCGTCGAATTCGATCCGACGGTTTCACCAGGCTTGGCGGCCGGTCCGTTCTTGTTGCCGGGCTGTCCGGCAATGCCGGCACCCGAATTCTGCGCGCTTGGCGCGGACGAAACGTCAGGCTTGCTGGCCTGCGCCCAAGCTGCTGCAGGCAGCGCGAGAGCGGCGAGGATAACGGCACCTGTGAACTTCATCTCGGTGTTCTCCGACTGATGCCCCATCTACTCGAACGCCGGTGACCTGCGTGCGTTCCCTGTCGTCATCAACTCGAAAAGTCTTCTCGCGCTATCATGGCGGACTATCCCGGCAGCGGCGCCTCCACGACGTCCAGCAGCGCTCCGAGGCCCTGGCGCAGGCGGCGGGTGGCGATGCTCTCGGTGGCGAGGCCGAACACCACCAGGGATCGTCCGGTCATCGCATAAACATGCCCGAAGTCGAATGCGGGCATCTGCCCCTCCGGTTGATTGGTGTCGATCAACCCGATCCAGCTGCGTCCCTCGGCGACAGCGGGCAAGGTGAAATTGACGACGTCGTGATGAGCATTGTAGATCAGCAGCATGGTTGCGTCCGAACCGCGGCGCTTGATCCCGGTCTCCTGGGCGCGGCCGTCGAGCAGCAAAGCGAAGCATTTGGCGTTGCCGTCCTGCCACTGCTCCGTCGTCATCTCCTCCCCGGACGGCGCGAGCCACGTCACGTCCTTCACGTCCAGCTCTTCGTTGTGCGAGCCGACGAGAAAGCGGCTGCGGTAGAGAATCGGAAATGCCTTGCGCGTGGCGATCAGTTTGCGCGTGAATTCGCGCAGGCTGCGGCCGTTCGCGGTGATGCCCATCCAGTCGAGCCATGTGGTCTCGTTGTCCTGGGCGTACGCGTTGTTGTTGCCGTGCTGGGTGTGTCCGAATTCGTCGCCGGCAAGCAGCATGGGCGTGCCGTGAGACAACAGCATGGTCGCCAGCAGATTGCGCTTCTGGCGCTCGCGTAGCGCAATGATTTCAGGATCGTCCGTCGGTCCCTCTGCGCCGCAATTCCAGGAATGATTGTTGCTGTGGCCGTCGCGATTGTCCTCGCCGTTGGCTTCGTTGTGCTTGTCGTTGTACGAGACGAGATCGTTGAGATTGAAACCGTCATGGGCGGTGACGAAGTTGACGCTGGCCCATGGCCGGCGGCCGCGCTTGTTGAAGAGATCGCCGGATCCGGACACGCGTTTGGCGAAGTCTGCGATCGTACCTTCGTCGCCCTTCCAGAAAGCGCGCACCGTGTCCCTGAACTTGTCGTTCCACTCCGCCCATCCCGGCGGAAACTGGCCGACCTGATAGCCCCCCGGACCGATATCCCAAGGCTCGGCGATCAGCTTGACACTGGAGAGCACGGGATCCTGGCGGCAGGCATCAAGGAAGCCGCCGCCTTCGTCGAAACCGTAGGGCTCCCTCGCCAGGATGGTGGCGAGGTCGAAGCGGAAGCCGTCGACCCGCATCTCGGTCGCCCAGTAGCGCAGGGAATCGGCGACCAGTTGCAGCACGCGCGGGTGCGACAGGTTCACCGTGTTCCCGGTACCGGTGTCGTTGATGTAATAGCGCCGCTGGTCCGGCAGGAGGCGGTAATAGCTGGCATTGTCGATGCCCTTGAATGACAGCGTCGGGCCGAGCTCGTTTCCTTCCGCGGTGTGATTGTAGACGACGTCGAGGATGACCTCGATGCCATGGGCGTGGAACTGGTTGACCATGGCCTTGAATTCGTTCGCGAACGGCGTCTTGAGGTAACGCGGCTCCGGCGCGAAGAAGGCAAGGGAGTTGTAGCCCCAGTAATTGCGCAGGCCTTTCTCGACCAAATAGCTGTCGTCGACGAAGGCATGGATCGGCAACAATTCTGCACTGGTGATGCCGAGCGATCGCAGATAGGCCGGCACCTCCGAATGCGCAAGACCGGAGAACGTGCCACGGTCTGCGTCGGGCACCAACGGATGCAGCTGGGTAAAACCCTTGACGTGCATCTCGTAGACGATCGTCCGCTCCCACGGCACTTCCGGTTTGCGCGCGGCGCCCCAGGTGAAGGCCGGGTCGATGACGCGGCATTTCTGCATCAAGGGCGCGCTGTCGCGTTCGTCGTAGGAGAGATCCTTGTCGGCATGGTCGAGCTGGTAGCCGAACAGCTCCGGTCCCCAACGCAACCGGCCGACCAGCTGTTTGGCGTAGGGATCGAGCACGAGCTTGTTGGGATTGAAGCGGTGTCCCCCGTCGGGTTCGTAGGGGCCATGGACGCGGTAGCCGTAGACGGTGCCGGGACGGGCCGCGGGCAAATAGCCATGCCAAACTTCGTCGGTATATTCCGGGAGTTCGATCCGCTCCAATTCGGTCTCGCCGCCGTCGTCGAACAGGCAGAGTTCGACCTTGGTGGCATGGGCCGAAAACAGCGCGAAATTGACACCAAGCCCGTCCCAGGTGGCGCCGAGCGGAAACGGTTTGCCCTCGCTGATCCGCGAGCGACGCAGGCTCGAGGCTGCCCGTGTCAGGGCGTCGTCTGAATGTGCTTGTTGGTCCATTATTGCCCCGAAATGCCGTTCAAGAAATTGGTGCAGTCGCCGCCACTTCGCCGGTGGTTTGGTCGCCAACCGCCGCCGAAGCGACTACGGCGGCAGGAGGCACATCGTCCGGTTTGGGCAGCGTGGTTGCCCTTTGCAGCGCCGCCTCCTTGCTGATGGCCGCAATCGAGTTGCCGGTCCGCTCGACGATGCTGGTCAGCTCTGCGTCGGACAGTCCCAGACGCTTTCTGACGAGGCGGACCTGAGTAGGGTCGGCAAGGTCGAGCTTGTTGCGGATCGGCTGTGGCTTCGAGCGGCGCATGGCGAAATCTCCCGTGTAGAATTGCAACCGTCGCCCAGGCGATTCCGTTCCCTGTTTGCAACAGTGATCTTCCCCAACCATCGTCGCCGCACCTTGGCCCAAAAGTGCACACAACGAGCATGGCGCATCGGTGTGGCGCCGGCCTGAGGAACGAATGCCTGCATCTCGGCTTCTCCCGTCCTGAGCATGCTTAAGCGATCGCAAAATCGGGCCTCGCGAAGCTTGCTGTTATTTCCAGCCACGCAAAGGCGGCTAGGTTTGAGTCACAGATTGGGAATGGCCGGGCAAGCGCGACACCACGGCCCTCGATGCCTCGATCACGGGGTCTGCTTCAACCTCTGGGCGCCGACGGCGCAATCGGTCGAATTGCTCGAAGCCGGCCGGCCGCCACTCCGGATGACGCGCGACCACGATGGCTGGTACCAATCGTTGAGTCCCACCGCGCACGTCGGCACGCGCTATCAGTTCAGAATCAACGCAGACCTGGTCGTTCCCGATCCCGCCTCGTTCTTCCAGCCCGACGACGTCGGGGCGCCGAGCGAGGTGATCGACACCGCGACGTTCCGGGACTCGGTGCTCTATCCCGGCCGCCCCTGGGCGGAGGCCGTGATCTACGAGCTGCATGTCGGCACCTTCAGCGAGGAAGGCACCTATGCCGGCGTCGAGAAGAAGCTGCCCTATCTGCGCGATCTCGGCATCACCGCAATCGAGCTGATGCCGCTCAATGACGTCCCCGGCCGGCACAATTGGGGCTATGACGGCGTGCTGCTGAATGCGCCAAATGCACGCTACGGCAGGCCGGAAGACCTCAAGCGGCTGTTGCGCGCGGCGCATGCCCTCGACATCATGGTCTATCTCGATGTCGTCTATAACCATTTCGGGCCGCAGTTGAACTATCTGCATCTCTATGCGGAAAGCTTCTTCACCAAGCGCCACAGCACCGGCTGGGGCCCTGCCGTCAACCTCGAGGGACACGACGGCGCGTTCGTGCGCGAGTTCCTGATCGAGAACGCGTTGATGTGGCTGCGCGACTACGGGTTCGACGGCTTGCGGCTCGACGCCGTTCACGCGCTGAAGGACGATTCCGACCGCCATGTCCTGATCGAGCTGGCCGAGACGGTTCGCAGTCAGCTGCCGGGCCGGCGCGTGCATCTGATGCTGGAGAACGAGGACAATCAGGCCCGCCTGCTCGACCGGGCGCCAGGGCGAACCCGGCTCTATGACGCGCAATGGGGCGATGATTTTCACAACGCGCTCCACGTCCTGTTGACGGGCGAGGACGAAGGCTATTATCGCGCCTTCGCAGACAGGCCGCTCGAACATCTCGCGCGAGCGCTCACCGAGGGCTTTGCCTACCAGGGCGAAATCTTTCCGCTGCATGACGAACCGCGCGGCGAGCCGAGCGCGCATCTGCCGCCTGAGGCCACCATCTTCTTCGCCCAGAACCACGACCAGATAGGCAATCGCGCGCTCGGGGAGCGGCTTTCCGCGCTGGTCGGTCCGGAGAAACTGGATCAGGCCATGGCGCTGGTTCTCCTGAACCCTCATATCCCCATGCTATTCATGGGTGAGGAAGCCGCGGCCGAGACGCCGTTCCTGTTCTTCGCCGACTGGTCCGGCGAAGCCGCCGAATTGACGCGGGAAGGCCGGCGCAAGGAGTTCGCGCATTTCAAGGCATTCTCGACGCCCGACATGCGCGCCAGGATTCCGGACCCGTGCGACGAAAAAACCTTCACGGCATCGAAGCTCGACTGGACCGGCATCGACCGCTCTCCCGCCAGCGCCAGGTTTCGCGGCCTCACAACCCGATTGCTGAAGATACGGCGCGAGAGAATCGTGCCGCTGATCAAGCAGGGTTTCGTGTCGGCTCATTGCAAGTTGCTGGGAGAGGACCAGCGTAATGGCGGCCTGGATGCCCGGTGGCGGACGGAGAAGGGAGACATCTTGCAGATTGTCGCCAATTTAGCCGATCGCCAATTGCCCATGCCGGCGCTGGTTGCGGGCGAGAGCCTATGGCGATTGGGCGCCGCCGACGCGCCAGCCCTGTTGCCGAACGACATCATCGTGCGGCTTGGCCACGAGGCTTGATGGAACCGCGAGGAACGCTTCCAAAAGCTTTCCGTTAGCGGAGTAAATCGCTGGAGCCGCTTCATGACCGACTATCCAAAGCCGCCTTTTCCGCCGCAGCAGCAATCGATGCCCGGCTCGACGCGCGCGATGAACCCGCGACCGGATCATGGCGAAGAGAGCTACAAAGGCTCGGGCCGCTTGGCCGGAAAGAAGGCAATTATCACCGGAGGCGACAGTGGCATCGGCCGTGCGGTCGCGATCGCCTATGCCCGGGAAGGTGCCGACATCGTCATCGCCTATTTGAACGAGGATGAGGATGCCGCCGAGGTCAAGACGCTGGTGGAGCGCGAGGGACGCAAGGTCGTCCTGATCCCCGGCGACATCCGCAATCCCGATCATTGTCGCGCGATCATCCAGCGCACCGTCGAGGCGTTCGGCGCAATAGACATCCTCGTCAACAACGCTGCCCATCAGGACACGTTCAAGGAGATCGCTGATATCAGCGACGAGGAATGGCAGCGGACGTTCGAGACCAACATCCATGCCATGTTCTATCTCACCAAGGCCGCGGTGCCCCACATGCGCCCGGGAGCCGCGATCATCAACACCGCGTCGGTGAACTCCGACATGCCGAATCCGACCCTGCTGGCCTATGCCACGACCAAGGGCGCCATTCAGAACTTTACGGGTGGCCTCGCCCAGATGCTGGCGGCGAAGGGCATTCGGGTCAATGCGGTCGCTCCGGGGCCGATCTGGACGCCGCTGATTCCGTCGACGATGCCGGAGGACAAGGTCAAGAACTTCGGCAAGCAGGTGCCGATGCAGCGGGCCGGCCAGCCGGCCGAACTCGCGACCGCCTATGTCATGTTCGCCGATCCGCTCTCGAGCTACACATCGGGAGCGACCCTGGCGGTCACCGGCGGGAAGCCGTTCATCTGACCCAGCGCGCAACGAGAACGTGGCAGCCCCGCGGGCGGGCCGCCACGTCCAGTACATCTTCACCAGCACGTCTTGACCACGGCGTCTCGATCAAGCGGCGCTGGGACGCCTTGGCATTGACGCCCTTGCGAAGCGCCACCGCGTTCAGCTTGGTGTTGGCGGCTTTCTCTTCGTCGATCTCGCCGGCGGTCTCATCGGCCTCCTCGATAATGCCGTCGACGGCGGGACAATGTTGGCCGCTGGGCTCCTTGCCGAGCTTCGCGAACACCTTTCACAATGATGGAACTGGAACGCCGCACAGCCGCAGCTGTTCCATTCCCGTGACCAGATCAGGAGAGCCGAATGAGCGACGGTGAGGATCATCTTGCGAGCCTGCTCGGACGAGCGGCGATGGACGTGTGGGGCGACATGCCCCGCGACATCCAGGAAGCGCTGTTCGAGACCGCCATGAAGGGACGGCCTGCGGAGCGGGAAGAACTCGCGCGGCTGTTGCACGAGCGGCATCCCCGTACGCTTCATCCGGCGCGGCCTGGCTGAGCCGCGGCAGGAACGATCAGGCAAGAAGCCGATTTGTAAAATGGGCGAGGCGCGGTGAATGGGATTCGACGAAGCCCGAGCCGTAGCGCCGCCCAGGATCAAATCGGTGAGTCGATCAGCGTGACTGAAATGATTATCGGAAAATGGTACGACCCCATCTCCCAGAGATGGATCGTGCCGCGCGAAGCGCACTCGGTGGCGGGCCACTCGCAGTCCGACCCGGAGAAGGGGCTCGAAACCCGCAAGCCGGCCGAGGCGCAGCGGATCTGGGACCTGTTGGTCGATTGCTGCGCGCGCGGGTGATGTCCGAGCCGCACCATCATCGGCTTCTGCTGTCGGCAATTCACAGAGTGATGACATAGACCGCGAAGGCAATGATGAGCGCCAGGCTTACGACGACGGTGCTGATCAATATCTTGCCCATGGCGCGTCCGTGCTGTTCCGCCGCGTCAATGTAACAGCCGGCATTTTCGTTCCTGAACGGCTCTGCTGAAGCAGCGCCGACTGTTCACATGTAAACAGAGGGCGCCGGCACCAAATGGCGTGAACTACATCATTTGATATAGATATGGCTGGGCTCGCTCATATCATTGGCCATCCAGAAGGCACAGCATGTGCCCATGACATGGAGACCCGATCGTGCACAGGCGGCGTCGCGTTCAGCAAACCACCACGCTTCAAGAGCGGCTTGCGGAGTTCACCAGGACCATCCGTGAAAAGGCCGAGTCGTTGCCCGACGGCAAGGAGCGGGATGAGCTGATGAAACGGCTGAGAAGCGCCGACACGGCGTCAAGCCTCGACCGTCAATTCGCCGGCAGGGATTGAGCTGCAAGGATCGAGCTGGCAAGGACTGAGCTCGCAAGGATGGAATTTGCAAGCTTCAGCTGCGGTACCAGCTCGCCAGATTCCAGGTCGTGACGTCCCAGCCCGACATGTCGACCATGAGGTTGTTGACCCCTGCGTTGACGATGTTACGGGATAGAAGCGGCAGGAACACGTTGGCCTCGCAAAAAGTTTCGTCGACCTTGATCAGTAGCGCGGCGCGCTTGACCGGATCGAGCTCGTTCTGCGCGGCCTTGTAGGCCTTGTCGGCCTCGGGATCGGACCAGCGCGAGACGTTGCGGCCGAGCCATTTGTTGTCCTTGTTGGAAATCTCCCAGGAGACGCACTGGTTCAGGAAGCGCTCCGGGTCGGGCTGCGGCTGCGTCGTGTTGTACATCTCCATGTCGGCATAGAACTTCGAGTAGGTGTCGGGATTGCCGACGTCGGATGAGAAGAACACCGATGCCGTGACCGCCTTGATCTCGATCTCGATGCCGGCCTTCTGGCAGGCCTGCTTGATGATGGCCTGCGTCTTCTGACGCGGCGCATTGGTCGAGGTCTGGAAGACGAATTTCAGCTTCTTGCCGTCCTTCTCGCGGAGGCCGTCCGCGCCCTTGGCCCAGCCGGCTTCATCCAGGACCTTGTTGGCCTTGTCGACGTCGAACTCGTATTTCAGCTTTGGCGACTTGAACTGCTTGGGTGCGTTGACGAAGCTCGCGGTGGCGACGCCGCCGCGCCCGTAGATGAACTTCTGGATCGACTCGCGGTCGATCAGCAGGTTCATCGCGCGGCGAACGGCGGGATCTGACAGCGTCGGATGCTTGGTCTTGGGGCTGGAGCGCTCGCCGTCCACCTCAGTCCACGGATCGGTCGTGTTGAGGATGATGAACTCGACATTGCCGGAGGGCGTGACGTCGAGCTTGCCCTTGCCGCTAGCCTCCATGCGCTTGAGGACCTCCTCCTCCACTTGCATGTTCCAGGCATAGTCATATTCGCCGGTCTGCAGCACGGCGCGCGCCGCGGACACTGCATCGCCGCCGCCTTTGATTTCGAGCGTGTCGAAATGCGGCTGGTTCTTGATGTGATAGTCGGGATTGCGTTCGGCCCGGATCAGGTCCCCGGGCTTGAACTCGACGAATTTGTAGGGACCGGTGCCGACCGGCTTCAGATTGCCGGGCGCTTCGCGCGACTTCGCGCCGACATAGTCGCCGAAATGATGTTTCGGCAGGATCGGACCGACCGAGCCGACGAAGGGATCGGCCCAGAACGGCGTCGGCGCCTTGAACAGCACCTTGACGGTATGGTCGTCGATCTTCTCGACCGTGATGTCCTTGTAGGAACCGGTCGTGTACGCCGCTGTGGCGAGATCCGAGGCGTACTGCCAGGTGAAGACGACATCATCGGCGGTGAAGGGCTTGCCGTCGTGCCATCTCACGCCCTGCTTCAGTTTCCAGGTCACGCTCAGGCCGTCGGGCGAAAGGCCGCCGTTCTGCTTTGACGGGGCTTCGGCCGCGAGGCAGGGGACGAGGTTGCCCTCCTTGTCCCAACCGGCGAGCGGCTCGAAGAAAACGCGCGAGGCGATCTGGTCCTTGGTGCCGAGCGCGAAATGCGGATTGAGCAGCGTCGGGGCCTGCCAGAGCAGGATCTTGAGCGGGCCGCCGCCGCCGGCCTTGGTCGGTTTGTATTGCAGCGTGGCATCCGCCATCGCCACGTCGTTCCAGACCAGGATCTGGCTCGCGACCGGCGCTGCGATCCCGATCGCAGCCATCGTCTGCATGAACGAGCGTCGCGACAGCGTGCCCTGCTTCACCTCAGCGATGGACTTGCGGATTTCGTTCTCGTTCATCGAATGATCCCCACTTCACGGACAAGTCGTCACTGGCCAGGGCCCATCATGTTTCATCGAGGGCGAGGCGGCAATGCCGACAGGGTCAGAAAACCCTGCGGCGAAATGACGAATTTGCGGAGGTTTGAAGCCGGGATGGAGCCGAGCGCAAACCAGGATAGGTCCTGCCGCGCAGGCGGCGCCCCGGATTGCGCTTCGCTCCATCGGGCTAGGACAACGATCAGTGCGGTTTTGCCGTGATGCGCCTCACGCTTGCGCAGGTGCATTCGTTCCCCACATGCGGACGAACGGAGAAGCGTCGTCCGCGCTAGGAGACCAATATGGATTTCCATTTCATTGATTTCGCGCCGCGGAGAAGCGAATACGGTTCCAATCATTTCCGCCAAGTCATGGAGACCAAGATGTCGTTTCGCCTCCCCCTGATCCTTGCGACCGTGCTCGCCGCCTGGTCGGCCGCCGCTTCAGGCGAGACCATCAAAATCGGCGTGACGCCGGGGCCGCACGCCCAGATCTTCGAGGCCGTGAAGCCGATCGCCGCCAAGCAGGGTCTCGACATCCAGCTCATCGAATTCTCCGATTACGTCGTGCCGAACGCCGCACTCGATGCTGGCGAGATCCAGGCCAATTCGTTCCAGAATCAGCCTTATCTGGACAACCAGAAGGCCGACCGTGGCTACAAGATCGAAGCCGTCGGCTTGACCGTGAATTTCCCGATCGGTGTCTATTCCAAGAAGCACAAGGCCTTCGCCGACATCCCCGAAGGCGGCAAGGTCTCGATCCCGAACGATCCGACCAATGGCGGCCGCGTGCTGCTGCTGCTGCGCGACAAGGGCGTGATCAAGCTGAAGGACAGCACGGGCTTCAAGCCGACGGTGCTCGATATCACCGAGAATCCCAAGAAGCTGAAGTTCATCGAGGTCGACGCGGCGCAGGCGCCGCGCGCGCTCGACGATGTCGATGCCGCCGCGATCAACACCAATTACGCAACCCAGGCGGGCCTCGATCCCGTCAAGGACCCGATCCTGCGCGAGGACCCGAAGGGGCCTTATGTCAACCTGATCGCCGTTCGCGCCGCCGACAAGGACAAGCCCTGGGTCAAGATCCTGGTGGGCAGCTACCACACGGCGGAGGTCAAGGAGTTCGTCCTGACCAAGTTCAAGGGCGCGGTTCTGCCGAGCTGGTAGGCAGTCTGCCCAGCCAAAGTTCAGCTCAGGGCGATCCCGGCGGGCAGGCTTGCGTACTAGCCCTGCGCAATGCCCGCTTGTCTGGAGCTGCGGCAACCGACATCATCGGGGCCCATCCTCGTCCGACAGGGGTCGTATGAAACGCTTAGCAAACCTGAAACGCCTGGGGTTTTTCACGCGGCTTCTCGACGAGGCCCCGCCCGCCGACCGATATCGCTTCGCGGCCGAGCAGATCGTGCGCGCCGAGAAGGCGGGCCTCGATTCCGCGTGGATTGCGCAGCACCATTTCCACGAGCGCGAGGGTGGCCTGCCGTCGCCCTTCACCTTTCTCGGTTACGTCGCAGCCCAAACCTCGCGCATCCGGCTCGGCACCGGCATCGTCACCTTGCCGCTTGAGAATGCGGTACGCGTGGCTGAGGACGCCGCGGTGCTCGATCTGCTCTGCAACGGTCGCTTCGAGCTCGGTGTCGGCACCGGCGGCAATCCCTCGGCCTTTGCCGCCTTCGGCCTCGACAGCGCCCAGCGCAACGAGATCTTTGCGCGCAATCTGGAAATCGTCCGCACCGCGCTGATGGGCAAGCCGCTCGACGGTGGCGACACGCTCTATCCGCAGCGGCCGCAATTGGACAACCGGATCTGGCAGGCGACGTTCTCTGTGGCGGGCGGGGCGCGTGCCGGCAAGGCGGGCGATGGCCTGTTGCTGTCGCGCACCCAGCCTCGAATCAAGGAGGCGCCGAAGGCAACGCTGGCCGAGATTCAGAATCCGGTGATCGATGCCTATCTCGAAGCACTGCCGCCGGGACGCGAGCCCCGCATTATGGCCTCGCGCACAATCTTCGTCGCCGACGACCGTGCTGAGGCGATGCGCCTTGCCGATATCGGGCTGCGGCGCGCGCTGCCGCAATTCCTCAAGGGCGGCCACGCCAAGCCGGGCGAGACGCTCGAGGAGATGATCGCGGCGTTCGACACCCATGTCGGCGCGGCCGACGACGTCATCGCTTCGCTCCGCGGCGACGCCACGCTGGAGCGGGTGACCGATCTCGTCTTCCAGGCGCATTCGGTCGATGCCCCGCATCCCCATATCCTGCGCTCGATCGAGCTCGTCGCGGAAAAGGTCGCGCCGGCGCTCGGCTGGGCGCGGACGGCGCCCGACGTGGCGCTGGCGGGATAGTCGGAATGAACGGAATCGCGTTGCACGAGGCTGCAAGAGGCTGAATGATGACTACGAAGGATATCATCGACACGCTCGCCGGGATCGAACCGGGTTCGGCGCTCGATACCATTCGCGGGCGCCGCCTGCAGGCGCGCGACAATGCGCAGAAGAGCTATCTCTCGCTGTTCGAGCCGATCGACGCCGGCGATGTCTCGCTGGTGGAGCGCGCCGCGGTCGCGCTCTTCGTGATCGGCCTTCACCGCGAGCCCACAACGGCCGGCTTCTACCGGGCGAAGTTAGCTGCGACCGCCGATGGTGCGCGCCTGGTCGAAGCGGTCGATGTCGAAATCGCGCGGGGCGAGACCTCGGGCCCCTACGGTGCGTTTCCGGCTGGCCCCCTGTCGGTCGAAAACAAGGCCGGCCTGATCTATCGCGTCAGCGCGGAGCGCAGGCCCGATCTCGGGGACCGGCTCGCTGCGGCTTTCGAACATGCGCATCTGCTGGTGTTCCGCCCGCGCGATGCGGCTGCAGCCGACATGAAGGCTCTGCTCGCCGCCGGCTGGTCGAACACCGGCATCGTCACGTTCTCTCAGCTCGTTGCGTTCCTGTCGTTCCAGGTGCGCGTCGTCACCGGACTGCGCGTGCTCGGTGCCTCGCTCGGGCGCACCGCGAACGCCGCGGCCGGCGCGTAAGGAGGCTGCATCATGAGCGCTGTAAACAATGTCGATCCGCCTGTCGTCTTCACCCAGGATGAACTGGGCTGGGTGTCGTGGATCGATCCGCTGCCCGAAGCCGAGCTAACCGAGCGGCATTTCGCCGGCCTCGTCGATCGGTCCCGTTCCAAGTCCGAATATTTCCGCCTGCTGGTGCGCGATCCCGAGGTGCTGGAGGCCCGCACCAAGACCGACAAGGACATCTTCTACAACGTCGCCGACGGCCTGCCGCGCGCCGAGCGCGAGCTCGCGGCGGCTGCGACCTCGCGCTACAACGGCTGCATCTACTGCGCCTCCGTGCATGCGCGTTTCGCCAGCACTTATTCCAAGCGCCGCGACGATGTGCAGCGGCTGCTCGACGACGGCGTCGGCGCTGATCTCGGCGAGCGCTGGAATGCGGTCGTCAAGGCCTCGGTGGCGCTGGCTGCGACGCCGATCGCGTTCGGCCCCGACAATATCGATGAGCTGCGCCGCGCCGGTCTCGACGATGCGGAGATCGTCGACGTCATCAACGGCGCGTCGTTCTTCAATTGGGCGAACCGGCTGATGCTGTCGCTCGGCGAGCCCTCGAAATAGCCAATCTCACCGGCATAGAAATTGCTGGTTGTTTCAACACCTGACAGGATGGAGCCATCCATGAGCAACATCGATCGTCGTACCCTGGTCAAGGGCTCGCTTGCCACTATCATGGCGGGAGCGGCCTTCTCGCGCGCCGCGCTTGCGCAATCGTCCGAACCGATCTTGCTGGGCGTCAGCGGTCCGTTGACCGGGCCGAACGCACAATATGGCACGCAGTGGAAGCAGGGCTTTGATCTCGCGCTCGACGAGATCCAGGCAGCGGGCGGCATCAACGGCCGCAAGCTCGCCTATAGTTTCGAGGACAGCCAGAGCGACCCGCGCCAGTCGGTGGCGATCGCCCAGAAGTTCGTCTCCGATCCCAGGATTGTCATGGAGCTCGGCGACTTCTCCAGCCCCGCCTCGATGGCGGCCTCGCCGATCTATCAGCGCGGCGGGCTGGTGCAGTTCGGCTTCACCAATTCGCATCCCGATTTCACCAAGGGCGGCGACTTCATGTGGAGCACCTCGGTCAGCCAGGCTGACGAGCAGCCGCTGCTGGCGGCCTATGCCGTCAAGCGTCTCGGCCTGAAGAAGCTCGCCGTGCTGCACCTCAACACCGATTGGGGCCGCACCAGCCGCGACTATTTCGTCAAGGCCGCGAAGGAGAACGGCGCCGAAATCGCCGTCACCGAGGGCTACATCGCGGAAGAGCGCGACTTCCGCTCCACGCTGGTGCGGGTCCGTGACGCCAATCCGGACGGGCTGATCCTGATCTCCTATTATTCCGACGGTGCGCTGATCGCCCGCCAGGCGCGCCAGGTCGGGCTGAAGCAGGTGATCTGCGCCGCGAGCTCGGTCTACTCGCCGAAATTCGTGGAGCTCGGCGGCGAGGCCGTCGAAGACGTCCATGTCGGCACGCGCTACTTCCCGGAAGACCCGCGCCCCGAGGTGCAGAAATTCATCGCGGGCTTCAAGAAGAAGTACAACGGGGTGGAGCCCGACGCGTTCAACGCTTACGCCTATGACGCGATGAATATGGCCGCCGCCGTGGTGAAGATCGGCGGCACCGACCGGCGTGCGATCCGCGACGCCTTCACGAAAGTGAAGGACGTATCGAGCGTGATCTTCGGCAAAGCGACGTTCGACGTCGAGAGCCGGCGCGTCAAGGGCGCCATGAACGCCGAGCTCGTCGTGCGCAAGGGCCAGTTCGCGCTCTGGGACGGCAAGCCGACCTGAGGGGATTTTCTGCGTGTCTTCCTGGCTCGACTACACGATCAATGGGCTGATCGTCGGAAACGTCTACGCCCTCGTTGCGGTCGGGCTCGCGCTGATCTTCGGCGTCAGCCGGCTGATCAACTTTGCGCAAGGCTCGATCTACCTCGTCGGCGCCTATATCGGCTGGGTCGCGGTGGTGCAGCTGCATACGCCGCTCCCGCTCACCATCATCGTGGTCGCGGTGGCGGCGGCGCTGGTCGGCTTGATCATCGAACGGTTCGGCCTGCGTCCGCTGCAGAACTCGGTGCGCATCGCGCCGCTGCTGGCGACGATCGGCATCAGCTTCGTGCTCGATCAGCTCGTGATGCTGACTTTCTCGCCCAATCCGCGCGCGCTGCCGAGCCAGTTGCCGGATGTCCGCTTCCAGATCGGCGGCGGCACCATCGGGCCGCTCGATCTGCTCATCGCCGGTGTCGGCCTCACCAGTGCGTTGCTGCTGTTCGTGTTCCTGCGCTACAGCAAGCTCGGCTGGGCCGTGCGTGCCACCGCGCAGGACCGCGACGCCGCGATGCAGATGGGCGTCGACGTCAATCGCGTCAATCAGGCCGTGTTCGGCATTGCGGCAGCGCTCGGCGGCGTTTCCGGCCTGCTGGTCGGCATGTACTACAACCAGATCGACACCGCGATGAGCCTGCAGGCGACGCTCAAGGGCGTCGTTGCCGAAGTCGTCGGCGGCGCCGGCAACGTGCCGGGTGCGGTGATCGGCAGCCTGCTGCTCGGACTGGTCGAGAGCTACGGTGTTGCTGTGTTCGGGACCAGCTACCGCAATCTGTTCGCGTTCCTGCTGCTGGTCGTGGTGCTCGTGCTGCGCCCGAACGGCCTGTTCGCCAGCGCGCGGCAGGCGCCGCCCGAGCCGCTCACCGGCACGTTCATTGCGCCGAGCCGCCCGGCGCGCATTCCGCGCTGGGCGCTGCTGATCGCGACCGCCGTCTTCGCGATCCTGCCGCTGTTGCCGGTGTCCTTCTACGTGCTCCAGACGCTGATCAACGCCTGGCTGCTCGGCATGCTCGCGCTGAGCCTCACCCTTGTTGCAGGCACCATCGGCCAGGTCTCGCTCGGGCACGCCGCGCTGCTCGCGATCGGCGCCTACACCTCCGCGCTGCTGTCGCTCAATTTCGCCGTCCCGGTCGGCCTTGCCATCATCGGTGGCGGCCTGGTGAGCGCTGCGCTGGGCACGGCGCTGATCTCGCCATCGTTCCGGCTGCGCGGGCACTACGTCTCGATCGCGACGCTCGCGATCGGCGAGATCGTCTCGCTGGTGATCCTGAACTGGGAGAGCGTCACGCGCGGGCCGATCGGCATTTCCGGCATTCCGCCGCTGTCGCTGTTTGGCTATGAGCTGGTCAGCCCGATTTCGATCTACTGGTTCAGCTTCATCGTGATGGTCGTGCTGGCGCTGCTGCAGGGACGCCTGCTCGGATCGCATCTCGGCCGCAGTTTTCGCGCCATCCGCGACGACGACATCGCCGCGCGCGCCTATGGGCTCAGCCTGAACCGCTACAAATCGCTGGCCTTCATCTTCGGTGGCTTTGCCGCCGGTGTCAGCGGCGGCATCGCCGCGCATCTCTATTCCTACATCAACCACGAGACCTTCAACACGCAGCAGTCCATCCTGGCGCTGACCGTCGTGATCCTCGGCGGCCTCGGCAATGTCGTCGGGGCCATCCTCGGAGCGGTGGCGCTGGTCGGCCTGCCGGAAGTGTTCCGCATCGCGGCGGAGTACCGCATCCTGATCTACGGCATCGTGCTGCTGCTGCTGGTGCGGTTCAGGCCGCAGGGCCTGTTGGGGACGATCTGATGGCTGAGCAGCACACGACCATGCTGTCCCTGCGCGGGCTGACGCGCCGCTTCGGCGGCCTCACCGCCGTCGACGCCATCGATCTCGATCTGGCCAAAGGCGAGCTGATCAGCATCATCGGCCCGAACGGCGCCGGCAAGACCACGCTGTTCAACCTCGTGACCGGGCTTGACCTGCCGGACGCCGGGACGGTTCGCTTCGAAGGTCAGGACATCACGGGTCTCTCGCCGGAACGGCTCGCCGCCGAAGGCATCGCGCGGACGTTCCAGCTCGGTCGCGTGTTTGGCAATCTCAGCGTCATGGACAACGTCTTGATCGGCGCCCATACGCGCTTGCGCGCGGTGAAACCGGCAGTGCCGGTGATCGGCCCGCTGCTGGAACTGGGTCTGGCGCTGCTGCGCCCCGCCAGCGTCAAGGCCGAGGAGGAGCGGCTGCGCGAGGAGGTGAAGGTCATTCTCGCGCGCTTTGGCGAGCGGCTGCTGCCGCGCATCGACCAGCCGGCCTACAGCCTCTCTTACGCCAATCGCCGCCGCGTCGAGATCGCGCGTGCGCTCGCCTTGAGGCCGCGCCTGCTGCTGCTGGACGAGCCGACCGCCGGTATGAACCCCACCGAGACCACGGAAATGCAGGGGCTCGTCTCCGAGCTGAAAGCCGAAGGGCTGACGATCTTGCTGATCGAGCACAAGCTCGAAATGGTGATGCGCCTCTCCGACCGTGTCATCGTCATGGATGAAGGCAAGAAAATCGCGGAAGGGCCGGGTGACCGGGTGCGCGGCGATCCCAAGGTGATCGAGGCCTATCTCGGCCACGGCCTGACGACGAAGCAGGAGAGCGCGGCATGACGAACCCGCCTCCCGATGCGCTGCTCGCGCTGACCGACGTCAATACCTTCTACGGCCAGGCCCAGGTGCATTTCGACCTGTCGATATCAGTTCCGCGCGGCCATATCGTCTGCCTGCTCGGCGGCAACGCCAGCGGTAAATCGACGACGATGAAGATCATTTTGGGTCTGGTGAAGCCGCGCTCGGGCGAGGTGACTTTCGACGGTGCCTCGCTGCTCGGGTTGACCACGCCGCAGATCGTCCGCCGCGGCATCGCCTCGGTGCCGGAGGCGCGGCGTCTGTTCGCGGACATGAGCGTGCGCGAGAACATCCTGATGGGTGCGTTCGTGCGCGACGACCGAGAGGCGATCGCGCAGGATCTCGACAAGATGCTCACGCTGTTCCCGAAGCTCGGCCAGCGGCTGTCGCAGCGCGCCGGCTCGCTCTCCGGCGGCGAGCAGCAGATGGTCGCGATGGCGCGTGCGCTGATGAGCCGTCCCAGGGTGATCGTGATGGACGAGCCCACCATGGGCCTGTCGCCGCTCTATGTCGACCGCGTGCTGGAGCTGATCCGCACCATCAACCAGGAGGGCGTCTCGGTCTTCATGGTCGAGCAGAACGCCAGCCTCGCGCTCGAGATCGCGCACGAGGCCTATGTGCTGCAGACCGGCAAGATCGTTCTCTCCGGCTCCGCCCGCGCGCTGAAGGACGATCCCCGCATCCGCGATGCCTATCTCGGCGGCTCCGAGGCGGCGTAAGGGGTCCGCTGTCGTCTCCTCCCTCCCGCAGATCCGCATACACGATCGTCGCGCAGCGATCCGGGGCTGGTCAGTATGACCACCTTATGAAAAGATCATACCGCTCGTGCGATGGGCGTGCAGTGGACAGAATGATTGTCGTGACGAAATTATCTTTGCGGGCGGTCGAGCCCGGAATGGTGCTGCTGTTCGGCGGGTTGATCGCGGCCAACATCGGGGCCTGGGCCTGGGCCTTCGTGGCGTTCGGTGACCGGCCGACGGTGATGGCGACCGCGCTGCTCGCCTGGGTGTTCGGCCTGCGCCACGCCGTCGATGCCGACCACATCGCGGCCATCGACAATGTCGTGCGCAAGCAGATGCAGGCAGGCGGCACGCCGCGTAGCGTCGGTCTCTATTTCGCGCTCGGCCATTCCACGATCGTCGTGGTCGCGACCATGCTGCTCGCGCTCGGCGTCGTGAGCCTCGGTGGCGACAGCCTGCTCAAGGAGATCGGCGGCTTCATCGGCACCTCGGTCTCGGCGCTATTTCTGCTGGTGATTGCGGCCATCAATCTCGTCATCTTCGCCGGCCTGTGGCGGACGTTTCGCGCGGTACGGGAGCAGGGGATTCACGACGCGGAGGGCCTGGATGCCCAGCTTGCCAATCGCGGCCTCCTGGCGCGGCTGCTCGGCCCGACGTTCCGCCTGGTGACAAAGCCCTGGCACATGTATCCGCTCGGCTTCCTGTTCGGGCTCGGCTTCGACACCGCAACCGAGATCGGCCTGCTCAGCATCTCCGCCGGCGAAGCCGCGCGTGGCGCTTCGTCTGCCGATGTCCTGGTTTTCCCCGCGCTGTTCGCAACGGGCATGGCGCTGGTCGACACCGCCGACTCCGCGCTGATGGTGAGCGCCTATCGCTGGGCCTTCGTCGATCCGCTGCGAAAGCTCTGGTACAATCTCACGATCACAGGGGCTTCCGTGGCGGTGGCGCTGTTGATCGGCGGAATCGAGGCGCTCGGGCTGATCGCGGACCGGCTCGGCCCGTCCGGCGGCGTGTGGGCATTGGTCGACGCGCTCAACGACTCGCTCGCCAATGTCGGCTTTGCCGTGGTCGCGCTGTTCGCGGTCGCCTGGCTCGTTTCGGTCGTGCTCTATCGGCGCATGTTTGCAGTTGAGCGGCGGCGCGCGACGGATGCGCTTATTGGCGCCGATGCCACCGAAGCGGCCTGATCGACAATCCGCTGGCTCAGGCTGACGCGCTCGCGACCTGCTCCGCCGGCAGATCGTCGGCGTTGGGATCGCCCGGCGCGGTGGCCCAGGCCAGTTCCACCAGCGTCACGATCCGGCGGCCGGCGCCGTCGAGCTGGCAGACGATCAGGCCCTGCTCTTCCATGTAGCCGAGCAGGCGCTGCGCCCGGCGCAGCGAATGCGAGCCGTAGGCGCGGGCGATCGCGGCGTCGCCAGGACACGGCCAGCCTTCTTTTGCCGCGCGCGCGATCATCATGAACACGCCCTGCATGTCGTCGGGAAGGATCGAGGCGCGGAGCGACACATCCTGCCAGGCGTCGTCCTCGGCATGCTCGGCGCCGAGCCCGGCGCGCGCCCGCGTCAGCATACGGCGGAATTCGGTGAGGTCGGGCACCGCCGAGCCGAGCCCCTCGATGCGGCAGCGAACCACGAACTCCTGGTACAGCACGCCGACCGCGCGGAAACCGGCATCGGGCGCGGCGAGCACGGCACGAAGGGTCCGATCCACGCGCTCGCGCCGCTCGGCGAGCTCTTCGGCACTTGTCGGGACCTCGATCGTTTCGGGGCCGATCTCCGGCGCCGCAGCCTTGGCGGCGCGGAGTTGCTCGAGCAGATCCGGCGCGGGCCGGCGCTGCGGCCGGCTGGCATCGGGCGGCGGCGCGGCCAGGATCACGGCGCGCATATTTTCGAGTGCGGCTTCAGGCATCGGCATCAGCCGCGGCGTGGAATTGCGCGGCTGGGTTTCGGTCGCGCCGATATTCAAACGCAGGGGGCGTCGCGACAGTGCGGGGCCGAGCGCCATGAATTGTCCGCGTTCGAGATCGCGAAACGATTCGGCCTGCCGCCGCTCCATGCCGAGCAGGTCGGCGGCGCGCGCCATGTCGATGTCGAGGAAGGTGCGGCCCATCAGGAAGTTGGACGCTTCGGCCGCGACGTTCTTGGCGAGCTTTGCCAGCCGCTGGGTCGCGATGATCCCGGCAAGCCCGCGCTTGCGGCCGCGGCACATCAGATTGGTCATCGCGCCCAGAGACAATTTTCGCGCTTCGTCAGAGACTTCGCCCGCGACCGCAGGCGCAAACAGCTGCGCCTCGTCGACCACCACCAGCATCGGGTACCAATGGTCCCGGTCCACGTCGAACAGCCCGCCGAGGAAGGCCGCGGCGCGGCGCATCTGGTTCTCGGCGTCGAGCCCTTCGAGATTGAGCACGGTGGAGACCCGATGCAGCCGTGCGCGCTCGCCGGCCACCTGAAGGCCGCGCTCGGTGTGATCCTCGGCCTCGATCACGAGATGGCCGAAATGCTCCGCAAGCGAGACGAAATCGCCTTCGGGATCGATGATCGCCTGCTGCACCCAGGGCGCGCTCTGCTCCAGCAGCCGCCGCAGCAGATGTGATTTGCCGGAGCCCGAATTGCCCTGCACCAAAAGGCGGGTCGCCAGCAGTTCCTCGAGGTCCATGGCCGCCGCGGCGCCCGCCGTGGTCTGCCCCATCTCGATCGCAACCGTCATGCCCGACTCAAGTCCCATCATTCGCGGACAGGGGCTTATCAACCCGGCCGGGGCGCGTCGAGCGCCACGGCGACAATCATGGTCCGTTGCCCACGACGCAGTTCAGGCGTGATTCGATTGCCGTAGAAGTGCGGGCCGATAGAGGGCTTGCGGATCGTCGTCCTCAGGTATCGCTCGAGCCGAGTTCCAGCCTGACCCGTTGATGTGCGAAACCGCCATTGCGCCGTGCGCTGGGCATGCGCCCCATCAATGAGCGGTCCGCGAAGTCCGGCCAGGGGATCGGGGCGCTACAGCGCGCCAGATCCGCCCTGCACGATCTTCTCGTTGAGCTTCAGGTCCACGGTCTCGACCGTGCGGTCGATCTCTGCATTGGGCGCGCCGAGCTGATGCGAGATCAGCTTCACCAAGAGATCGACGCGCTCGATGAAGGGCGCGCCGCCGGCCACCGCGCGTGCGGCCGACGACGGCTTGAGCAGGCTCTCGGCAGCCTTGGCGTATTTCGCGAACGGCACCTGGTCCTGCGGATCGGCGCCGAGACGCCGGGCGATGGCGTCGACATGCTCGTAGATCGTCTGTGAGCGCGCGAGATCACCGTGCACGGCATCGCGGATCGACTGCGGCTCGTGCGGCGTGATGCAGCGGTAGTTGCCGGTCAGCAGCATCGACCATTTCGCCAGCGGCACGAACAGAGAATCGAACACCTTCAGCTTCACCGGCACGTCGTGACCATCGAGGGTCACCGCGTCGATGTCGGCTTCGAGCTCGCGCAGCACCTTGTTGTGCTTCTCGTCGGCGAACACGGATGCCTTGAAATTCGTGGGCAGACCGACGTGAAGCACGTTCGCAGCCTCTTCCGGCGGACGGAACGCTTGCGGGTCGGGCGAGCACAGGGTCACCAACCCCGGCTCGAAGCGCTCCCACACTTGCGCATTGGTGTAGGCCTCCTCGAGATCCATGTCTGCGAGCGAGGGGATCCGCTTCAGATAGGGCAGCGGCGGCATGTTCATGATCGACAGGCACGGCAGCTTCGCCGCGGCGATCCTGACCATGAGAACGCGCACCGTGTGGTTGGTGTATTGCGGCTCCTGCATCGCAAGGCCGACCATGTCGTAACGCGACAAGTCCACATTGGCCGGCGTCACGGCGTCGAGCTTGCCCGGCAGGTCGCGCGAGAAGATGGCGCGGTGAACCGCCTCGTCACGCAACTTAATGCGCACCTCGGTACCCTCGCGGTTGATCAGCTCCGCGGTCTTGGCGCGGCATACCAAGGTCACGTTGTGCCCCGCCATCAGCAGCTTCGTGCCCAGCAGGGAGCCGTAGGAAGCCCCGAGAATCAGGATGTTACGTGCCATGTCTCGTCCCTTTGACAATTTGTGATTTTTGAGCCCCGGCCGTCATCCGCAGGCGAGTTTGGCGGGCATGTAAGGCAAAGTGCCAGGCGATGGCAACTGGGATAATGGATACAAGGCCGCGGAGGGCTCAGCAGGTGGCCCGGCGTGTTGCTTGGCGCCGAAAGCGCGACGACGCTTCACCGGCGACGGGCTCTGCAGGTCCTTGAGTTGCTCAAATAACTGGCTTACCGAAGTAGAAAATGTTGCACGTCCCGTTCGCCCGGGCTCACCCAAAACGCGATCATACCTCGTCACGTCTCGCGCGCCGGGTGCGCATGAGCGACTTCGAGGATTTTGTCGCACCGGTTTTCCTACGGCGCTGAGAGCCGGAAAGTCCCTTGGCGAAGGCCGTCGGCATCGACCAGGCGGCAACCCGTAGCATCTTTTATCTCCGGTGTGATTGGTGGCACGCGGGATCGGCGTCATGAGAAATTCATGATGGAAGCCGATACAGGCGATGCCTTCTCCCTCGTCAAATGAGCTCCAATTTTAGTCGTCCATCGCAACAAAAAACTGCAAACGCGAGACAGCAAAAAATGGCAGAGTGGTGCGGGGCCTAAACTGTGTATCAGCAACGGAGCTGAGACGTGGCGATTGAGTTGGAGTCGGCGTGACACTTGCTTTGCGACCGGCTCGTTCGGAGTGTAGTCCGTCTGGTCCAGTGCCCCCGCCCGCGAAGGGAAAGCGGAACGATCATCGGGACGGCAGACGCAAGCGCGATCACGCACGCGTGACATCGCCTCGAGCAGACATGCAGGGCGTTGCGCTGACAGCGCTGCGCCTGGTCCAAGCAACCGCCGCCGCGCCGTTCGGGGACTGACATGGAACATGATCATTGGCCTCACGGCGCGTGCGACGGCGCCGGTCGAAGCTTGGCGTGCTTGCGGAAACGCGCGTCCGATTTTTTCGAAAGCTTGTCGGTCGCGGAACTCGTGCGCGAGGCGCACAGGCATCGGTGGATTTCGGACTGGTTGAGGATCTCAGGCGAGTACCGGATATTCGCCGAATCGACGCGCGTAACCGGTTCGGCTCAGACCGCGCGGGAAGCGTGGCTGTGCTCGCTGACGGCTCTTGAAGTCGCGAGGAACCTGTCTTGGCCCGGAGATCCCGGGAGTACCGACCTCGTAGACAAGGTCGGACTCAGCCTGAGGGGCTTCGAGGCGGACGCCGGTTCGGCGATCGAGCGCGTGGAGATCGACTGCTTTGATCAAGGCTCGCTTGCGGGCTATTTTCTGCCGGCGTTCCCCGATCGGTCTTTCGCACCCGCGGTTCTTTGTGTCAGCGACGAGGACATCACCGTGGGCTCGATGATGAGCAGGCTGTTGCCGGCCTCAGGGCGACGGAACATGTCACTCCTGCTCGTTGATACCGGCAATTCATCCGGTCGCAGCCCCTTCAAGCCGGCGCATATTCTGCAATGCTGGCTGGATTACCTGGAAGCTCGTCCGGACGTCGATTCGCAGCAGATCGCGGTCTACGGCGAGGGGGCGGCCGCCAGTCACGCGTCCCGTCTTGCCCTCCTGGATCGCAGGATGGCTGCCGCCGTGTGCGACGGCGGCATTGCGACGCCGGTCATGCGCCGGGCATCGCTGCGCTGGATGATCGGCGTCGAGCAGGCGGTCCGTGCCGGGACCTCGACAGGTTCGTTGCTGCCGTCGCGTCGGATACCTTGCCCGCTTCTGATGGTCGTCGGGAGCCGCTCAATGGTTTGGGAGGAGGATGCTCTCGAGCTGCAAGCCGATTATCGGCGGGCCGGAGCCGATTGCGCGACCGTCGTGCCGAACTGCATTCCTCACCCTTTGGGCGAGGTCGAGAATTTCATCGCGGTGGACGATTTCATTTTCGAATGGCTCGACAGCAAACTTGGAATTGCCCGTCAGCTGGATTCTGTGACCTACCTCTAGGGTGCCAAAAGATTGCGAAGGCGAGAAGAGATTGAGGATGAATCGAGGCCCACGCTCCGCGCCCGACGTCAGTGGGTCAGGACGCGTCGATGGCCAGCAACCGTGCGGCCAGCCGGGCATTCTTGGCAATCGTTGCGAGCGCGGCATTCAGATCGGCTAAGGTTTTCTCGTCGAGCTCGTTGAACATGGTCGAGTTCAAGGCGAGCTTTCTCTTCGACAGTTTTTCGATTTCCGTCGTTGCTTTCGCTGTCAGCGACATCAGGACGTAGCGTGCGTCGTCTGCTGCCGGCCGTCGCGACAGGAAACCGCCCTTTTCGAGGGCCTTGGTCTGGTTGGTCACGAAGGCCGGGTGGACCCGCAGCTTGTTTGCGATGTCGATTCCGGCGACACCTCGCCCCTCGTCCAGTTCCGTGATGGCCATCAGGATCAGCCACTGCGGCTCGGTAATGCCCAGCAGTCCGGCCCAGCTGGTGTGGATGTCTTCCAGCTGGGAATGAATTTCGACGACGTTCCAGATGAAGTCCGTAATCGCCCTGTCGAGTTTCTTCTCGATCATGTGGCTCCC
Organism: Bradyrhizobium sp. WSM4872; assembly: GCF_055811715.1. NCBI lineage: Bacteria > Pseudomonadati > Pseudomonadota > Alphaproteobacteria > Hyphomicrobiales > Nitrobacteraceae > Bradyrhizobium > Bradyrhizobium sp. WSM4872. Next base: position 2,647 of record NZ_JBVVPT010000046.1, on the reverse strand, counting down.
TCCCCGTTTATCCCTTGCCTATCTTTAGTGGGATATCTTGGAAGCGTCTCGAAAATCGCGCGCCGATCCAAAGAGAGATACCGCAGGGAAGGAATCGTAGGCTCAATTATTGCTTGCAAAGAACAATTAATTTTATTATCGACTATCCCACTCTATTTCGCTGCTCTTGACCCACGCGATGGACAGCGATGCGAGACCTCCAAGAAGCCCTCGGGATGCCCCCCGAGGGCTTTACTCGTTTTTCTGCATGGTTTTTCTCAGGAGATATCGCCGCTGTTGCTCTCAAGACACATCGCGGCCCGAACTGTCGATTCATCAAATCAATAAATTGAGGCAGTTGTTTTTATAAACTATATGTGAAGCCACGACGGAGGGGGGGCACCTCACTGTCGTTTCAGTCCGGACCCTCGTGCGGATCTGAATTGATCGAAATTGAGAGGGTAAAGCGGCGTCCACCGAGGACCCCGAGCCCACTGAACCGACCTGGAGGTTTACTAATGAAGTTGACGAAGACACTCTTTCTCGGCTCGGCTGCCGGCCTGATGGCCGCCTCCGGGGCGTTCGCTGCCGATCTTCCCGTCAAGGCCAAGGCGGTCGAATACGTGAAGATCTGCTCGCTGTACGGCGCCGGCTTCTACTACATCCCGGGCACCGATACCTGCATCAAGCTCGGCGGCTACGTGCGCGCTGACGCGAACTTCAACACCAACTCGGATTTCAATCCGAACCAGGGCGGTACTGCCGGTGCGCGCAACCGTCTGATGAACTACTACACCTTCCGCGCTCGTGAAGACCTGAACATCGACACCCGCACCGCGACCGAGTACGGCGTGGTCCGCACCTTCTTCGACGGCGTCTTCACCTGGACGAGCGGCAACTACACCCCGACTGGTTCGGCAACGGGTGGCACTCAATACAGCGGTACGCTCGGTCTGAACGCTGCGGGCACCGCCCTCGTCGGTTCGAACGGTAGCGGCAACGTCAACGGTACCGACGGCAACACCTCGGGTGGTGCGCTCGGCGTGTACTATGCCTTCATCCAGTTCGCCGGCTTCACCATGGGTAAGGCCGTGTCGCAGTTCGACGCCCCCTGGACCAACTATCCGGGCAATCTCACCGACAACCTCGTCGGCGGCAGCGGCACGGTCACTGGTGTCAACCAGTTCACCTACACCGCCGACTTCGGTCAGGGCATCACGGCGTCGTTCTCGGCTGAAGACGTCTCGGCCTACTATCAGGCCGGCAACGTCAACATGACGGGCGCGACCGCGGGCGGCATGATCGGCGGCTCGTACGGCACCAACGCGATCGGCGGCACTCGTTCGCCGAACCTCGTCGGTCAGGTTCGTGTCGACCAAGCCTGGGGCCTGTTCCAGGCGTCGGTGGCCGCGCATGACAACCACGTCGGTTATTACGGCGCGACCGAGACGACCGGCCACCCCGACGACAAATGGGGTTGGGCGGTTCAGCTCGCTCTGTCGATCAAGAACATCCCGACCGGCGCGGGTGACACGATCAACATTCAGGGCGTCTACACCGACGGTGCGACCCGCTACAACTTCCAGAATCTGTCGGGCAGCAGCTACGCGCTGTACGGCAATTCGGGCATTGCTGGCTCTTACGGCAGCATCGGCTTCGCCAGCGCTCCCGATACGGTGTTCGTGACCGGCAGTTCGCAGGAAACCGTCAAGACCTGGGGCTTCCGCGGCGCTTACACCCACAACTGGGATCCATACTGGAACTCCTCGCTGTACGGTGCCTACGCTCAGGCCCAGTTCGGCACGCTGGCCAAGACCACTCTCTGCGGTGCTGGCGGCGGCGGCGGTGTGTTCGGCGGCCTGGCGGGTGTGACGGGTTGCAACCCGGACTTCGCGATCGGCCAGCTGGGTGTCGTCACCCGGTGGACCCCGGTCAAGAACCTGACCTTCTCGGCGGACGTGTCCTGGACCCATCTCGACCAGAAGTATTCTGGAACGGTTGGCCTCGTCCCGAACGTCGTGACCGCCAAGCCCGCCGCGGTTTACGAACTGAAGGACCAGGACTCGATCGCCATGATCCTCCGCGCTCAGCGCAACTGGTAATATCTGTCGAAACACATGAACGAACACCCGGCGGGAAACCGCCGGGTGTTTTTTTGCGCAAGGCAGATGATGTCAGGCGGCGAAGCCCCGGCGCCCGGATGGAGCAAGTATGATCCGGGGCTGCTCGCGCTGCCTCGGGCACCTTCCCGGATTACGCTTGCGCTCCATCCGGGCTACCGGACCTCCTCTGTGTCGCCTCTGTCAATCCGCTCATGCAAATATATTCCGTTTTACCGAAATTCGGAATTGGCGTATGTGTCGCCCATCCCGGCTCATCCTCGAGGGGCGATCTTGTGGTCGTCATGTTCGCGAGCCGGGCTTGCGGTGGACGCGGCAGCGTTCGGGTGCGAGTGGCCAAGGGCAGGGCGGATTGCTCTCCGTGAGCCCAAGGCTGCGTTCCGACGAGCGGCGCTGTCAGGCTTCGTCTCGTCTGTAAGTTTCCGGCTTCGTCGACAGGGCTGGGAAAACTGCGGCGAAATGGCGGGCCGTGCGTACGGCAAAACCGTGTGGTCCTGGCCGTCGTTGCTACGGTCAAGCTGTCGCGGAGGTGTGTGCGAGCCCAACCG
>NZ_JBVVPT010000045.1:0-41873 GCF_055811715.1 Bradyrhizobium sp. WSM4872 | reverse complement strand
CTTCAGGCTCCCTCCCCCACAAGGGGGGAGGGAGCCTGAAGAGCGTGCTCACCTCACTCTGAAGGACAGCGCCCGCCACGCCCCCTTACCCCTTCGCCATCGCACGATAATCCAGCCTGCGGTGGAACCAGTATTGGTAGCCGCTGATGTTCTTCTGCATCGCGACATTGACGAAGGGCTGGTACAGCGGGATGCGCGGGATGTCGCTGTAGGCGAGATCGACGAACCCCTTCACGTCGGTGTCGTAGGTCGCGGTGTCACCGGTGGCGGCAGCATTGCGCGCCCCGTCGATCAGCTTGTCCATCTCCGCCGACTTGTAGCTCATGGTGTTGAAGACGGAATTGTTGCCGTGATAGCACCAGTAGAAGAAGTATTCGGGGTAATCGAGCCAGCCCGAGAATACGTTGGTGAAGAGCGGCATCTCCTTCTTGTTCAATTCGGTGCGCCAGTTGGCGCCGGGCACCTTGTTGATGGTGGTCTTGATGCCGATCTGGGCCAGGCTCTCCTGCACCAGCACGCAGAGCGGCTCATTCACGCCGGCGAAGTTGAGGTCGAACGAGATCGTGGTCTCGAAGCCGTTGGCATAGCCGGCTTCAGCGATCAGCGCCTTCGCCTTGTCCATGTCGGTGTTGTATTTGTGCGGCTGCGGCCAGGCGACTTCGGTCGGCTTGTCCTTGGGCGCGCCGAACATCGGGTTTGCCAGCCCGAACATCACCGCGTCCATGATCTTCTGGTAGGGAATCGCGTAGGCGACCGCCTGACGCACTTTGGGATTGTCGAACGGCGGCTTGGTCACGTTCATGCCGATATACTGGATGCCGTTGGAGAACGGCAGCGACACCACGTTGAGCTTGCCGCTCGCCTTCATCTCCTGGAAATCCTTGAACGGCAGCTCGTAGGAAATGTCGGCGTCGCCGCGCTCCAGCAGCGCGCGGCGATTGCCGGCCTGCGGCACCATGCGCCAGATCACGCGCTTGATCTTCGGCAGCGGGCCGCCGACCCAATCGTCATTGCGCTCCATCACGACTTCGGTGCCGGCTGTCCACTTCGTCACCTTGTAGGCGCCGGAGCCCGCGGTCTGCTGCTTCGTGTACTCGAGACCCCATGGGTCTTTTTCGCTGGCGTTCTTCTTCACCAGCTCGGAATTGACGATGCAGGGCACGATCACCGCGAGATCGGGAATCGTCAGCCTGTCCTTCTTCAGGAAGTCGACACGCACCGTGTAGTCGTCGATCACGACGAACTGCTCGGGTTTCGTGAGCGAGCCCGCGCTCATCTGGAAGGTGGGGAAGCCGCCGACGCTGACGGCGCGGTCGAGCGACCACTTGACGTCCTTGGCGGTCACAGGCGCGCCGTCATGGAATTTGGCATTTTTCTTCAGCTTGAAGGTGACCGACATGTCGTCGATCTTGAAGTCCTCGGCGAGTTCGCCCTTGAACTTGTCGCGATCGTAATAGGGCACGCCGCCGGGGCCGGTCTTCATCTCGTGGCTGATCAGGCGGTCGTAGCAATTCCAGGACACCTCATAGCCGGGCACGTTGGTGCCGACGCCGTGGATGTCGAGATTGTTGGGGCCGCCTTCCGAGACGATCAGCAGCGTCTCCGAGCGCGCATCGGCATAGGCCGAAGAAACCACGGAGGGCATGGCCGGAAGCGCCGCGCCTGCGGCCAATCCGGAAACGGACTTGAGGAAATCGCGGCGCTTCATGAAATGGCTCCAACACAAAGTTTTCTGGTTGGAACTGGATTCGCAAGGTTCGTGCCAAGGCTTAATGAGAATTTAAACCGACATAAGCCCTTGAAATATTTAAGGGAAGCAGCCATTGATCGGGCCATCCGTCAGACGCCAAGTCTTGGGGCATTGCATACAAAGATGCGCATTTGCTCATAAAATAAGCTGAATGGAGTCTCGCTTGTTTGGCAGGCGGCCTATTGGACCACCGTCGTCCTGGCGAAAGCCAGGACCCATTACCCCAAGCAGGAGTTGCGGCGCGAAGCTGGCAACTACGAATCTTCGCAAAACTCCTCCCTGGGGTAATGGGTCCTGGATCTGCGCTTCGCTTGTCCAGGACGACGGTGGGGATCCCCGGCAATCACCCCGGCCAGATCAGCTCCTGGAGTTCGACCAGATCATTCGCCTGGTCCTGCCAGCCGTCGATGCAGATGTGGCTGTTGAGGTCGCTGGCGCGATGCAGCAGCATCAGCGCCATCAGGCGGCGCTTGAGCGCGAAGTCGGGCTTGGTGTAGCCAAAGCCTTCGAGCAGGCCGCGCACCCTCCCCGGCCGGCCCGCTGCCATGAAGGCGCTGGGGCCGAGCAGATCGTAGTCGCGCCATCCCGCCAGCACGTCGCCGAAGTCGAACAGGCCGGCGAGCGACCATTGGCCGTCGTCGCAGGCGAGCAGGAAGTTCTCCGGAATGTATTCGCCGATCAGGATCACCGGCGCATCCATCGGAATGAGCGCGGGCGCATCGCGCAGGAGATCGTCGAGGCCGGCGAGGAATTTTGGCGCAAGGCCGAGACGCGTGTGCCGCGCCTTGCAGCCCTGCATCTGGGCGCGCATGAAGTCTCCCCAGCGCGGCTCGATCTGCGCGAGCGGGCCGAGCGGCGCGCGCTGCACGGATGCAATGGTCTCGCCGATCTGGCGCAGCACGCGTTCCTTCTGCGCTTCAGGTAATTGCGGCCAGACCTCCGAGCCGAGCGTGCCGGCAAGGCGTGTGACGATCAGATAAGGCCAGCCGTCGCGCTCGCCTTCCGCGACAATCTCGGGGATCGGCAGGTCCAGGCGGCCGGCAAGCTGCGTCAGCGAGCCGCGCTCGGAGACGAATTGCGCGCGCAGCAGCGGCGGGAAGATTTTCAGGATCAGGTGATCGCCGAGCCCGACGACGAGATTGGTGCCGGTCGCAAACACGTGCGGCGCGCTGACATCGAGCTCGTGGCTGCTGGCGATGTCGATGGCGATCGGCAGCCATCGCGGTGGGTCGGAGCGAAACGCGCGAAAGTCAGCAGCGTCGGTGAAAGTTGGCAAGATTTGCGATGGAACGCTGGTCATGCGCGCCCGATGAGGCAAGCGGGTTTTGCTTGATTTGATGCGCGCCAAGCAGACGGCGCACCTCTCCCGCTTGCGGGGGAGGTCGGCGCGAAGCGCCGGGTGGGGGTTCTCTCCTCTAGGGGATTGTCCCTTTGCAGAGAGCCCCTCTCCCCAACCCTTTCCCGCAAGCGGGAGAGGGGGCGCACTTCCTTCGCGGTTAAAGAGAGGTCCAATCTGAGAACTCTACCTATCCGGGCTGGCGCGCTCGAACTGGCGCAGGATCTTGTTGCCGCGCTCGACCGCGGCATCGAGCGCGGCTTGCGCGCTCTTGCGGCCGGCAAAGGCCTGCTCCAGCTCGTCCTCGATCGCGCCGCGGATCAGCACGAAGGAGCCGAGCCGGATGCCCTTCGAATTCTCCGTCGGCGGATGCAGCGTGATCTCCTCGAACGAGATCGCCGAGCCCGGATTGCGCTCGTAAAAACCTTGCGCGCGGGTCAGCTCGAAGGCGGCGCGGGTCACAGGCAGATAGCCGGTGTTCTGGTGCCAGGCGGCCTGAACGCCGGGCTGCGACAAATAGGCGAAGAATCGCGCAATCCCCTTGTATTCCTCGCGGGGCCGGTCGCGCAGCACCCACAGCGTGGCGCCGCCGATGATCGAGTTCTGCGGCGCGCCTTTCACGTCGGGCCAATACGGCATCATGCCGTAGCCGATCTCGAACTTCGAATTCGCCTTGATGTCGGCGCGCGTCGCCGAGGAGCCGATGAAGATGCCGCATTCGCCGTTCTGGAAGCGCGGCTCGGCCGACTGGCCGCGGCCGCTATAGTCGAACACCTTGGTCTTCTGCCACTCGCTGAGCTCGGCGACATGGCGCACCAGAGACGGATTGTTGATGGTCAATTCCGCATCGAGCGCGGCGAAGCCGTTGGTCCGCGTCGCCAGCGGCAGATTGTGGAAGGCTGAAAAATTCTCGACATGGATCCAGGACGGCCAGGACGTGGTGAAGCCGCACGCCGCGCCGCGATCGCGCAGGCGCTTTGCCGCAGCGCCGAGCTCCGGCCAGGTCTTCGGCGGCGCGTCCGGATCGAGCCCTGCGTCGCGGAACATGGTCTTGTTGTAATAGAGGATCGGCGTCGACGAATTGAACGGGAACGACAACAGATTGCCGGCCGCATCGGTGTAGTAGCCGGAAACGGCGGGAAGATAGTCATTGAGCGAGAACGGCTCGTTCATGTCCCGCATCAGGCTGAACACGGGATAGATCGCGCCCTTGGCCGCGGTCATGGTGGCGGTGGCGACCTCGTTGACCTGGACGATCGCGGGCTGGCTGCGCGAGCGGAAGGCGAAGATCGCGGCCGTCACCGTCTCGGTGTAACTGCCCTTGTAAGTCGGTACGACGCGATAATCCGTCTGCGAGGCGTTGAAGTCGGAGGCGAGCTTCTCGAGCTGCCGGCCGAGTTCGCCGGACATCGCGTGCCACCAGGCGATGTCGGTCGCGGCACGCACCGGCGCGGCCAATGAGAGGGCCGCAAAGGCGGCGGCGACCTGCAAAAGGCGCGATGCTGAAGTCACGATGGCTCTTTCCATGCCGCACGACGAAAGCGGCTGTCCCTGCTTAAGGCGCGGCATTTGCGGTTTCAACCGGGAATGAGCGCCGGCCGCGCCGCACAATCACCCCGAAGCCCCGGGCGGGATGGCCTTCCCACGACCATCTGCTAGATTGCATTGAACCTTTTCCTCCCGCCATAGACTCCACCACTGAGGGGTTGAGTGTACCAGTGTTGAACCGTGCCGAACGCTCGCGGACCGGGGTGGTTTTCGTCGCGCTTCTGATCGCCATCTGCGCGACGGGAGCCGCTGCGCGGGAATTCCGCGCCGCCGACACCCAGACCGAGGATTATCCGACCGTGCAGGCGCTGCGCTACATGGGCGCCCTGATCGCCGAGCGCAGCGGCGGCCGGCACGAGGTCAAGGTGTTCCACTCTCGCCAGCTCGGCGAGGAGAAGGAGACCATCGAGCAGACCCGGGTCGGCGCGATCGATCTCAACCGGACCAATGTGGCGCTGATCGGCAACTTCGTCCCGGCGATGAACGTGCTGGCGATGCCGTTCCTGTTCCGGTCCATCGAGCACATGCAGAAGGTGCTGGACGGGCCGATCGGCAGCGAGATCCTCGGCAGTTTCGAGCCCTACGGTTTCGTTGGTCTCGCCTTCTACGATTCCGGCGCGCGGTCGATCTACAACGGCGTCCGCCCGGTCAGAAACGTCGCGGACCTCAAGGGATTGCGGATCCGGGTGCAGCAGTCGGAGTTGATGAGCCAGATGATCCGCGCGCTCGGCGCGGAGCCGGTCGAGATGCCCTATGGGCAGGTGCTTGCCGGACTTGCCAACCATTTGATCGACGGCGCCGAGAACAACTGGCCATCCTACGTGACGACGGACCATTACAAGCATGCCGGCTATCTCGCCCTCACCGAGCACACGATGAGCCCCGAAGTGCTGGTGATCTCGCTGAAGGCCTGGAAAAGCCTCTCGGTCGACGACCAGACCATCTTCAGGGAAGCCGCGCAGCGCTCCAGCCACTTCATGCGCGAGAAATGGCGCGACCTCGAGGAGCAGTCGCAGCGCAAGGCGGAAGCAGCGGGCGTCACCATCGTCAGGGATATCGACCGCAAGCCGTTCGAGGATGCGATGGTCGCGATCTACGCCAAGGCCGGGCAAGATCCGGCTGCGGCCGCGCTGATCGAACGCATTCGCAAGGTGGAGTGAGGCCTCTTGCCCGGGCTTGGACACAGCGAGCATGCAGACAGGTCGCCCGGCCCGATGGGGCGGCTACGCGCGCGGCTGGTCGGCGTGCTCCGGGCGGTGCCGATCCGCTGGCGCATCCTGTCGATCGCGGCGCTGAACTCCGCCGTGGTCATCGTGCTGGTCGGGCTGATCTGGAACGGCTCGCAGGTGCTCGGCTCGGCCTGGGACGACGTGCGCCAGGTGCGCGAGTCCGACCGGATTCTGGCGCTGCTCGAAAGTGAGACCGGGCGGCTGCACAATCTGATCCACCGCTACATCAACCAGCCGAGCCCCGACCTGTTCGCCGAGATCCTGCTGCTGCGCGAGGCGGTGCTGGGGACGCTGGCCAACCGTGCCGCCAAGGACCCGATGCTGTCGGGTTCGGTCGAGGAGCTGGAGCGCACCACCGACCGCTTCCTCAACGGCTTCGGCGAGCTGCGCGGCGTGCAGGCCACCATCGCCAAAACCTATGAGGATCAGGTGCAGGGACCGGCCAGGGACATGGCCGGGCTTTACTCGATCATCGAAGGCGCCACCGGCCATCGCGACGCGCTGATCTGGCCTTCGCTGGGCAAGTCGCGCGAGGCCTTCACCGCGATGCTGGTCGCGGCCAATTCCTACTATCTGTCGCTGTCATCGGGTGCGGCCGACGACGCCCGCCGCAACACCGAGACGATCGAGAAGACCATCCCCGTGATGATCGACCTCGCCGACAACGACCTCCAGCGCATGGCGCTGCGACGGCTCGCGGCCCGGACCGCCGCGCTGCGCGAAGGCTTTGCAAAGCTCTCCGAGCAGCTCACGAACCGTACCGAGCTGCTGCGCAACACCATCGACGCCAACCAGGCCGAGGCGATCGGTGCCATCGACGACCTCTCCACCAAGATGCGCCAGCGCGAGCAGAAGGCGCAGGAGACGTTCGACCGCACGCTGGCGGACATCTCCCGTCGCGTTCTTTCCATCGCGGTGATCTTCCTCGGCATCATCCTCACCGCCGGCGTGCTGATCGCACTGTCGATCCGGCTGCCGCTGCAGCAGATCATGGCGGCGATGCGCGCGATCACGCTCGGCGACCTCGGCCGCGAGGTGCAGGGCACGCGCGCGCGCGACGAAGTCGGCGCCATGGCGCGCGCGGTGGAAGTGTTCCGCGAGAACGCGATCGCCAAGCGCCAGACCGAGGACGAGCTGCGCGCGTCCAAGGAGAAGGCCGAGAGCGCGCTGCTCGAGCTCAATGCCGCGCAGCAGAATCTGATCGATGCCGAGAGGCTCGCAGCCCTCGGCGGCCTCGTCGCCGGCGTTGCGCACGAGGTCAACAACCCGATCGGCATCAGCCTCACCGTTGCGTCGAGCTTTGCCCGGCGCACCGAGATTTTCGAGGCCCAGCTCAAGGGCGACGGCGGCCTGCGCCGCTCGCAGCTGGAAGAATTCGTGCAATCCTCGCGCGACGCCTCGCAGCAACTCGTCGCCAACCTCCAGCGCGCCGGCGAACTGATCCAGTCTTTCAAGCAGGTCGCGGTCGACCGCTCCCATGCCGAGCGGCGGCAGTTCTCACTGAGCGAAGCCACCGACCAGATCATCGCGAGCCTGCGCCCGGTGCTGAAGCGCTCGCCGATCACGCTCCATGTCGACATGCCCGAGGGGCTGCTGCTCGACGGCTATCCCGGCTCCTACGGCCAGATCCTGACCAACCTCTTCCTCAATGCCGCCAACCACGCCTTTGCCGATGGTCGCGCCGGCACGATCACGATCTCGGCACGGCCCCGCGGGGCCGACGACGTCGAGATCATCTTCACCGATGACGGGGCCGGCATGACCTCCGACGTGCAGCGCCAGGCCTTTGACCCATTCTTTACCACCAGGCGCAATGAAGGTGGCACGGGACTCGGCCTCCATATCGTCTATAACCTCGTCACCCAGCAGCTCGGCGGGCGCATGATGCTGGAATCCAAGCTGGGACAAGGCACTACATTTCGCATTATCATGCCCCGGGTCGCCAGGGGCGGCGCGCAAAGCACAGAGACTGACGGGACTTCTCAATGGCCGAACAGGACGATGTCCTCCACCTGATCGACGACACCGGTACTGCATCGGAGGATGTTGACGCCCGGAAATGGAAGATCGCCGTCATCGACGACGATCCGGCCGTGCATGACGGCACGCGTTTTGCGCTCTCGGACTATTCGCTCAACGGCCAGGGCCTAGAGATCCTCTCTGCCCATTCCGCGGCGGAAGGTCGCAAGCTGATGGCCGCGCACAACGACATCGCCGCCGTTCTGCTCGACGTCATCATGGAAACGGACGTCGCCGGCCTGGAGCTGGTCGAGTACATCCGCAACGAGCTCAAGAACGAGACCGTCCGCATCATCCTGCGCACCGGACAGCCCGGCCAGGCGCCCGAGCGGCGCGTGATCGTGCAGTACGACATCAACGACTACAAGGCCAAGACCGAGCTCACCGCCGACAAGCTGTTCACCTCGCTGACCGCGGCGCTGCGCTCCTACCAGCAGCTCGAGCGCATGCTGCAGACAAGGCGCGGACTCGAGATCATCATCGACGCGGCTTCCACGCTGTACGACTTCAAGTCGATGCAGCGGCTCGCCGAGGGCGTGCTGACCCAGCTCGCCTCGCTGCTCAACGTCGATTGCGCCGGCATCCTGGTCTTGCGCGACAATGGCGGCATCGACCCCGAACTTTCGGTGCTCGCCGGCAGCGGCTGCTACAGCCGCTTCATCGGCACGACCTCGTCGAAGGCGCTCGATCCCGATCTGCGCGCGATGGTGGAAGCCGCTTTCCAGGGCCGCAAGAACGAGTTCGCCGACCACCGCAGCGTGATCTATTTGCGCACCGGAAGCGGCCGCGAGGTCGTGGTGCTGCTGCAGGCCGAGCGCGAGCTGTCGGAAACCGACCGCTCGCTGGTCGAGATCTTCTCCAGCCGGCTCTCGATCGCCTTCGACAACGTCATCCTCTACCAGCAGCTCCAGGCCGCCAACACCCAGCTGGAAGACCGTGTCGCCCAGCGCACCCGCGCGCTGATGCAGGCCAACCGCCGGCTCTCGGCGCAATGGCTGCGGCTGCAGCGCGCCAACGGCTTCAAGAACGAAATCCTCGGCACCGTTGCGCACGATCTGAAGAACCCGCTCGGCGTCATCCTCGGCCGCACCGAGATGCTGAAGGAGCTGATCTCGACCGGCGCGTCGTCAGGCGGCGTGGTCGCCCAGGTCGATCACATCCGCGATGCGACCAAGCGCCTGACCACGATGGTCGACCATCTGATCTCGGACGCGATGGCCGACGCCTTCGACATCACCATCCGCCGCGAGCCCGTCGACGTCGCGGCCCTGGTCAAGGAGGTTGCAGAGGCCAACCAGCCGCTCGCCGTCAACAAGCAGCAGGCGATCAGCGTCACCGCGCCCGTCAACATCGTCACCATGTGCGACACCGACCGCATCCGCGAGGCGATCGACAATCTAATCAGCAACGCCATCAAATACTCGCCGATCGGCGGCAAGATCGGTGTCATCGTCAGCCATGAGGGCGGCGACACCATCATCCGCGTCAGCGACGAGGGCGCCGGCCTCTCGCCGGAGGATCTCGGCCGCCTGTTCGGGCGGTTCCAGCGGCTGTCGGCAAAACCGACCGCCGGCGAGAGCTCGACCGGGCTTGGGTTATCCATCGTCAAGCGTATCATCGACATGCACGGCGGCGAGGTGACCGCCGAGAGCGAGGGCCCCGGCAAGGGCTCGACCTTCACCATCACCCTCCCCGCGACCGAAATCCCGTGATCTCAGGACCATGACCCAAAGCCAGCACATCATGATCGTCGACGACGAGGCCCCGGCCCGGGAGATGGTCGGCGATTACCTCAAGATGCACGGCTTCACCGTGACGCTGTGCGACGGCGGCAAGTCCTTGCGCACGGCGATCGACGGCAGCATGCCCGACCTCGTCGTGCTCGACCTCAACATGCCGGAGGAAGACGGGCTCTCGATCATCCGCGACCTGAAGAGCCGCATCAACGTGCCGGTGATCATGCTGACGGCGACGGCGAGCCCGATCGACCGCGTCGTCGGCCTCGAGCTCGGCGCCGACGATTACGTGGCCAAGCCGTGCGAGCTGCGTGAGCTGATGGCGCGCATCCGCTCGGTGCTGCGCCGGAGCGCGCCGGCGAAAGCCGTGGCGGAAACGGCGGCTGCGAAATCGGACAAGGAGCAATTGGTACGGTTCGGGACAAAGTGGCTCGATCTCGAAGCGCAGGCCCTGCGCGACGACGAGGGGAACGAGCACCCGCTGACCGCATCCGAGTTCGGGCTCTTGAAAGTGTTCGCGGCCAATCCGAAGCGCGTGCTGTCGCGCGAGCGCCTGCTGGAATTGGCCAATGCGCGCGACGCCGAAGCCTTCGACCGCGCCGTCGATCTGCGCATCATGCGCATCCGCCGCAAGATCGAGCCCGATCCGGCAAAGCCGGCCGTGATCCGCACCATCCGCGGCGGCGGCTATCTGTTCTCGCCGGCGGGCGAGAAGGCGTAGGGGCCCCATTGTCGTCCTGGCGAAAGCCAGGACCCATTACCCCAAGCAGAAGTTGCTGCGCGAGGCTGGTTCCTCGTGTCTTCGCCGAACCCACTCCGTGTTTATGGGTCCCGGCCCCCCCGTGCGCAATTGCGCACTAGGCCAAGACGACAGCTGGGATTGAGGCGACATCGAACGCAAACCCCGGAAATATGTTCCCGGCGCCTCCGCTCGTCGCCTAATCCCCATCCCCGTATTTTCCGTACATTGAAATTCCACGCTTTTTTGCCTCGAATTTTTCGTCGCGGCTAATCCGACGAAACAATTTGATGGCGCACGAAACCATTTTCTCCTTTTCGTGCAGACGTCCCGAAACGTTGGCTCATTAACACTTTGGTCCAAGGAAACGCCGCTCGGTTGCGGCGCTACGGGGAGCCAAGTCAATGCCGAACGTCATCGCCATCAACGCCCAAGCCAGCCAGAGCATCATTGCCGCTCAGGCGACCTCGGACGACATGCTTCTCGAAAGCATTGCCGACGGCAACCGGACGTCCATGCACATCCTTTATTGCCGGCACAATGTGCGCGTGTACCGCTTCATCCTGCGGATCGTGCGCGACGCTACCACGGCGGAAGACCTCGTCAGCCAGGTGTTTCTGGACGTGTGGCGGACCGCCGGCCAATTCCAGGGCCGCTCGCAGGTTTCGACCTGGCTGCTCTCGATTGCCCGCTTCAAGGCGCTGACCGCGATGCGCCAGCGCCGTTTCGAGGACATCGACCAGGAAGACGTGCGCCAGATCGCCGATGGCTGCGACACGCCGGAGACCTCGCTCGACCGCAGCGACACCAGCGCGATCCTGCGCGCCTGCGTTCAGAAGCTGTCACCCGCGCATCGCGAAATCATCAACCTCGTCTACTACCATGAGAAGTCGGTGGAGGAGGTCGGTCAGATCATCGGCATCCCGCAGAGCACGGTGAAGACCCGGATGTTCTATGCCCGCAAGCAACTCGCCGAATTGCTTAAGGGCGCCGGCGTCGAGCGCTTCGCCGCCTGAAGCTTAGACATTTCAAAGGGATAGGACGCAAGCTTTGGCCCTATCCCGGACACGGAAGTGTTACCGCCGACGAAACAATTGAAACAAAGCACAACATCAGGCGGAAAAACTTCCCTTCTATAAAGCTCACATACGGTTTCGTTAAACCTCCCAAGACCTCCAGCGACCCGGACGGGATGCCCCCCTCCGGGTCGTTTTGTATTTGGGGGTGGGCTGCGGCGCTGCGCTCGAGTGAGGCGGACACGTCTCTCTCGTTCCCTCCCCCCTTGTGGGGGAGGGCAGGGAGAGGGGGCCACACGGGGACCGTCTCGACTTGCAGGCGCGGCATGATGCCAGACGGGTAGACCATCTCCTGGGCTACCCCCCTCCCCTAACCCTCCCCCACAAGGGGGGAGGGAACGCACCATCGTTTCGGCCCGCAGCCGCGCCCGTCACGAACGTGTGACGCGGCGTAACGTCCGACACATCTATCCCGAACAGCCCTCGTGACCCCCTTCACGAGTGCCTCGATGCTCGAACTGCTCTTCGCCGTCCTCGCCGGCATCCTCACCATCGCTGCGCCGTGCACGCTGCCGATGCTGCCGATCCTGCTCGGCGCCTCGATCGGCCGCAGCTCGCATCTGCGCCCCGCGATGATCGCGCTCGGCTTCGTCATCTCGTTCTCCGCGACCGCGCTGTTGCTCGGCGCCATCACGCGGCTGTTCGATTTCGATCCGAACGTGCTGCGCGAGGCGGCGTCGATCCTTCTGCTCGGCTTCGGCCTGTTGATGCTGTGGCCGGCGCCGTTCGAATGGCTGTCGATCCGGCTCAACGGCTGGCTCGATCTCGGCAATTCCCGCGCGACGCAGCGCGAGGGCGCGCTCGGCGGACTCGTGCTCGGCACCACGCTCGGCCTGGTCTGGACGCCCTGCGCCGGCCCGGTGCTCGGCTCGATCCTGACACTGGTCGCCACGACGAAGAATTTTGGCTGGGCCGGCACGCTGCTGGTCGCCTACGCGATCGGCGCGGCTATCCCCATGCTGGCGATCGCCTATGGCGGGCAGGCCGCGACCACGCGGGTGCGCAGTCTCGCGCGCATCTCGCCGCGCCTTCAGCAAGGCTTTGGCGTCGTCGTGATCGGCTTCGCGCTCGCCGCCTATTTTCAATACGACACGCTGATCGTGGCGTGGCTCACCGGCTTCTATCCCACCGGCCAGATCGGCCTGTGATCATCGCGCATCTCAACCGAGGACTCGTCCATGACTTTCAAACTGCTCGCCGTCTCCGCCGCTCTGATCGGCATCGCCGTAACAGGCGCCGTCATCCCCGGCATCTGCGACGAGGCTGCGCGCGCTGTCCCTGTCGTCACCGCTGCCGCAAGCCAGCAGACTGCGCCCGACTTCGCCGGCATCAACAACTGGTTCAACTCGAAGCCGCTCAGCCTCGCCGACCTCCGCGGCAAGGTCGTGCTGGTGGACTTCTGGACCTATGGCTGCGTCAACTGCGTCAACACGCTGCCGCACGTCACCGAGCTCTACGCCAAGTACAAGGACCGGGGTCTCGTCGTGGTGGGCGTGCACACGCCGGAATTCCCGTTCGAGCGCTCGGCCTCCAATGTCCAGGCGGCGCTAAAGAGGCACGGCATCACCTATCCGGTGGCGCAGGACAATGATTCCAGGACCTGGAACGCCTACAGCAACCAGTATTGGCCGGCGCAATACATCATCGACCAGAACGGCAAGATCGTGTTCCAGCACGCGGGCGAAGGCCGCTATGACGAGATCGACCGCACCGTGGCAAAGCTGCTGAACGCCAATAGCTAACACCCGGCGCGGGTCTCGCCGTTGTTGCTTGACTCCACGGACACGTCCGTGGAGTTTCGCGGGCCACGCAATCAGCCGCCCGCGATGGACGACGCCACCAGCAGCACCGACATTCGCCTTCGTGAAGGCGCCTCGATCGCGCAGCGGCTGGTCATGTCCGGCTTTGCGGCCGCCGTTGCGCTGTGCTTCACGCCGGGCCTGTTCACACACGATCCCCTGGAGGTGATCATCTCCGTGGTCGCGCTGCTGGTGGGAGCGGCGTTCGTCGGAATCATCATGCTGGCGCCAGCGGTGGTGTGGATCATCACGCCGGACGAGATCCTGATCGGGGAGCAGCGTCCGTTCGGAAAACTAAAGACGCGGATCGTTGCCAAGGACGACATCAGGGGATTGCAGGTTCCCGGAAGCAAGAGGGCGAAAGCCCGCTTCCAGCTCGCCTTCACGCTCGCCTCCGGTGAGCGCCTGACGTCGCCGCCGATCACCGATGTCACCCACGTGCATGACACGGTGGCGCGGATCGCCGCGCAATTCGACGTTCCCGACGTCGAGTCTCCGGTCAATCCGCTCGATGCCAGCAATCCCGAGATGCGTCTCGGCGACCCCCTCGAGCCGTTCTCGAAGAGAGACATCAGGATCGTCGCACTGATCGTCGTCGCATTGTGCGCCGTTCCCTACGCCTACAGGCTCTGGCGTGGCCTGTCGCCCGGGCCGGTCGACATCATGCTGCTGCCGGTCGGCGCGATCGCCGCTTTTGGCGTTTATCGATATGCCAACCTTGTGACCGGCGCCTTCTGGATCATCCGCCAGGGCGATATCCGCGTCGAACGCCTGTGGGGCGACGGCACGTTGCGCGCCGACCACATCGAAGGGCGCGACGTCAAGACGATCACCGTCGAGCGCCGCGGTCGCTCCGAGGACGAGCACTGCATCGTCGTGATCCGCTTGCTCTCAGGACGACGGTTTCGCAGCCCTCGGATCGGGTCGAGGCTCGAGGCGCGCGCCGTGGGGACGGAGATCGTCCGGCGGCTCGGAATCGCGCTGGAGAACAACAAGATCTAGCTGGCATCTCGTGCGAATTGGCGAAGTTGATCTCGCCGCTGGTTCGGTCTGAGCCTCTCCCGCTTGCGGGAGAGGTCGGCGCGCCCGGGCGATGCGAAGCATCGACCCGCGCGCCGGGTGAGGGTTCTCTCCTCTGGGGGAATCTTTCTGCGGAGACACCCTCTCCCCGACCCTCCCCCGTAAGCGGGGGAGGGAGCGCATCGACTTCTCGGCGGTAATCTGAGCTTTTCGCGCCATCCCCCATTTGTGGCATTGCGCGCGGTCCGTCAAAAAACCAAAGCATTCTCGTGACATACCAGCCGGGCGCGCCATCAACTTGCCATGAAGCTGCCGCTGGGTTCAGATGGTTCCGAACGAAATTCGCTGTGGCAGTGGGGAGAGCTTGAAATGACGGATTTTCGTCGCCTGACCGGGATGTTTGTGGCTGCGATCGGCCTGATCCTGTCCGCGCCCCATGCCTACGCCCAGCAGCCCGACCGCGGCGACGAGCCGGGCCTGGTCGCCGACGATGCCTTCGAGCTCGATCCGGAATGGCAGAAGCAGGTCGTCTACTTCCGCACCACCGAAGCGCCCGGCACCCTCATCATCTCGACCGCCGAACGGCATCTCTATCTGGTGCAGCCCGGCGGTCGTGCGATCCGCTACGGCATCGGCGTCGGCCGCGATGGCTTTCAGTGGCAGGGGCTGGTGAACATCACCAACAAGAAGGAGTGGCCGGATTGGACGCCGCCGCCGGAGATGATCCAGCGCCAGCCCTATCTGCCGCGCTTCATGGCCGGCGGCCCCGGCAATCCGCTCGGCGCGCGCGCCATGTATCTGGGCACCACCGTTTATCGGATCCACGGCACCAATCGGCCCGACACGATCGGCACCAAGGTCTCCTCGGGCTGCTTCCGGCTCGTCAACCGTGACGTCGCCGATCTCTACGATCGCGTCCCTGTCGGCACCAAGGTGGTCATCCGGCAGAAGCCCGAACTCTGATCTTCTCGCCCTGGCGAATATTCCTTTTCCCGATTATTTCGAGAGAGCAACATGATGCGCACTTTTCGTGGCGGCCTGCTGATCGGGCTCGCAGTCGCCGTGCTGGTCGCCGTCCTGGCCATCATCTATGAATTCTACGACACCCGCACCCTGAAGCGCACCGTCCGCCGCGGCGAGGTGCTGTGCGGCGTCAACAAGGGCCTGCCGGGCTTCTCGATCCCCGACGACAAGGGCAACTGGACCGGCTTCGACGTCGATTTCTGCCGCGCTGTCGCGTCGGCGATCTTCAACGACCCGAGCAAGGCGAAATTCGTCGCGCTCGATGCCAGCGAGCGCTTCAAGGAATTGCAGAGCCGGAAGGTGGACATCCTCTCACGCAACTCGACCTGGAGCATGGCGCGCGAGCTCGACTACGATCTCTATTTCCCCGCGGTCGCCTATTACGACGGCGCAGGCTTCATGCTGCCGCGTGCGCGCAACAAGGAAACCGCGCTGGACCTGACCGGCAGCAAGGTCTGCGTCCAGACCGGGACCACCACGGCGCTCAACGTCGCGGATTACTTCCGTGCCAACAACATGAAGTATGAAGAGATGAAGTTCGACAAGCTGGACGACGTGGTGAAAGCCTACGATACCGGCAAATGCGACACGCTCTCCGCCGACGTCTCCCAGCTCTACGCGCTGCGGATCAACCTGTCGAAGCCCGGCGACCACATGATCCTGCCGGACATGATCTCCAAGGAGCCGCTCGCGCCCGTCGTGCGCCAGCGCGACGACGACTGGATGATGATCGTGAAGTGGACGCTGTACGCGATGATCAACGCCGAGGAGCTCGGCGTCTCCTCGGAGAACATCGACGAGGCCCTGAAGTCGAAGAAGCCGGAAGTGATGCGGCTGGTCGGCACCGAGGGCAATTACGGCGAGCAGCTCGGCCTCACCAAGGATTGGGTGGTCCGCATCATCCGCCACGTCGGCAATT
Organism: Bradyrhizobium sp. WSM4872; assembly: GCF_055811715.1. NCBI lineage: Bacteria > Pseudomonadati > Pseudomonadota > Alphaproteobacteria > Hyphomicrobiales > Nitrobacteraceae > Bradyrhizobium > Bradyrhizobium sp. WSM4872. Next base: position 25,679 of record NZ_JBVVPT010000045.1, on the reverse strand, counting down.
ACGGCGAGATGTACGAGCGCAACATCGGCGAGAAATCGAAGCTGAAGATCCCGCGCGGCATGAACCAGCTGTGGAATGCGGGCGGCGTGCAGTATGCACCGCCGGTGAGGTAAGGAGCTCTATCCGCCGACATTGCGAGCGAAGCGAAGCAATCCAGAGTCTTTCCAAGGCGACGGTCTGGATTGCTTCGTCGCAACTGCTCCTCGCAATGACGAGCTTGGGGCAGGCGCGCTATCCACAATCTCAACTGTCATCGCCCGGCTTGACCGGGCGATCCAGTATTCCAGAGACGGTTGTGATCAATCGAGAGGCCGCGGCGTACTGGGTCGGCCGGTCAAGCCGGGCGACGACACTGCGTGTGAGGCACGTGCTCGCGTCTCATGTTCGCGCGCTCAATACCCCCGCGCCCGCGCCAGCTGCTCGGTGTGGTAGTTCGCGTCGCCGAACAATTCCTCGCACACGCGCGCGCGCTTCATGAAGAAGCCGATGTCGAACTGGTCGGTCATGCCCATGCCGCCATGCATCTGCACGCCTTCCTGCACCGCGCGCGTGGCGGTGGTGCCGGCGCGGGCCTTTGCCACTGCGACACTTGATGCGGCCTTGGCGACGTCCGTATCGAGCGCTTGCAGCGCCTTCATTACGGCGGCGCGGGTGATCTCGATGTCGACATAGAGCTCGGCGGCGCGGTGCTGCAGCGCCTGGAATTCGCCGATCAGCTTGCCGAATTGCTTGCGGCTCTTGAGGTACTCGACGGTGCGGTCGAACACTTCTTCGCTCAAGCCGACCATTTCGGAGGCCACCGCGCCGCGCCCGATATCGAGCACGCCGTCGAGCAGTGCGCCACCCTGGTCGATTTCGCCGAGCACGCTGTCGGCATCGAGCTCGACATTGGCAAGCTCGATCCGCGCCGCATTGTGCGCGTCGACGATGATGGTGCGCTCGATCGCAACGCCCTTGGCCTTCGGGTTGACCAGGAACAGCGTCAGCCCCTCGCGCTCGCCGGCCGAACCCGCAGTGCGCGCAGCGACGATGATGAGATCGGCGACGTGACCGTCGACCACCAGCGCCTTGGCGCCGGAGAGCCTGAAACCGTTGCCGGCGCGCACGGCCTGGAGGTTGGTCTGAAGCGGGCGATGTTTTGCGCCCTCGTCGATCGCGAGCGTCGCCAGCAGGGAGCCGTTGGAAATCTTCGGCAGATACTCCGACTTCTGCGCGACATTGCCGCCACGGTTCAGCGCCGAGGCCGCGACCACGCTGGTGGCGAGGAAGGGCGACGGCATCAGCGTGCGGCCGATCTCCTCCATCACCACGCCGGCCTCGACATAGCCGAGACCGCTGCCGCCGAACTCTTCCGGCACCAGCAAGCCAGCAAAACCCATCTCGGCGAAGGAATGCCAAAACTCCCTGGAGAAGCCGGTGGGGTCCTTGCTGTCGCGCAGATGCCGCAAATGCGACACCGGCGCCTTGTCGCTGATCAGCCCGCGCGCGCTGTCGCGGAGCATCGATTGTTCTTCGGTGAGGACGAGGGCCATGGGTGCGTTCCGATTCGAAATCTGTTTTGTCTTGGTCATTCCGGGATGGCCCGAAGGGCCAGGCCCGGAATCCATCAGGCGGCATATACGCGGTGAAATGGATTCCGGGCTCGCGCTTCGCGCGCCCCGGAATGACGGGAAATCTTACGCCCCCGGCAGATCGAGGATGCGCTTGGCGACGATGCCGAGCATGACCTCGGTGGTGCCGCCCTCGATCGAGTTGGCCTTGGTCCGCAGCCAGGCGCGCGGACGCGCTCCTTGCTTCGAACGTTCGCTCTCCCATTCCAGTGCATCGACGCCACCGGCCGACATCAGGATCTCGTAGCGGCGCTTGTTCAGCTCGGTGCCGTAATATTTCATTGCCGACGAGAACGCCGGATGCGCCTGCCCCGCCTTGGCGAGATCGACCGCGCGCTCGGCGCAGGCTGCAAGGGCAGCTTCATCGACATCGAAGCTGGCAATGCGGCCACGCAGCATCGCATCGTCGAGCCGCCCCAGCGCATCGGTGCCGACGGAATCGGCCGCGATCTGGCCCAGTGGACGGCCGACGCCGCGCTCGCCCATGCCTGATATCATCGCGCGCTCGTGCTGGAGCAAATATTTGGCGACGTCCCAGCCGCGATTGACGGTGCCGACCACGTGCGATTTCGGCACGCGGACATTGTCGAAGAACGTCTCGCAGAACGGCGAGTAGCCGGAGATCAGAAGGATCGGCTTGGTCGTCACGCCCTTCGAGGTCATGTCGAACAGGATGAAGCTGATGCCGTCATGCTTCTTCGCGGCGGGATCGGTGCGGACGAGGCAGAAGATCCAGTCGGCGTAGTTGGCGTAGGACGTCCAGATCTTCGACCCCGTGATGACGAAATCGTCGCCGTCGCTCTCGGCGCGGGTCTGGAGCGAGGCGAGATCGGAGCCGGCGTTCGGCTCGGAATAACCCTGACACCAGCGGATCAGGCCAGCCGCGATCTTCGGCAGATGCTCCTTCTTCTGCGCATCGTTGCCGTATTTCAGCAGCGCCGGCCCGAGCATCCAGATGCCGAAGCTCGACAGCGGGGGCCGCGCGCCGATTCGTCCCATCTCCGCGCGCAGCACCTTGTGCTCGGCGGCGCTCAGGCCACCGCCGCCGTACTCCTTCGGCCAATCGGGTACCGTCCAGCCCTTGTCGCGCATGCGCTCGAACCAGATGCGCTGCGGCTCCGACGAGAATTTTGCGTTACGTCCGCCCCAGAACACGTCGGCGTCGGAGGTCGCGGGCTTGCGCATCTCCGGCGGGCAATTGGCTTCCAACCAGGCGCGCGTTTCGCTGCGGAATGTTTCGAGATCGGCGGTCTCAGTCTCGCTCGTTTTGTCGCTCATGGATCGTTTCCATCAATCTATATCGGCTTGTTGAGCTCGACTCTGGGCCATCGTCTCGTGGAATTCAACCACTTCCGTGTCACGCATCCGCTATAGTCGCCGCGACGGCGAAGCTTGAAAACAAAGAGGAAACAACAATGCGCCTGAAACTTCTTTCGCCTGGCGAAATGAACGAGAGCCAGCGGCAGACCTATGACGAGTCGATTGCCGGCAAGCGCGGCAAGCCGCCAGCGCCGATGATGGCCTGGCTGAACAGCCCCGACATGGCCCGTCACGCCACGCGGCTCGGCGAGGTCCTGCGCTACGATACGATCTTCCCTGCGAAGCTCTCGGAGATCGCGATCCTGGTGACGGCGCGGCACTGGACCGCGCATTACGAATGGTACGCGCACAAGCGCCTCGCGCTTGCCGGCGGCATGAAGCCCGACATCATCCACGCGATCCGCGACCGCCGCACGCCCGTCTTCGACGATCCCAGGGCTAAGATGATCTACGACGTCGCGAAGTCGCTGCATGAGGGCCACGGCGTCGAGAAGGGCCTCTATGATGAGGCGGTGAAGCTGCTCGGCGAGCGCGGCGTGGTCGAGGTGGTTGGTCTGTGCGGCTATTACACGCTGGTGTCGATGACGCTGAACACGTTTGAGTTCGAGCTGCCGGAGGGCGAGGTGCGGGAGCTCTCATAGTTTCGCGTAAGGAAACGATGGGTTTCGGGATAGGCCGGTAGCAGCATCCCGGGGCCGGACCTATGTGGGGTTCATCAACGGAGCAGCCGCATGTCGCAGAACCAAGCCGTCGCCGCCGGCACCAGGATCGGCCACGTCCATCTCAAGGTCGCCGATCTCGATCGCGCGCTGGGCTTCTATTGCGGCGTGCTCGGCTTCGAGCTGATGCAGCGGATGGGCTCCGGCGCGGCCTTCATCTCGGCCGGCGGCTATCACCACCACATCGGGCTCAACACCTGGGAGAGCAAGGGCGGTTCGCCGCCGCCGCCGGGAACGACCGGGCTCTATCACACCGCGATCCTCTATCCGACGCGGCCCGCGCTGGCGGATGCGCTGCACCGCGTGCTCTCTGCCGGCATTGCGCTCGACGGAGCGAGCGACCATGGCGTGTCCGAAGCGCTGTATTTGCGCGATCCGGACCAGAACGGCGTCGAGTTGTATTGGGACAAGCCGCGGGAGCAATGGCCGTTCGGGCCGGACGGCAAGCTCGCGATGTTCACGAAGCGGCTGGATGTGGACGGGCTGCTGAAGCAGCGCGAGGCCTAGTCTCGTAGGGTGGGCAAAGCGAAGCGTGCCCACCAAATCTCGCGAGGGCAAGTGGAGAATCAGATGGTGGGCACGGCGCGATGCGCCTTTGCCCACCCTACGAAAGCTTTCCTCGCGGCTTCCCCCGCACCATGATCAGCGCCGCCGCCACAACCTCCAGCGCAATACACAGATAGAACGGCAGCTCATAGCCACCGGAGAAATCGCGCAGAAAGCCGACCACGCCAGGGCCGAACGCATAGGTCACCTGGTTGATTGCGGTGTTGAGGCTGATCAGCACGCCGAACGAGGCGGAATCGAACTCCTGCTGCACGATCAGCGACGGCAGCGTGATGAGATTGCCGACCGAGAAGCCGAACAATGCGCAGGCGGCGATCAGCACGTAATCATTGTGCATATTGATGACGACGAGAAGCGCCACGGCCTGGCTCAGGAACGACAGCGCCGAGGCGAGCCGCTGGTTGAGGCGGTCGATCACCAGCGAGAACAGCACCCGGCCGATCACCGCCATCGCGGTCAGCACCGCAACCGCGACGGCCGCCCGCTCGCGCCCGATCACGGGATCGAGGAACGAGATCAGGTGGACGATGAAGCCGACCTGCGCGAACAGCACCAAGGCAAAAGCAATGGTCACGGTGAGGAAGCCGACATCGCGCAACGCCTGGCTGCGGATCTGCGCCGACGATTGCGGCTTCGCCTTCGTCGCGGCGCGCCGGCCATGGAGATCAGGCGGGCGGCCGACGACAATCAGGATCACCGGCACGAGCAGCACGAGCATGGCGCCGGCGACGATAAACATCGCACTGGTGAAGCCGACATGGCCGATCAACGTCACCAGCAGCGGCACGCCGACGATGCCGCCGAAGCTTGCGCCATTCAGCGCGAGACTGATGGCCATGCCGCGCTTGTGGTCGAACCACAGGCTGATCGTGTTGGTGATCATGGCCAAACTGGTACCGGCCCAACCGAAGGCGAGCACGGCGTTGGCGAGATAAAGCTGCCACGGCTCGCGCACCGCGCCGATCGCGACCGCCGCGGCCGACATCGCCAGCGTCCCCGCGATCAGGCCGAGACGCGGGCCGTATTTGTTGACGGCCTCGCCGACGAAAACGACGAGCAGCGCGCCGAACAGATAGAAGAACGTCGTGCCGGACGAGATCAGCGAGGCCGACCAGCCGTGCGCGCGCTGGAGCTCGGCGACATAGACGCTCTGGCCGTAGAAGCCGAGCCCCCAGCCGAAGGTCGCGAGCAGGAAGCAGACCGCAACGATGCGCCAGCCTTCGTAGCGGAGGGAGGATTCGTCGATGGATACGTCGTGCCGGGGATTGTCGAGCATTTGCGCTTGTCCTTGGTTTCCCCCGCGAGCGCCTTGCATCACGCCCGCCTGTTCATGACGAGCATCATGTAACAACCCAAGCCCCGGAAATCACTTCGACCTGGATCGAACTATCAACGCTGCTGACAGCCTCCCGCCATCTCAGATCGCGTCCGGGAACTCACCCATGGCCGCGTCCAGCCGCGCTTTGCGGCGGCGGGCAAAGGAGGCCAGCGAGAGCACGGCGAGGCCGAGCAGCACCGGCGGAAACACCACCATGTTCACCGCGGACCAGCCGTAACTGGCGAGCAATTGGCCGGACGAGAACGAGCCGATCGCCATCATGCCGAACACCAGGAAATCGTTGAAAGCCTGCACCTTGTTGCGCTCCTGCGGCCGGTGCGTCTCCAGCACCAGCGCGGAGGCGCCGATGAAGGAGAAATTCCACCCCACACCAAGCACGATCAGCGTGGCCCAGAAATGCATCGCGGTGATGCCGGACAGGCCGATGCCGGCGGCGCCGGCCTCCAGCAGCAGGCCGGCGGCAACGACCTTCCGCGCGCCGAAGCGGGCGATCAGCGCGCCCGTGAAGAAGCTCGGCCCGTACATGGCGACGATGTGCCATTGGATGCCGAAATTGGAATCGGAAACGCTCAAGCCGCACAGCTTCATGGCGAGCGGCGCCGAGGTCATCACCAGATTCATCATGGGATATGAGATGACGCCGCACAGCGCCGCCGCGATGAAACGCGGCTGGGTCACGATCTCGAGCAGCGGCCGCCCGCCGTGAAGATCGGCCGGTGCCGGTTTCGGCATGTCGACCCCCGCGACGATGCCCATCGCGATGAGCGCGACGGCAGCCTGGACCAGAAAGCTGAAGGCGAACAGATAAGGCTGCCAGACATCCATGGTCCATTGCACGAGCTGCGGACCGAGCACGCCGGCGAACACGCCGCCCGCCATCACCCAGGACACCGCCTTGGGCCGATAGTCTGCACTGGCGCCGTCGGCGGCAGCGAAGCGATAGGACTGCGCCACCGCGCCGTAGAGGCCGCCGAGAAAAGTCGCGACACAGAACAGCGCGAACGAAGCGTGCAGGATCGCGAAGCAGCCGAGCAGACCGGTCAGCGCACCCACACCGGTGCCGACGATGAAAGCGACGCGGCGGCCGAAGCGGCGCGAGATCGCGCCGGTCGGCAGCGTGCCGGCGGCGAGGCCGAGCACATACATCGAGATCGGCACGGTCGCGAACGAGACGTCGGGCGCGAGCGTCGCGCCGACGATCGCGCCGGTGGCGAAGATCACCGCAGAGTTGGCGCCGGTCAGCGCTTGCGCGGCGGCAAGGCGCACCACATTGGCGCGCACGCGGGCGTCGGCGGCGATCTCATTGGCTGCAGTCACATCCAGCATCGGTATTTCCGCCCCAACGGGCTTTTAAGTGCTTCCAAGGGGCTCGCTTGATTCCCGGCACTATGGCGGGGCGCGGGAGGGCGGGCAACCGGCGCAAACGGGCGCAGGCCATGTCTCTGACGCAATCGGGCCGATGATAACGGGCCGCGCACTTGACGGCTTGCGCTCGATCAAATCCTATCCGCCGCAACCTTCCGGAGTTTCGTTCATGTCCGTCGACGACAGGCCTACGCTCGGTGCTCCCGATGACGATCCCTGGCTCTGGCTGGAGGAGATCGAAGGCAAGCAGGCGCTCGATTTCGTCACGCGGCAGAACAGCCTGACGCTCGAGGCGTTCGGCGGAGCGGCCTTCGCGCGCGACCGCGACATCCTCGCGGCGATCTACGATCGTTCCGACAACATTCCCTATGTCAGCCGGCGCGGCGACGAACTGCACAATCTCTGGAAGGATGCCACCAACCCGCGCGGCCTGTGGCGGAAGACTTCGCCCGCGGAGTTTCGCAAATCGCATCCGGCGTGGGAGATCATGCTGGACGTCGACCAGCTCGCCGCACGCGAAGGCGAGGACTGGCTGCTGAGCGGCATCACCACGCGGCCGGGAAGCGCGCGCGCCATTTTGGGCCTGTCGCGCGGTGGCAGCGACGCCGTCACCTTGCGGGAATTCGACCTCGACACCAGGAGTTTCGTGGCGGACGGATTTGCGCTGTCGGAAGCCAAGGGCGGCGTCGATTGGCTCGATGCCGACACGCTGCTGCTGTCGAGCGCCCATGGTGAGGGCATGGCGACGAGTTCGGGATATTCGCGGACGGTTCGCCTGTGGCGGCGCGGCCAGCCTGTCGATCAGGCGCAAATGATCATCGAGACCACGGCCGATCATATGGCGATCTCCGGCATCGTCGACGACACCGCTGCGGCCCCGCGCAGCTGGATCGTCGACCAGATCGACTTCTTCAATCATGCGCTCTGGCTGCGCTGCGCGGACGGCGCGACGACGAAGCTCGATCTGCCGACCGGCATCTGGTTGCAGGCGCATGGCGACTGGTTCGCGATGAAGCTGCGCGAAGCCTGGTCGATCGAGGGAAAAGCCTATGCCGCCGACACCGTGCTCGGCATGTCGCTCTCGGCCTTCCTCGCCGGCAGCCGCGATTTCGCGGTGCTGTTCGAGCCGGAACCTCGCCGCGCCTTGCAAGGTCTGTTCTGGGCCGGGGGCAGGCTGGTGCTGTCGATCCTCGACGAGCTCCAGCCGCAATTCGAGATCTGTACGCCGTCCGCCACAAGCTGGAGCCGCGAGTCACTCGGTGGCCTGCCGCAGATCGGCGTCGTCGACATCTGGCCGCTGGATCGCCATCCCTCCGAGAGCAATGGCGACCTGCTTGCCAATGTGCAGGATCCGCTGACGCCGCCGTCGCTGCTGCTGATCGAGCGCGGCGTCGCGAGCCCGACCGTGTTGAAGCAGGCGCCTAAAACATTCAACGCCGACGGCCTCATGGTGACCCAGCACGAGGCGATCTCGATCGACGGCGAGCGTATCCCCTATGTGCAGACCGGCCCTGTTGGCGAGACCGGCGATGCACCGGTCTATATGAGCGCCTATGGCGGCTTCGCCCATTCGGTGAAGCCGTATTACAATCCGTCACTCGGCAAGCTGTGGCTGGAGCGCGGCGGCGCGACGGTGCAGGCGAATTTGCGCGGCGGCGGCGAATTCGGCACGCGCTGGCACGATGCCGGCCGGCTCGCCGGCAAGAAACTGTCGCACGATGATTTCGCAGCCGTTGCCGCCGATCTCGTCCGCCGCGGGGTGACGACGGCAAAGCGCATTGCCGCGCAGGGTGGATCGAACGGCGGCATCCTCATCACCAACATGCTGGTGCGATACCCCGAGCGTTTCGGCGCGCTGTTCTGCACCATCCCGCTGATCGACATGCGCCGCTACACGAAGCTGCTCGCCGGCGCGAGCTGGATCGCGGAATATGGCGATCCCGACAAGCCCGAGGAGTGGGACTGGCTCAAGACCTACTCCGCCTATCACAACGTCAAAGCCGGCCAGCCCTATCCGCCGATCCTGATCGCCACCACGCGGCGCGACGACCGCGTCCATCCCGGCCATGCGCGCAAGATGGCGGCAAAGCTGCAGGCCATGGGCTATGAAGCCTGGTTCTACGAGCCTGAAGCGGGCGGCCACGGCTACGGCAAGGACAACAAGGAGCGCGCGGGGTTCGAGGTGCTGGGGTTTCGGTTCTTGAAGGACAAGATCGGGTGGCGGGACGAGGGCTAGCGTTTGCGTCGCTGACATCTCCGCACCGTCATGGCCGGGCTTGACCCGGCCATCCACGCCTTGGCTGGTGCACGAAGAACGTGGATGCCCGGGACAAGCCCGGGCATGACGACCTCCTATCGCGCGAATACCAAGGTCAGATTATTCGCGGGCATGTCGATCGTATCGACGAGGCGAAGACTTGCGCCGCGGGCGAGCGCTTCGACATCGGCGATATCACGCACGCCCCAATCGGGATTGCCTTCACGCAAGGAGGTGTCGAACACGGCGTTGCTGAGCGCGATGTGCTTGCCGCCGCGCTTGAACGGGCCGTAGAGGAACAGCTTGCCGTCGGCCCGCAAATAGCGGCCGGCGCCGGCGAACAGGCCCTCGGCGACGCTCCATGGCGCGATGTGGATGACATTGGCGCAGAACAATGCGGCAAGACTCGACGGCGCCTGCCCGCTTTTCATCTCCGGGCACCAATCAGGATCGGTGAGATCGATCCGCAGCGGCGAGCGGATATTTTTCAGGCCTGAATGAACGCGCCAGGCCTCGATGCTCTTGAGGTGGCGCTGGTTGAGATCGCTGGGCCACCAGATCAGGCCGGGCGTGTGACGGGCGAAGTAGACCACGTGCTGGCCGGTTCCGCTGCCGAGCTCGACCACGTTGCCGGTGCAGCCGGCGAGATGCCGTTCCAGTGCCGCCCAGAGCGGCTCGTGATTGCGATGAAATGCCGGTGCGTCGAGCCGCCCATCCGACTCGACCCGACCGCCATCCCTGCCGAATTCGACGACATATTCAGCCAAGTGAGGTCCCCTTGAAAAAACGAGAACGCGTTGAAAACAGGTTGAGCGGCAAAACGCTCAGGAAACAGCCGGCCCGCGCCACGGCCCTTAAGTCTCGGGCCAAATCGGCTGAACAAATAATCTCATTAGTTGCAATGGGGAAGATATTAACTTCATTTTGTCGCGTGCATAGTCTCGATTGTCAGGCGGTGCCCTTTGTGCTTTGGAACGCTTCTATTTCGCGATCTTGACCATCGATATAACGCCTCGGAATGACGCCTTGACCGCCTTTTCCCGGACGCCCGTTCTGTTCATCTTGCTGGCCATTGCCGCCGGCCTCGCCAGCCCGGCGTGGGCGCAGTCCGCTGTGGCCGACGGCCAGAAACTCGCTTTCGACCGCGGCAAGGGCAATTGCCTGACCTGCCATGTCATCAGGGGTGGCGACCTGCCGGGAACGATCGGGCCGGAACTGAAGGACCTCAAGGCCAAGTACCCCGATCGCAACGAGCTGGCCGCGATCATCTTCGACGAGACCAGGCGCAATCCGCAGACCATGATGCCGCCGTTCGGCCGGAACCGGATTTTGACCGAACAGGAGATCAGCGCGATCGTTGATTTCCTGCAGACCCTGTGACTTCAGGCACGCCACGAGATTTGGTTGGGAGACCCGAAATGACCACACTCACCGGCCCAAGCGCGACGCGGCGCCTGATGCTTCAGGGCGCAGCCTCGGTCGCGCTGCTCGGCCTCGGCAATCTGCCGTTCGGCGCCGCGCCCGCGCGCGCCGCGGCCAACGACAAATATCCGGAAGAGGCCTTCAAGCAGAAGAGCGAGGCGGACGCCGTCAAGGCGCTGTACGGCAAAACCGCCGAGCCGTCCGACAAGGTCAAGCTGGACGCCCCCGAGATCGCCGAGAACGGCGGTGTCGTGCCAATCTCGGTGACGACGACGCTCGACAAGGTCACCTCGATCTCGTTCTTCGTGGCCGAGAATCCCAGCGCGCTTGCCGCCAGCTACAGGATTCCCGAAGGCACGATCCCTGCCGTCGCCAACCGGCTGAAGATGGCCAAAACCACCAACGTCGTTGCGATCGTGGAGGCCGACGGCAAGCTCTACAGCGCGACCAAAGAGGTCAAGGTCACCGTCGGCGGCTGCGGCGGCTAAGCGAGGAAGATCGAGATGGCATCCAGCATTCGCGTCCGCGCCACCGCCAACGGCGACATCACCGAGGTGCAGGCGCTGATCCAGCACCCCATGGATACCGGCTTCGTCAAGGACGCCAAGGGCGAGCTGATCCCGGCGCATTACATCCAGCAGCTGACATTCGAATGTAACGGCAAGGACGTCTTCGTTGCCGATTGGGGCACCGCGATCTCGAAGGACCCCTATGTCAAGTTCAGCTTCAAGGGGGCCAAGAAGGGCGACGATCTCAAGGTCTCCTGGACCGATAACAAGGGTGCGTCGGACACGACCACCGCGAAGATCTCGTGATGAAGGCCCGCACCTCCATCCTGCTTGGTTCGTTGAGCGCCGCGCTGGTCGCGTTGGCCCTCACCTCTCCGCGCGTGGTGGCGGCCGACAAGGTCGATCCCGTCGCCGATGCCAAGGCGTTCCAGAACTTCTTCTTCCAGAAATTCCCAACCGTGAAGCACGAGGATTTCGTCAACGGCCCCTATTCGATGAACGAGGACATGAAGCGGCAGTGGCAGGAGAAGGAGGAATTCCCGCCCTACGAGTTCGCGCTCGACGCCGGCAAGGAAATGTTCGCCACCCCGTTCAAGAACGGCAAGACCTATGCCGACTGTTTCCCGAACGGCGGCATCGGCATCCGCCAGAACTATCCTTATTTCGACGAGAAGGAGGGCAAGGTCGTCACGCTGGAGCTGGCGCTCAACCGCTGCCGCGAGGCCAATGGCGAGGCGCCCTATTCCTACGTCAAGGACGAGATGGCCTCGCTCACCGCCTACATGGCCTTCACCTCGCGCGGCAAGCCGATGGACATCAAGATCCCCGACGATCCGCGCGCGCTCGCGGCATTCGAGAACGGGAAGCGCTATTTCTACACCCGCCGCGGCCAATTGAATTTCTCCTGCGCGAGCTGCCATGTGCAGAGCCCCGGCGAACGTATCCGCGCCGAGATCCTGGCGCCGGCGCTCGGCATTCTGAACGCCATGCCGATCTACCGCTCCGAATGGAGCGGCATGGGCACGACCAGCCGCCGCTTCGTCACCTGCAACAGCCAGACCCGCGCGGTTCCGCTGGAGCCGCAGGCGGATGAATATCGCGACGTCGAATATTTCCTGTCCTACGTCGCAAACGGCCTGCCGATATCGGGACCGGGAGCGCGGCCATGAAGCGGTCACTTGCCCTCGCCCTGCTGCTTACCCTCGGCCTCGCGCCGGCGGCGCACGCGGCAAACGAGGCGGATTACAGGACAGCCTATGCCGCCGCCGAAGCCGCCTCCAAGGAGGCTGCCAGCTTGCGCCACCAATGGACCGTGACCGTCTCGACGCTGGCCGCCGCAAAGAAGGCGGCCGATGGCGGCGATTTCGACCGCGCCGTGGCCGCAGCCAGGGAAGCCGAGGCGCTGGCGAAGGCCTCGATCTTCCAGGCGATTTCCGAAAAAGAGGCCTGGAAGGCGATGGAAATCCGCTAGACTGTTCGCTCCTGCAACAGCCTTGCGACCATGAGAGGGCGCGGAGAATTTCTGGATGGCGATCCGCCGCCGCGATTTCCTGAAGAATGCAAGCCTTGCTGCCGCATCGCTCGGCCTGCCGCGGCTTGCGCGCGGTGCTGAGGCCGCGAGCATTTACGACCTCGAACGGTTCGGCAATGCGCGGATCCTTCACCTCACCGATACGCATGCGCAACTCAATCCGGTCTATTTTCGCGAGCCCAGCGTCAATATCGGGATCGGCGAGATGGCGGGACGGCCGCCGCATCTGGTCGGCCGCGCCTTCCTCGACCGTTTCGGCATCAGGCCCGACAGCGCGGACGCCTATGCCTTCAGCTGCTTCGAGTTCGAGAAGTCCGCAGGCCGCTTCGGCAAGCTCGGCGGCTTCGCCCATCTGAAGACGCTGATCGACCGCTTGCGCGGCGATGCCGGCGAAAAGCACTCCATGCTCGTTGACGGCGGCGACCTCTGGCAAGGCACGGGGCTCGCCAACATGATGCAGGGCCGCGACATGGTCGAGGCCGCAAACCTGCTCGGTATCGAGGCGATGACCGGGCATTGGGAATTCACCTACGGCGAGCAGGCGCTGCGCGACAATCTCGCGCGGTTCAAGGGCGAGTTTCTGGCGCAGAACGTTTTCCTGACCGAGGAAGCCGCATTCAACGATGCCGCCGCCTTCGACAAGGCGACGGGGCGCGTGTTCAAGCCCTCCGTGATCAAGGAACTCGGCGGCCATCGCGTCGCGATCGTCGGCCAAGCCTTCCCTTACGTGCCGATCGCGCATCCCAAACGGTTCACGCCGGACTGGACCTTCGGCATCCGGGAGGAAGAGCTCCAGAAGCATGTCGACGGCTTGCGCGGTACCGACAAGGTCGATGCGGTCATCCTGCTGTCGCACAACGGCATGGACGTCGATCTCAAGCTCGCGAGCCGCGTCACCGGCATCGACGTCATCCTCGGCGGCCATACCCATGATGCGATCCCGCAGCCCATCGCCGTGAAGAATGCGAGCGGCACGACGCTCGTCACCAATGCCGGCTCCAACGGAAAATTTCTGGCCGTACTCGATCTCGCGCTCGACAAGGGCAAGGTCGGCGACGTCAAATATCATCTGCTGCCGGTTTATTCCGAGCTGTTGAAGCCCGATCCTGGGATGGCCGAACTGATCGGCCGGTTGCGGGCGCCCTTCGTCACCGACTGGTCGGAGAAGATCGCGACGCCCGATCGCCTGCTGTATCGCCGCGACAATTTCGCCGGCCCGGTCGACGAGCTGATCTGCAGCGCGCTGCGCAACGAGCTCAACGCCGAGATCGCGCTGTCGCCGGGCTTCCGCTGGGGCGTCACCGGGCTGTCCGGCCAGGCGCTGACGATGGAGGATTTGCTGGCGGAAACCGCGATCAGCTATCCCGAGACCTATGTGCAGGAGATGACCGGCGCCCAGATCAAGGACGTGCTGGAAGACGTCTGCGACAACCTCTTCAATACCGATCCCTATTACCAGCAGGGCGGCGACATGGTGCGCGCCGGCGGGCTCAGCTACACCTGTACGCCGACGGCGGCGATCGGCAACCGCATCTCGGAGCTGAAGCTCAATGGCGGCAAGGCGCTCAATGCCAGCCACCGCTACAAGGTCGCGGGCTGGGCCTCGGTTAATGGCCAGCAAGGCGCGCCGGTGTGGGATGTGGTGGCAAAATATCTGCGCTCGGGTCGGATGTTTCAGGAGCGACTCGGCTCCGGCGTCACGCTGAGGGGCGTCGAGGGCAATCCGGGCATCGCAGGACAGGGATGATGCGGTCGCAAACCCTATCCGCGATGCTGCTGGCGCTGTTCGCCTGGGCGGCGATGCCGCCGGCTTTCGCGCAGCAGGTGCCGCTCCAGGACAAGCCGTTCGCCGAGCACAAGATCGTGCTGCAGCTCTCCGATAGCGATGCCAGGAAGCAAGCTCTGGTACTCAGCGTCGCCAACAATTTGCTGAAAGCCTACGACCCCGACAAGGTCGCAATCGAGGTGGTGGCGTTCGGTCCCGGCATCGATCTCCTGTTCACCGGCAGCGAGCGCCGCAAGCAGGTCGAGAGCCTGATCGCGCAAGGCGTGCGGTTCGACATCTGCCTCAACACCGTCGACACGATCGAGCGAGAAACGGGCAAGCGACCGGAGTTCATCCCCGCGGCGACACCGGTGCAGGTCGGGGTCGGCCAGATCCTGTTTCTCAGCGAGAACGGGTACACATTGGTGAGGCCCTGAGCCTTTTGTCGGGGCAAAGCGTCGCGGCACAGTCGGTGTCATCGCTCGCGAAGGCGGGCGATCCAGTACTCCGAGACCGCGAGGGGTACGGAAAGGGCGCGGCGTACTGGATTCCCCGCCTTCGCGGGGAATGACAGCGGTGCCTAGGTGACGCCCACCCACGCGGCATAGGAATAAAAATCTTCTAAATTTTCGTGCTTACACAGTGAATTGCTTCTCTTTCCAGCCCGAAGCGTAGTAGAATCGCGAGGGAATTCACGCCGGATCTTGCCATGATCTTCCGTCAGCTCTTCGACAGTGTTTCGGGTACCTACAGCTATCTCCTGGCGAGCCGCCCCGGCGGCGAGGCGCTGATCCTCGATCCCGTGCTGGAGAAGGTCGACCGCTACTGCCAGCTGCTGCGCGAGCTCGACCTCAAGCTGGTCAAGGCGGTGGACACCCATCTGCACGCCGACCACGTCACCGGCCTCGGCGAGCTGCGCGACCGCACCCATTGCATGACCGTGATGGGCGACCAGACCAAGGCCGACGTGGTGGCGATGCGGGTTGCCGACGGCGACAAGGTGACGATCGAGGGCCTGGCGCTCGACGTGATGTACACGCCCGGCCACACCGACGACTCCTATTCCTACTTGATGGGCGATCGCGTCTTCACCGGCGACACGCTGCTGATCCGCGGCACCGGCCGCACCGATTTCCAGAACGGTTCTTCGCGCGCGCAATATGAGTCTATTTTCAATCGGCTGCTCAAGCTGCCGGACGAGACGATGGTGTTTCCGGCGCATGACTACAAGGGCGACACCGTCTCCACCATCGGGGAGGAGAAACGCTACAATCCGCGGCTCCAGGTGCGCTCGGTCGACGACTATATCGAACTGATGGCCAATCTGAAGCTTCCCAATCCGAAGATGATGGACGTCGCGGTGCCCGCCAACATGCATGTCGGCCTGCACCAGGAGGAGCTGGAGAAAGAGGGCCGTGCGCTTCGCGCCCTCGAGGCGATCCGCAGCCTCGGCCGTCCCGATATCCTGCTGGTCGATCTCCGCGAGACCAATGAGCGGATGAAGCACGGCATGCTCGAAGGCGCGCTGCATACGCCCTATCCGTCCATTGAAGACAGCCTCAAGCCCGGCGGCATGCTGCGCGAGGTCGCGGCCGCCACCGGCCGCCGCGTCGTGTTCTTCTGCGCCTTCGGCGAACGCTCTGCGATGGCCGTCGCCGCCGCCAAGGAGGCCGGTCTCACCAACACCGCCCACATCGCCGGCGGCATCGATGCCTGGAAGAAGGCCGGGGGGCCGGTGGTGCACTGACGACTTGAGATAAGTCAGGAACCGCACATATCTTCCGGATAGGATCGGGCGCAGCATCACCATCCGGGACCAGCCATGGCCAAGATCGGCAAGCCGAGCGCGCCGCGCAAAATTGCGGACGACACGCCAGCAAAAGACAAGGCGAAGAAGCCTCCGCCTCCGCGCGACACCGACGACGATGATTACGAAGACGGCGACGTCGCGACACCAAAGCGCGACCGCTACGGGCCGGACGACGAGCCGTTTTGAGGGCTCGGCTCTTGCCTCGCTCTCAACTGTCGTCCTGGCGAAAGCCAGGATCCATACCGCGTGATCTATCGATCGTGGATGGTCGCAGTACCGGACCACGAGTTTTCGCCAAACTGCTTCCTCGGGTGATGGGTCCTGGCTTTCGCCAGGACGACGGCGGGGAATCCCCCGCCCCGCGCTACTGCCATGCGCCTGCGTTCATGGACAAATAACCGCTCTGCCCGATAGTTTGCGCGTGTCCAAAGGACGTGAAACGGAACTGCAATGGTCGACGTTCTCGCCGCACCGCAACAAGGCAAGGCGGACAGCGCGCTACGCACGCTGACGGGAATCTCGATCGCGCATTGGGTCAGCCATTTTCATCTGCTGGTCCTGCCGATGCTGTTTCCGTTCCTCAAGAATCAACTCGGCGTCGGCTATGTCGAACTCGGCTTTGCGCTGACCGTGTCGGCCGTGGTCTCGGGGCTGACGCAGGCGCCGACCGGCTATCTCGTCGACCATTTTGGCGCGCGACGGATCCTGCTGGGCGGCCTCACCCTCGGCGGCCTCGCGCTGATCCTGCTCGGGCTGCATCTGAGCTACACCTCGCTGATCGCCTGCGCCGTGCTGCTCGGGCTCGCCAACAGCGTCTACCATCCCGCCGACTATGCCATCCTCGCCGAGCACATGGACGAAGCGCGGATGGGCCGCGCCTTCTCGATTCATACCTTTGCCGGATATTTCGGCGGCGCGGTGGCACCGGCAATCGTCGCCGCGATGGTCACCATGTCTGGCGGTGCCGGTGCTCTGATCGCATCGGGCGCGATCGGCGTTCTGGTCGCGCTGTTGCTGGTGACCATGAACATTCCGGATGCCGGCGCGCACAAGGCGAAGCCGGGGACCGAGAACGCACCCAAACAAGCCGTGATCACGCCGGCGCTGATCACGCTGACGGCGCTGTTCATGCTGCTCAGCCTGTCGGTCGCCGGCATCAACAATTTCGGCGTGGTAGCGCTGATGAGCGGCTATGGCGTGACCTATTCCGCAGCCAATGTCGCGCTCACCGCGTTCCTCGGTGCAAGCGCCGCCGGCGTGCTCGCGGGCGGCTTCCTTGCCGACCACACCGAGCGCCACGGCTATGTCGCCGCCGCCTGCTTTGCCGCGAACGCGGCGATCGTGCTGCTGATCGCGCTGGTTACGCTGCCGGGCTGGGCGCTGATCGCTACGATGGCGACCGCGGGATTCCTCTCCGGCGTGATCGCCCCCTCGCGCGACATGCTGGTGCGCAATGCAGCACCTCCCGGTGCTGCGGGGCGCGCCTTCGGCATCGTCTCCACCGGCTTCAATCTCGGCGGCATCGTCAGCCCGCTGCTGTTCGGCTGGATCATGGACCAGAGCGC
This sequence comes from Bradyrhizobium sp. WSM4872, assembly GCF_055811715.1. Taxonomy (NCBI): domain Bacteria; kingdom Pseudomonadati; phylum Pseudomonadota; class Alphaproteobacteria; order Hyphomicrobiales; family Nitrobacteraceae; genus Bradyrhizobium; species Bradyrhizobium sp. WSM4872. The sequence continues at coordinate 7,900 of NZ_JBVVPT010000045.1, read as the reverse complement.
GCCGCATTGGGTGTTCGGGGCGTCCGTGATCTTCATGCTCGCGACGGTGGTGCTGTCGCCGTTCACGGAGCGGAAGGCGAAAGCTGCGGCTTGAGTATCAAGCTCAATCGTCGTCCCGGCGAAGGCCGGGACCCATACGCACTCAAGTAGTCGTGGCGCGAACTGGTCATGGCTAGTCTTCGCCAAACCAAAAGTCGTGGTTATGGGTCCCGGCCTTGGCCGGGACGACAGTTGTATTTGTGATACGCGTTAACCGCCCCTTACGTCGGCGACACCACGCTCTTCAGCGGCGCGGCCTGCGGCGTAGCTCCACCGGTCAGCCTGGCCTTTTCCGTGTTGGGCCAGAGCAGGAGCAGCCCGAGCGCACCGGAGCCGACCATGATCGCAGCGTTGATGGTGAAGCCGGTCATGTAGCCGTCGAGCATGCTGCCGGCGCGCTGGATCACGCTGCCCATCACCAGCGGCGCGATGATGCCCGAAAGCGTATAGAGCGCGCCGTAGATCGCGAGAACCGCGCCGCGCTGCGACGTCGGCGTGAACTCGCCGAGCATGGGTGGGCAGACGACGTAGATCGCGCCGCACAGGCCCGAGCCGACCACGAGCAGGGCGATCTGGAGGCCCGCGCCTTGGACATGCGGCATCATCGCGAGGATCAGGCCGCCGACGATCAGCGGCACCGAGCCGAGCACGCCGCGGGAGATCCGCGACGTGTAGCCGCGCGCCAGCATCACCTGCGAGATCCAGCCCGTGAGAATGACGATGGTCGCCCCGAACACCCAGGGAAGGATCGACACGAAGCCCGCCTGAGACTGCGAGAAGCCAAGGCCCTTGACGATGAAGGGCGTGAACCAGGTGAGCCCGAGCGACAGCGCCCAATAGGCGCCGAAGGTCGCGGTCACGCAGCCGATGAAGGTGCGCGATGTCAGGAGCTGGAGATAGGGTATTTTCGGTTCGACCACGGCCGATGCGTGGGTGTCCAGCGGGCCTTCCTTGCCGAGCGCGAGCCAGGCCGCGACCCAGATCAGGCCGACGATTCCAAGCGCACCGAACGCATAGTGCCAGGAATGGTTGACGATGATCCAGTTCAGCGCCGGCACCGCCAGGATCACGCCAAAGGCCGAACCCTGCGACAGGATCGCGGTCGGCATCGTGCGCTTCTCGTCGGGGAACCATTTGTAGACCGCGTGCATCGCCACCGAGGCCGCCGGGCCTTCGCCCGCGCCGAGCACGATGCGGCAGATCAGGAGCGTGGTGAAAGAGACGGTGCCGACCATCGGAAACTGCGTCAGCGCCCAGATCACCGCGAGGGTCAACAGCACCCAGCGGGTCGGTACCTTGTTGACGATGAAGCCGACCACGATGGCCGAGATCGAGAACAGGAAGAAGAACGACGAGCCGAGCAGGCCGAACTGCTCGGGCTCGAGCTTCAGCTCGGTCATGATCGGAACGCCCGCGAGACCGACGACGATCTTGTCGGCGAAGTTCACCAGCATGAAAAGAAACAGGAGAAACGTGACGGTCCAGGCACCCTTTGGTGTTTCCCTGGGCGTTCCCGTGGATGTCCTCGTGATCTTGCCCGCCGCGGACTGCGTTGCCTGAGCGCTCATCGTTCTCCCCGTCGTCCCTTTTTGGCACTTTTTTGATGTGGTCCTCTTAGGAGCTAACAACGGCTTCAATAGCAACGCAACCCGGCATTTCCGCAGCAAGTGTGCTACGCAGCAATTCCGCTAATTCCGTCCGGCGCCATTCATCGTGCTGAGCATCCGAAACCTCTCCAAGACGTTCTCTTCGGCCGGTGAGCCGGTCCATGTCCTGCGCGGCGTCGATCTCGACCTCAAAGCCGGCGAACGCGTCGCACTGACCGGCGAATCTGGCAGCGGCAAGAGCACGCTGTTGCACCTGATCGCAGGGCTCGATGCCGCTGATGGCGGCACGATCCGACTGGAAGACACCGAAATCACCAAGCTGTCTGATGCGGGCCGCGCGGGCCTGCGGCGCGACCGGATCGGCCTGGTGTTTCAACAGTACAATTTGATCCCGAGCCTGTCGGTCGGGGATAACCTGGTGTTTCAGGCGCGGATCGCGGGCCGATACGACGCAGCCTGGTATAAAGAGCTGATCGAACGCCTCGGGCTTGGCGGCCTGCTCAAGCGTTATCCAGAACAATTATCGGGCGGACAGCAGCAACGGGTCGCGATCGGCCGAGCGCTGGCGACAAAGCCGTCATTGCTGCTGGCGGACGAGCCGACCGGCAATCTCGACGAGGCCACCGCGGAGGACGTGCTGGCCCTGACGCGCGACCTCGTCACGCGCACCGGCTGCGGCTTTCTGATGGTGACGCACAGCCTGCATCTGGCCGCGACACTCGATCGCCACGTCAATCTGCATGCCGGGCGGATCGCATGAGGCGCGCGCTCTGGGTCCTCGCGGTGCTGCTCAGCCATTGGCGGCGCCACAAGATGCAGTTCGCGACGCTCCTGATCGGGCTGATCGCGGCGACCGCGCTGTGGAGCGGCGTGCAGGCGATCAACCAGCAGGCCCGCAACGCCTATGACCGCGCCGCGGCAACCTTCGGCGGCGCGCGGACGCCGATGCTGGTCGCGCCTGATGCCGCGACCTTTCCGCAGGAGCTGTTCGTCAAGCTGCGCCGCGCCGGCTGGCCAGTCTCGCCGATGCTGGAGGGACGGGTCCAGGTCAACGGCCGTTCGGTCCGGCTGCTCGGCATCGAGCCGGTGACGCTGCCTGTCGACGTCGGCAATGCACCTCGGCTCGGCGCCGCCGATCTAAGCAGCTTCGTCGCGCCGCCGGGCCAGACGCTGGTGGCGAAGGAAACGCTGATCGACTTGCAGGAGCAGGAGGGTGCGGCACCAGCGATCAGCAACGGGGCAAAACTGCCGCCGCTGCGCGTGCTGCCGCAGCTCGTGCCCGACGTGCTCGTGGTCGATATCGGCGTGGCGCAGCGGCTGCTGAACAAGCCGAACCAGATCTCGCGGCTTCTGATCGGCAAACCGAAGGGCAAGCCTGCGCCATTGGCGAGCGTCGTCGGCGACCGCCTGCAGCGGGTTGAGCCGGATGCGGAGACTGAGCTGGAGCGCCTCACCGACAGCTTTCACCTCAACCTCACCGCCTTCGGCCTGTTGTCGTTCTTCGTCGGCCTCTTCATCGTCAATTCTGCCGTCGGTCTCGCCTTCGAGCAGCGGCTGCCGATGCTGCGCACGCTACGTGCCTGCGGTGCCTCGGCGCGACTGGTCAACACCGTGTTGGTGGTCGAGCTCGTGGCACTTGCGCTGGTCGCAGGCCTGATCGGGCTTGCCTGCGGCTATTTCATTGCGGCCGCGCTCTTGCCAGACGTCGCAGCATCCCTGCGTGGACTCTATGGCGCGCAGATCCCGGGGCAGCTCAGCCTGCGACCTGAATGGTGGCTCGCCGGCATCGGCATCAGCATTGCCGGCGCGCTTGTTGCCGCGGCGACCAGCCTGATCAAGGCGATCAGGATGCCGGTGCTGACGACCGCGCAGCCGCGCGCTTGGCAACAGAGGCAGCGCCGCTGGCTGATCCTGCAAAGCGGAGCTGCCTGCGCCGTGTTCGCGGTCGCGCTGTTGCTGCTCCAGTACGGGCAATCGCTGATCGCGGGCTTTAGCGTGCTGGCGGCGCTGATGCTCGGCGCCGCGTTGATCCTGCCCGCGTTCCTCGAACTTATCCTGCTGGCCGGGCAGCGTTTGGCGCGAAGGCCGCTCGCTCTGTGGTTCTGGGCGGACAGCCGGCAGCAGCTCTCGGGTTTGTCGCTGGCGCTGATGGCGCTGCTGCTCGCGCTCGCCGTCAATGTCGGGGTGTCCACCATGGTGGAAACGTTCAGCCGCACCTTCATCGGCTGGCTCAACGGGCGGCTCGCAGCCGACGTCTACATCAGCGCCTCCGACAATGCGAAAGGCGTCGCGATCCGCAACTGGCTGAAGGAGCGCCGCGATGTCGAGGCGATCCTGTCGGGCGGACGCGCCGACGCGCAGGTACAGGGGCAGCCGGTGGAATTGCTCGGTCTGCCCGATCATGCGCTTTATCGCGAGCGCTGGCCGCTGCTGGAAGCCGCGCCGCGGGCCTGGACACGGCTCGTGCCCGGCAATGCGGCGTTCATCAGCGAGCAACTGAGCCGCCGCCTCAACGTCCGCGTTGGCGATGTCGTTGAAGTCCCGGCGCCGGGGGCGACCTGGGAGCTCGACATCGTCGGCATCTATGCCGACTACGGCAATCCCAAGGGACAGCTTGCGGTGAACGTCGCGGCACTGATCCGGCAGTTTCCGCAGACGCCGCAGACGCGCATCGGCCTGATCGTTGCGAAGGAGAATATCCCTGGCCTGATCGCGACGCTGCAGAAGCAGTTTGCGCTCGACGATCGCAGCGTCGCCGACCAGGCGACGGTGAAAGCGGAATCGATCCGGATCTTCAACCGCACCTTCGCGGTGACCTCGGCGCTGAACGCGTTCACGCTCGGCGTCGCCGGGATCGCGCTTCTGACCAGCCTTCTCACGCTAGCGAACTCGCGCCTGCCGCAGCTTGCGCCGCTCTGGGCGATCGGCATCACAAGGCCGCGCCTTGCCGCGATCGAATTGACCAAGACGCTGTCGGTCGCGCTGTTCACGGCCCTCCTGGCCGTGCCGCTCGGGCTGCTGGTGGCGTGGTGCCTGATCGCGATCGTCAACGTGAAAGCGTTCGGGTGGCGGCTGCCGTTCCACGTGTTTCCACTGCAACTGGTCGAGCTGGTCGCAGTCGCGCTGTTCGCCTCATTGCTTGCCGCGCTTCTGCCGATGATCCGACTGGCCCGGATGCAGCCGGCGAGCCTCGTCAAGGTGTTTGCCAATGAGCGCTGACAGGATCTCGCGGCGCACCTTCGCCGGCGGCATCGCCGCACTCGCGGCAGTCCGCCGCGCGGGCGCGCAAGGCTATGCCGGGCTCGGCGAGACGGCCGATGGCTTTGCGATGGTAACGCCCGGGAAGACGTTCGTCTTTCCGGACGATCATGGACCGCATCCGGGGTTTCGCATCGAGTGGTGGTATCTCACGGCGAATCTCGTCGATAGCAGCGGCGCGGCGTGCGGCCTGCAATGGACGCTATTCCGGCAGGCGACACAGCCGGGGCCGCAGGGCGAAGGTTGGGCCAATCAGCAGGTGTGGATGGCGCACGCCGCGGTGACGCGCGCCGACACCCATCGTTTCAGCGAGCTGTTTTCCCGCGGCGGCGTGGGACAGGCCGGCGTCACGGCGAAACCGTTCTCAGCCTGGATCGACGATTGGGCGATGAACGGATCCGAGCGCACCGAGGATCGCACCTTGGCGCCGCTGACGTTGAAAGCCTCGGGCGCCGACTTCGGTTACGCGCTGACGCTGGAGGCCGATCGTCCCGTGGTGCTGGAGGGCGATCGCGGCTACAGCCGCAAGTCGGAGCGCGGACAGGCCTCCTATTATTACAGCCAGCCGTACTATCGCGCCCGCGGCACGCTCACCATCGACGACAGGCCGGTCGATGTGTCCGGCCAGGCCTGGATGGACCGCGAATGGAGCAGCCAGCCGCTCGACGCCGACCAGACCGGCTGGGACTGGCTGTCGCTGCATCTGTCATCCGGCGACAAGCTGATGCTGTACCGGCTGCGCCAAAAAGACGGCAAGGACTATCCATTCGGCAACTGGATCAGCGCCACAGGCGACACGCACATGATTGCGGGCGACGACATCCAGATGATTCCAACGGCGACGGCTGAGGTGGCCGGGCGCAAGCTGCCGGTGGAGTGGCAGATCGCGATCCCCTCGCGGTCGTTCTCGATCCTCTGCAAGCCGCTCAATCCAAAGGCGTGGATGGGGACCGGTTTTTCCTATTGGGAAGGGCCGATCAGCTTTGCCGGAACGCATCACGGCGTTGGCTATCTCGAGCTGACGGGGTATTGAACCGGGACCTGTTCGAAGGGACTAGCGATGTATCACCTCACTGCCCTCCTCACGCTGCTGGCGATCCTGTTCTACTTCTTCACCACCATCAACGTGTCGCGCGCGCGCACCAGAACCGGCGTCAAGGTGCCAGCAATGTCGGGCCATCCGGATTTCGAGCGCGCGTTCCGAATCCAGATGAACACGCTGGAATGGATGCCGATCTTCCTGCCGTCGCTCTGGCTGTTTGCGATCTACATCAGCGATGCCGGTGCAGCGGCGATCGGCGCGCTCTGGATCGTCGGCCGCATCGTCTACTTCATCGGCTATTCGAAGGGTGCGGCAAAACGCGGCCCGGGATTTTTTATTCAGGGTATCGCGGCCATTGCGCTGTGGGCCGGGGCGCTGGGAGCGGCGGTGCTGCGGCTGGTGTGAGGGGCGGGCTGCGACGACTCTCCCCGCCGTCGTCCTGGCGAAAGCCAGGACCCATAACCACAGGGCGTGGTTATGGGCACGATCGCGGCCACAGCTTGTTTCAACAAGCCGCTATCGGGGTAATGGGTCCTGGCTTTCGCCAGGACGACATAGAGAGACCTACTTCGTCAGCGGGCAGCCGCTCTCCTTGGCAGTGAAGAACGCCTTCTCGCCGGGAACGACCGCGAGCTGCTTGTAATAGTCCCAAGGCTTCTTCGATTCCGAGGGCTTCTTGACCTCGAACAGATACATGTCGTGAACCATGCGACCGTTCTCGAGCACCTTGCCGCCTTGCGCGAAATCGTCGTCGATCGGCAGCTCCTTCAGCTTCTTGGCGACCGCATCCGGATCCTTGGTGCCGGCGGCTTTGACCGCCTTGAGATAGCTCAGCGTCGCCGAATAGGTGCCGGCCTGGATCATGTTCGGCATCCGGCCGGTGCGCTTGAGAAAGCGTTCGCCGAGATGGCGCGTGCGATCGTTGATATCCCAGTAATAGCCCTCGGTCAGCACCAGGCCTTGCGCGGCCTGCAAGCCGAGGCCGTTCACTTCGGCGAGCGTCATCAAGAGGCCCGCGAGCTTCTGGCCACCGGAGACGATGCCGAACTCGGACGCCTGCTTGATCGAATTGGTGGTGTCGAGGCCGGCATTGGCAAGGCCGACGATCTTCGCCTTCGAGCTCTGCGCCTGGAGCAGGAAGGAGGAGAAGTCCGAGGAGTTGAGCGGCACGCGCACCGAACCGAGCACCTTGCCGCCATTGGCGGCGACGATCTCGCTGGTGTCCTTTTCCAGCGCGTAGCCGAAGGCGTAGTCCGCGGTGAGGAAGAACCAAGTGTCGCCGCCGGCCTTGGTCAGCGAGCCGCCGGTGCCGACACCGAGCGCGCGGGTGTCATAGGCCCAGTGGAAACCATAGGGCTGGCAGGCATCGCCGGTGAGGCGCGAGGTCGCAGCGCCGACGACGATGTCGATCTTCTTCTTTTCCTTGGAGAGCTCGTGGATCGCGAGCGCGACCGATGAGGTCGTCAGCTCCGTGATCATGTCGACGTTCTCGACGTCGTACCAGCGGCGCGCGATCGAGGTGGCGAGATCCGGCTTGTTCTGGTGGTCGGCGGTGACCAGCTCGATCTTCTGGCCGAGCACCTCGCCGCCGAAATCCTCGATCGCCATCCTGGCGGCCTCGACGGACCATTTGCCGCCGTAATCGGCGTAGACGCCGGACTGGTCGTTGAGGATGCCGATCTTGACGCCTTGCGCAGAGGCCGGCGCGGTCAGCAGCAAAGCCGAAATTGCGACAGCGGCCAAAAGGGCTGATTTCATGTGTTAGCTCCCAGCAGTTTTCTGTTTTGAAATCGCGCGGATACTAGTGAAGAACCCCGGCGGTGCCCATCCATTTCGGCCTAGGCCGTTAGTATGGAGGTGTGCGTCAAAGAAGCGGTGTCGTCCCGGCGAAGGCCCTAGGGCATGCACATATCTCTAAGGCTCCATCCTGCTGCAACGGCGTGGAAGTATTCGA
>NZ_JBVVPT010000044.1:0-43124 GCF_055811715.1 Bradyrhizobium sp. WSM4872 | reverse complement strand
TCGGCACAAGTCGAGCTTGGTGCGGAGATCACCATCGGGTGGAAAACCGAGGATTGCCGGGCGCTCAACGCGCCGTAACGGCGGCCAAGGCGACCCGCAAACAAGCGGGCGAGGACTTCAGGAACGCTGCTTCCATCGGAGCGGCACAATAGGGAGAGAGCAGAAGATGAGGGAGTTTTTGAGAGCCGCCAGTGCTCTGGCCGTAACGGGAGCGGCCATATTCGCGCCGAAACTAGCTTTTGCCGGTGATCATCTCACGGTCACCTCGGGAGGTGGCGCGTTTCAGCAGGTCCAGCGCAAAGTTCTCTTCGAGCCGTTCTCGAAGGCGACCGGGATTAACATCACTGGAGACGAGTACGATTACAGCGTTTCCAAAATCCGCGCCATGGTCCAGACCAAGACCGTAAGCTGGGACGTAGTCTTCGTCACTACTGGAGCAGCCATTCGATTGTGCGCGGACGGCGTCATCGAGACGCTAGACTGGAAAACGTTAGGCCTCGACAGGGCCAAGTTCATGGGAGCCGACACGAATGAATGTGGGTTGCCGGATTCAACTTCAGCGACAGTAATAACTTATGACAAGGATAGGCTGCCGAATGGCCCAAAGAGAATCGCCGACCTATTCGATCTGCAGAAATATCCCGGCAAAAGAGGACTATGGAAAGGGGCGGCAATTAATCTGGAATGGGCGTTGATCGCCGATGGTGTGGCAATCAAGGACGTCTACAAGGTCCTCAGCACGCCTGCGGGAGTAGATCGCGCATTTGAGAAGCTCGACACGATTAAGAGGGACGTTGTTTGGTGGGAGACTGGCGCACAGGCTCCGCAGCTTCTAGCCGATGGCCAAGTTATCATGACTGCTGCCTATAACGGCCGTATCTATGATGCCGTTAAGAATTCCGGGAAGCATTTCGAGATCATGTGGGATGCGGCGATGCTGAATGGTGTTGCCTGGGTAATTCCCAAAGGCACCTCGCGGCTAGACGAAGCCTACAAATTCATCGCCTTCGCCGGTTCGCCCCGGGCCCAGGCCGACGTAATGAACCTCACCGCCTACGGACCCGCCAACAAGGACGCAATGGCACTCATCGATCCGGCGGTGTTGCCCAACCTTCCTAATGCGCCGGACCACATTGATAATGCAGTCCTGCAGGATCCCGTCTTCTGGAGTGAGAAAAACGACGAACTACGCCAGCGCTTTAATGCGTGGCTCGCAAAGTAGCCTCGAATGATGTAGCGGCGAGGAGGTTTGCTTTCTCCTCGCCGCATTCAACGGACGAACCACAAGATGATCGGTACCGACCAGCATTGTGATTCACTGGCGGATGGCATTAGTGTGGAGGCATAGCCGAAAGGACTCACATTTCACACGACTTCGACAGGCGAAATCGAGGGGCCATGGCGAACGTGGCGGAAGCGCTCGCCGCGTAGCTGATCATCGCTGTGTACCTTCGGCACAATCAAGAAGTATGTGATCTGATGGCAGTATACCGCCCAGTCGGTTCGGCTCATCGCCGGCGGGGGTAAGTCATTATGGGCAAAGCCCCCCACGAGCAGGATCTATCATGCGAAGAATGCCGGTAAGCACTTCGCGATCCTGTGGGATGGTTAGGGCTTGGGTCGTCAGCCTGGGCAATTCCAAACGGTACCGCCTGGTTGGCGAATGCCTACAAGTTCCTCGCGTTGGCCGTTGCGCCTCAGGCGCAGGCCGACTTGACAGGTTATATCCCTAGGGGCCGATTAACAAAGAAGCTATTGCCCTCGTGGGTACGACCGTCCTGCCGTATCTGCCCAAAGCGCCCAACCGCATGACCAATGCGTTCTTTTTCGATAACACCTTCTGGGCTGATAGACATGACGAACTCCGCGCTCGCTTCAACGCGTGGCTCGCGAAGTAGGTCAACGAGAGGCCAAGCAGGCCGCGGGAGTTGACACTAGGTGGTTCGCAAATTCATCATCCAGAAGAAGGCACTGATTGGGTTTGCCTGGCGCTAACCGTCATCCTAGTCGCCACGACGCAGCTGCTTCGGCATGTGTTTCAACTTGGTCGACCTCGAGCACAAGGCGAAATGGGATGACAAGGCTGTCCAGCCTATCGGCGCGTAACGTTTGGACCGTTCATCGTACTTTGATTGCTCGAGAGCAAAAGCGTCGCCTGCTCGCGACGGGGCGCAGAATTTCTACTCGGCGAGCGGCCTTATCACTAAAATCCGGATCTTGTTCTGCTGTAATCCTTTGAGCCGGGTCCGCACGGTGAAGCTCGGTCGGGCAAGCAGATTTTTGAAGGGGAGGAGAAGGGTAGGATGATTTCTGAGGTGTTCATAACCTGTGCAGTCACAGGTAGCGGGTCGAACGTGGAGCGTAGTCCGCATGTACCGGTGACCCCGGAGCAGATCGCGAACTCAGCGATCGAGGCAGCGCAGGCGGGAGCGGCCGTCGTGCACCTTCACGTGCGTGATCCCCGGACCCGCCAGGGATCGCGGGATCCGGCGCTCTATCGGGAAGTTGTGGAGCGCATTCGGAACTCCGATGTCAATCCAGTGATCAACCTGACGACAGGGATGGGCGGCGACCTGATCCTGGGCGGGCCTGACGCGCCTATGCCGCCAAGCCCGCGATCAGACATGGTGGGAGCCCTCGAGCGACTGGTGCATGTGGAAGAGTTGCGCCCGGAGATCTGCACCCTGGACTGCGGGTCCATGAATTTTGGTGCTGCCGAGTACGTAATGGTTAATACCTTCCCGACGCTGAGGAGGATGGCCGCCCGCTTGCAGCAGATCGGAGTGCTTCCAGAACTCGAGGTGTTCGATACCGGCCATATGTGGATCGCGCGCGACTTGGTCAAGGAAGGGCTGATCAAGCAACCGCTGATTCAGCTTTGCATGGGAATTCCCTATGGAGCGCCAGACGACTTGACGACACTGACAGCCATGGTCAATGGCCTGCCGCCGCACTCAGTCTATTCTGCCTTTTCGATCGGTCGGATGCAGCTTCCGTATGTCGCGGCGGCGGCGCTGGCGGGCGCAAACGTGCGAGTGGGGCTGGAGGACAATTTATATCTATCGCGAGGGCAGTTGGCGACCAACGCCCAACTCGTCCATGCGGCGGTGCAAATTCTCGAGAGGATGGGAGTGCGGGTAATGGGCCCACGTCAGGTGCGCGAGAAGCTCGGCCTTCAAGTCTATGAATAAGAACTCACTAATGATCTCCAAGACGGCCGAGGCCATGTCGGAGAGGCTACCTAAGGCAGTCGCGCTGCTGGGAGGAGGTGCGATCGGTGGCGGGTGGGCCGCACGGTTCGTTCTTAACGGAGTTGACGTGCGGCTGCACGATCCGGCCACTGGGGCCCTCGAGCGTGTTCAGGAGCAGGTCGCGAACGCGCGTCGGGCATTTCGGCGGTTGACGCTCGCGCCCCTGCCGCCTGAGGGTTCGCTGACGTCGGCTCACTCGATCGCGGTCGCGGTTCAAGGCGCGGAACTAGTCCAAGAGTCTTCGCCGGAATGCTTAGAGCTCAAACAGGAGTTGCTGGCCGCTGCTGATCAAGTGACGGCACCGGAGATCCTGATCTGCTCGTCGACTTCGAGCCTGCGCCCGTCTCTGCTTCAGGCAAAGATGCAGCACCCCGCACGCTTTCTCGTCGCTCACCCATTCTACCCAGTGTACATGCTGCCGCTTGTCGAACTTTGCGCCGGGCAGAGGACCGCGCCCGAAATGCTAGATCGCGCGGCGGAAATCTTCCGAGCCATCGGGATGCACCCGCTTGTGGTCCGCAAAGAGATCGACGGCTTTATTGCAAACCGGCTGCAGGAAGCCCTGTGGCGCGAGGCGTTGTGGCTAGTTCACGACGATGTGGCAACCGAACAGGAGGTGGATGACGCCGTCAGCTATTCTTTGGGTCTAGGGCGGGCCATCAATGGTCCCTTCCTCATAGGTGGAGGTGGAGCGGGACTGCGCCGCTACTTGAAGCAATGGGGGCCTTTGCTGAAGCAGCCATGCACGACGCTCGCTGATGTCCCAGAGCTAACAGACGCCTTTCTCGACAAACTTGCTGAACAGGCAGAGTCGCGAGACGAGGCCTTTTCATTTGGGACACTTGAAGAGCAACGCGACGACCGTATAGTGGCCGTGCTGCAAGGACTGCGCTCCCATAAGTACGGCGCCGGCAACGCGCTCGCACGCTGGGAAGAGGGGCTGTGTAAGCGCGCGCCCAAGCTTGACAGAAGTTCCGGTCCACTGCGGATGCGGACCCTGCAAATGCCCTCTGATTGGGTCGATTACAACGGCCACATTACCGAGAGCCGGTATCTGTATATCCTCGGCCTGGCTACCGACAACCTACTCGCTCACATCGGGATCGAGGGCGAGTATCGCTCAAAGCACGGTAGTTACTACACGGTTGAGACCCACCTGGCGCACCTCGGTGAACTACACGCTGGCGACCGCGTCCAGGTGCTGACGCAGATTCTCGGAGCAGATAGCAAGCGCCTCCACCTTTTCCACGTGCTCGCTCGGGATGGTGATGACGCGCCCGTCGCCACGGGCGAGCAGATGCTCCTGCATGTCGCCGCAGGTAATGGGCGGAGCGGTCCCGTGCAAGATCCCGTGCAGGAGCGCCTGATCGAGTTGACGCGGTTGCATGCAGACCTTCCTCGACCCGTGCGTGCTGGCGGGAGCATCCGGCTCCGCTGAGCCACGAACTTGTCGGGGATTCGCAACTGCCACTTCTGGCGCGCCCGTCGCTTGGCGCGCCAGAGCACAACAGCAGCTTTTGCCGCATACTGCTCCGAAGTCACTCAACCGATCCACGCCTTCACTCGGGGCAACCTGCTTGCGCCCGAGACACTGTCAATTCGAGTTCAATCCGAATACACCAGCTATCATTTACAGACACTGCGTGACCAAAGCGCGAGCTTCGTTTTCGTTTCAACGTATTCGCCGGCATAGGCACATGGCAAGCATCGCAAAACTCCTGGTGCTTCTCCGGGACGAAGCGACAAGAGGATCCCCGGCGCCGCCTGCTTTGCCCTGACCGATTCGCCGAACAGATTGAGCTGCCTACAACCGCATAGAGAAGCTCGAGTGAGGCATTTTGGTTGCGGTCAGAAAGGACCCCGATGCGAGGCGTCTAATGAGCATTCCCGGTCTCGGCCCCTCCGCTACTGTTCGGACATCGGTCTTCGCGGTTTTGCGACCGCACTAGATTATTGCGACCTGGAGGGGGCTAACACCGACGTCACAATCGAGCGGCGGGAAAGAAAGGCTCGGGGCGACAACAACGCGTGGGAATCGGCAGCTACGGACGTTCTTGATCTTTGTGCGACCTCAATCATCAATCTGGCTAAACGAGGCTTGAAACTCCCGCTCTGGATTCGGACCATGCTGCAAAGAGCCGGTCAACGTCGGATCTGTGGCGCTCGCCAACGAGATTGGCCGCACCATCCGGGCCTTGCTGATCAGAGGCGCCATCTATCAGGCGCTCACCACAATGCCGAAATCCTGATCTTAGGAGCTCTGCGGCGAAAGCAGGAAGCTGCCGAGGAGGCAAGGTGCAAATCTGGATGGACCCAAATGAGCACATTCCCGGTAGCAATCAGACCGCCTGACTCACTGCGCTTCGAGCGCGAGAAATTGATTGGGCGATTGCCTTCCGCGGATATCATCGTGGCCAGCGGCCAGGCGCCGCATTCACAGGCCGAACATATGACCGCACCGTCATCCCCTGTTCTACCAGAAAAAGGATCTTGCAGCCCGGGCCGTTCCACATATGAGTCAGAGCTACATTTGCAAAGGATGACGTAATTACGGCCGACGCTCGGGAGGAAGGACCCAAGCTATTGTCAAGCTCTCGCAATCAGACGATTCGGAGTAGCTAAATAAAGCAAACGTTGGGCTGGACGTCTCGCAGAGGGGAAACCACGATATGCGTAGTTGGGGAGATGGGAAGTAATTTTCGAAGGAAAAGCCGACTCTGATCCGGGCGCGTGGCCCAGCCTGCTTCGTTTCATGCGCCTCATGGCGAGCGCACCGGATTCGAAACTGGCGCGATGGCGAATCTAGGCTAGGCATGAACTCCGCAGAGTTGATCTTCCCGTTGTCTGTATCGACCCTCGGCATGCGCTCGCAGCCGTCTCGGTCCGTATGAACAAGAGTGATCAACGAGGCGCGGGGTCTCGCCGAACTGCTGCGGGTCGGTTGGTTTGGTACCGGGAGGTGAAGGTCAAAAAGCCAAGAAAGCCACAAGATTCGTGCGATAATCGTTGCGCGATTTCGCCTCGTGACCATTCGACGGGACATCGAGAATCAGGTTCGCAGCCTGATCAACGCTGCGACCTATCCAATCTGGCGAAACTGACGGCAACGGCAAGAGATCCCGTTGGGCGATCGATTCTACGAACTTACCCAATCGAGGCCGCAACCGTTCTGCTGTACTGAACGAAGAAATGGTCTTGCCTCAATGCCTGGAGCATCAAGGTCGGGAAGCGAATCGGCGTGAACAAAGCGAAAGTCGCCATTGCCCGGAAGATCGTCGCAATCCTCACTGCATCTGAGTCGACAGTACCGCGTTCCACTTGGGCAAGCGATGGATGCATAATCCGATTTTTCACTCCTGGTCCGGCTCCGCCGGACTAGCGATGTCCCGCTGGGACGGTAGTCGTGGCAACCTCGGTCAATCGGCTGGTGGGCGGTTCGTACGTACCCCGCTGCAAACGTTGAGGCGCTCGATCTGGACATCATCAACAGGCGCTCGCGATCGTGGAAGGGACCATGACCCAGCTACGACATCAATCCAACGACGCAAGGGGCCAACGACATCGAATATGCAATGTCACTGGGCGATCGTCCCGCCATCGCTCCGTCTCCGTAACCTGACCAGCTCCGACGGAGCAATCGCTACGGCGCAGCCTATGCATTCGGGCATAGTAATGCGAGGCTCGCGGGCGTTGATCGATTTCGGCCCGCGGCACGGCGTTGCCTAGGAATTGATCTCGAACAGTTCACGCGGCAACTTGGTGAATGATTCGCCGCCCGTATCGGTGACGCGAAAAGTTTCGCTGATCACGTAACCGACATCTTCATTGATCCAGTTTCCGAGCATGAGATGAAACGTCATGTTTGACTGGAGAACCGTCATATCACCTTCCTTCAGGCTCGCCGTCGGCTCCGTCCAGTCGATGCCGACTGCGTAGCCACACCGCGATTCCTTCTCAAAACCATGCTTCTTCAGCGTGGCATTGAAGGCCACTGCGATGTCGCTGCACGTGCCACCCGTCTTGGCGGCTGCGAGGGCAGCCTCCAAACCTGCCACCTCTCCGTCGTGCAGTCGCCGTAGATGGTCCGCCGGCCTGCCGATGGACATGGTACGCATTAACGGAGAAGTATAGCCGTGGCGCACGCCGCTTAATTCGAGGTTAATCTGCGATCCCTGTCGGAAGATGTCCTCGGTCCAGCGAATGTGGCATGTAGACGTACGTGGCGTCGAGCACATGAAAAAGCTCGCGATATCCGTTCCTGGCTTTCCATTGGCGCCACGTACTAGCGTTGCAATAATCTCTGCGGCTGCGTCGGCTTCACGCAGTCCGGGTCGAATGACTTCTTTCGCTTTAAGCATCCCAGCGTCACTAATGGCGGCGGCTTCACGCATCATTGCGATTTCGAGATCTGACTTCAGACCCCGAATCCAGGTAACCGCGTTCGTGCAATCGACAATTCTCGCTTTGGTCGCTCTGAGCCTGAACTTCTCAATAGTCAAGGAGGGCAAGAATTTCGCTTCGAGCCCGATCGCTCGATTGCCCAAACCCTTGTCCAAAAGGAAGTCGATGATCGCATCGTATCCATCCCGATCGGGGTTGGCGATGAGCGCTTCCGGGTAGCCAATCACTCGGCTACGATCGATGAACATCTGATGAATTGCAGCTGGTCCGTCCATGCGACGTGTAATGAAGGTCGGCTCTTCGTCTTCTAAAGACACGAGTAGGCCTTGAGGCACATACCCCGACTTTGATGTGTAACCCGAAAGATAGGTAATGTTGGCGGGTGTCGTAACCACCAGCGCGTCGATCTCTCGCCGCTTCATTTCCAATTTTACTTCAGTTAATCTTCGCAGATATTCGGATCGGGGGAACGCCTGCGAGCTCTTGGGCATGGCCATAGGTTCAACTCCTTCCGTGAGGGCTTGGTCGTGCTAGCTTTGTTGTGACCAGCCAATAAGGTTAGTGCAGCAGATCGGGAACACTCGGCGGAATTCCCATTCGTCGCGGGCGTGTCGAGCAGAGCGCCATCCCGCCGGAGTGCTTCGCTTGTGGTGGAAATGAACACCCGATGCCATCACGAATTCAGCATTGCCAAGCAGTAGCGGATCGTGAGTTCCGTAGTTGGAACGAGCAAGTTGTCGGACGCCCCGAAAGTCGGCGTGTGCACGCCAGACTCATTGCCGCGTTCCTCGCTGCCAAACCAGAAATAGATCGAAGGCACGCAGGCGGAATAGAAACCGAAGTCATCACTGCCGCCGCCGGCGGTCGGAGACTTCTTGTCAGAAAACTTATCTTCGCCCACCGTTTCAACGACGAGCCGCCGAAACCGTTCGACCATTTCAGCATCATTGATGACAGGCGGCTCCCCAAGCTTGCAGGAAAATTCTGCTTTGCCTCGATGCATGGCCGCCACGCCTTCGGCAATCTCTCGAACGCGCTGAATCAGAAGCGTTCTACGCTCTGCACCGCTCGTTCTGATTGTCCCGGTCATGCAGACGGAAGGGCAAATGATGTTTGTCGCCTCCCCTCCTGCGATCGTACCAATCGTGATGATCGCTCCATCCTCGAAGGGCATCTCCCGCGATACGATCTTTTGCACTTCATTGATAAATGCCCCTGCCATCGCAATTGCGTCCACGCCGGCGTGCGGCTTAGCCCCATGAGCCATGGTCCCGATCAATTTGAGCTCAAACTGGTCGGCCGACTTGGTCACTGCGCCAGTGCGTGCGCCATACATTCCCGCGGGCAAATCAGTTTTCACGTGAAAGCCGACGGCAGCGTCAAACCCTCGGAGTAACCCTTCCTCGGCAACTGAACGGCCACCGAGCGGCTCTGCCTCCTCAGCAGGCTGAAAAAACACGCGAAGCTTGCCAGAAAAACTCGCGCGAATCCTATGGAATGCGAGGGCGGTGCCCAATGCGATTGACGCGTGCATATCGTGTCCGCAGGCATGCATAACGCCCGGAACTTGCGAACGATATCGCAAATCATCTCGAGCTTCCTGGATTGGCAATGCATCGATGTCGCCGCGAATAGCGATGGAACGCTGCGGCCCGGAGGCCAATCCCTGAATGTCAACGTAAAGACCGGTCTTGTGAAATGTCTTGGGGCAGTTCAGTCCGAATCTCTTCAGAGTGTCACGGATCCGTTGCTGTGTCTTCCATTCATCGTTTGAAAGCTCAGGCTCGCAATGCATTGCATGACGCGTCCCGATTATGGCGTCCTGTTCGGTGGCGGAAAGCAAGCTGTTCGCGATTTTTTCCATGGTGATCTGCCGCTGTACCGAGCTGAAGGCCACGTTTCAATAGCAGACTGAGATCGAGAGATCGCATCGACGAGCAGCGGGCTGGCGCAGAAAAGCTGCAATATTTCCCATGTAACGCGCTTTTTCGGAAGCATTCGAGGCCGTTGCGCCAGCCGACGGATCAGTGCGTCGGAGGAGCCATCATCCCTTGCTCAGTGACTGAAGTGCGAATCGAACATGACGGAGCGTCGATGTTGCCGCCGGAGGCGATGCCATCCCGTAAGCTCAGCGTTCCTGACCCCTCAGGGTCTTGGTAACGCCGGGTCTTTGGTCATTCTCTCTTCCATCGCCGGCCCTTGGTCAATAAAGGACTCTCTGGTCGATCGGCCTAACAGAGCGCCCGTCTTCTGCGTCCCGTCCATCATGTGGTTCGACAGCCGTGCTCCGTGAAACGAAGCGTTTGTGCATATGCAGACATGCGGAGCCGAATTTCAAACAAGAGTCAAACAAGAGTTAGGGAGGCACCAAACAAGGGATACAGATCGCTTTCGCTCAGATGCATTGCGCATAGCCAATGCCGCACCCATTCCCATGATGATCTCGCGGAGCGGTGCTGGTTAGTGCGTCGCCCGCTTACCAGTAGCGACATATGGCGGACTTGAAGCCCGCGGGGTCTAAAACGGTCAGATCCGCGCCACGAGTCCATGTGCAACTGGCCGCGTCCGGCTTCAAAACGTACAAACACTTCGCCGAAACCTTTTCCGCCCTGGGGCCCGCGCGTGCCATCTCCCGGAGAACCGAGAGGTCCAGTGATTGGCCGTGAATTTCATTCGAGCCCCGTTGCAGGGTAGGGCACCACTAGCCAACGGGCGCTCAGGGTGTAATTTATGTTGAAATTCGTCTCGCTTCCCCGACTGCGCGCAGTTATTATGCGTCAAACAGCACAAGTTTACATCTTTCCATCGCCTCCTCGGGCTACCTTTCGACGATCGGAAACGGAGACGGGATTCCAAAGAAGCGCGCTAGAGTTTCCTGCTGATTTCCCGTCCGGCGGATGACGGATCGAGTCTGGGTCAACAAACTTCTTCGGTGAAAGCGATGAGCTCGTCTACAGCTGAATCGGAAACTGAGAAAAACACCTGGATGCTATTCTTGGCGCCGGCATTGCTCACCCTGACCGCTTTTCTGCTTATTCCGGCTGGCATCGTCCTGCGAATAAGCTTCTTTTCCGGTAGCACAACAATGGGCGCGGAGGGCTACTCTCTCGCTCAGTACGAGAAATTCTTCGGAAACTCGCTCTACCTATCAGTGCTTGGTGAAACAGTGAGCTACGCAGTCATTGTTTGTCTTGGATGCTTAGTCCTTGGTTTTCCTGTCGGTTATTCCCTCGCACGCCACCCCCCACATCAGCGTCGCCTGCGAATGCTGATGGTGATCGTACCTCTCACCTTAAGTCTGGTGATTGTTGTGTTTGGCTGGTTGGTGCTCCTGGGTCGACAGGGGTTGGTGAACAATATCCTAATGTGGTTGGGAATTATCTCTAGTCCGCAGCAGCTATTGTTCAATCGCACAGCTGTCGTCGTCGTTCTAATTCAGCAATTCCTCCCATTCATGATCCTTTCGGTCATGAATGTCGTCATGCAAATAGATCCCGTTCTCGAGCAGGCGTCGACGAGTCTGCGTGCAAGTCGCGCGCGTACGTTCATAAAGGTGATTATCCCTCTCTCAACTCCAGGAATAATGGCCGGATTGTCTCTGATCTTCGTCATGGCCGTTTCTGCTTTTGTCACTCCCCGGCTAGTTGGTGGACCTCGTGCGCAAATGATTGGGGGCTTTGTTTATGATCAAATCCTCAGCACATCGAACTGGCCATTTGGAGCCGCGATGGCCTTCATTCTGTTCGCTATAGGGTTCGGACTCATGGCAGCCCTGAATGCCACCATCATCCGCCCTCTCACGAGGGGCCTTCATGTTCGATGATATTATGGATCGACTTCTAGCGGGGGCCGGCAGGTTTCTTCGCGTCTGTGTATACCTCACGCTGATACTTCCTGCGGTTATCGTCGTCGCGACTTCTTTTACATCGGGCGACGCGATGCGGTTTCCGCCGACTGGCTTCTCCCTCCGTTGGTATTACGCTTTCTGGGAGAGTTCACTTTTCATCGACTCGCTGACTCTAAGTCTGAAAGTGGCCGCGCTCGCGACAGTGCTATCCCTTCTGTTTGGTTTCGCGGCGGCATTCGGGATCGAGCGACACAACTTTCGGGGGCGAGGACTCATACGAGGTTTCATGCTTTCTCCGCTGCTGATCCCAGCCGTGGTCCTCGGCTTGGGATTGATGCAAATGCAAGTCTGGATTGGCATAAGTCAAACTTTCCTTGGCTTGCTCGTCGGACACGTGGTCGTGACGCTGCCTTACGTAGTCCGCACGCTGTCTGCGAGTATGGTTTTGTTCGATAGAAATCTGGAGCAGGCCGCAATGAGTCTGCGTGCAACGCCCGTGACCGTTCTAAGGACAGTGACGATCCCGCTTCTTGTGCCTGGCATCATTTCCGCCGGTGTGTTCGCGTTTGTTACTTCCTTCGGAAATGTGAACCTCTCAGTTTTCTTAGGCGCCGGAGGTAATGTCACGCTTCCCGTACAGGTATTGGCATATGTTGAACAAACAGTCGACCCGCTCGTGGCTGCCGTATCCTCGGTCGTGATCGTCTTCACATTGCTGGCCATCTTGATCGCCGATCGTATTTCGGGCCCAAGGTCTGTCGTCTAGGAAGTAACATGCAAATACTTGCTCAAGATGCACTTGCGCCCGATCTCCAATGCGAACCGGTCGTTTCCTTTCGAAACATCAGGAAAGACTACGGCTCAATCACGGTTGTACCCGACTTTTCGCTTGAAATCCGCCGTGGCGAGTTGGTGTGTCTTCTCGGCCCGTCCGGGTGCGGCAAGACGACGAGCCTACGGATGCTGGCTGGGTTTGTCTCGCCGACGAGCGGAGATATCCTGATCGACGGCCGAAGTGTGACGCACGTTCCGGCCTATAGGCGCGACGTTGGCATTGTCTTCCAAAACTATGCTCTTTTTCCACATATGACTGTGGCCAAAAACGTGGAGTATGGGCTGGTGAATATCGGCATGAAGAGGCAGGAACGGCTGAACCGCGTTCAGGGCATGCTCAGCCGGGTGGAGCTGCAGCATCTCGCCGGCCGCTACCCGCGTGAGCTTTCCGGAGGCCAACAACAACGCGTCGCGCTTGCCCGGGCGCTTGCGCTTCAGCCGAAGGTTCTCCTGCTAGACGAACCCTTCTCCAATCTAGATGCGCAACTTCGCGTACGTCTACGTGAGGATCTCCACCACCTCATCCGTAGCCTTGAAACGACCACTCTTTTTGTAACCCACGATCAAGACGAGGCGCTCACACTAGCCGACCGTATCGTCGTCATGAACAAGGGCGCGGTGGAGCAGATCGGTAGCCCAGAGGAGATTTACGATGCTCCAGCCACGCGATTCGTGGCCGAGTTTATCGGACAATGCTCTCTGTTGGATGGACAGATCCTCGAGGGAGGCGAATTCAAAGCCGATGATGGATTGTGTTTGCTAATCTCTGGCCACGCAGGAAAGGCCACCGCCGTCGTTCGGCCGGAGAATGTCAAGAAGGCGCATGAATTGCCGGGGCAGCCGGCACATCGCGCGACGATCGAGGCGAGTGACTATCATGGCTCCCTTACCCGGCTCCAGCTTCGCCTGCACGGATGCAAACTGATCATGGATACCCAATTTCCCGTCGGTCAAAAGCCAAAGCAAGGTGAGCAGATCGACATTTCCATTGATCCAGAAGCCATTCGATTTGTACCCCTAGTACGATGATTCTGGGCGCTCATTTACTGCAGCCAAGTTTGCAATCCAGCAACTGTATGGGAGAGAATTATGAAAAAACGCGACTTTCTAGCGCTCGGTGCTGCCTCGGCTCTGGCGACATTCTCATCGCCTGCAGTCTACGCTCAGCAGAAAAAATTTGCCGGCGTTACGTTAAGAATCAACGGCTACGGAGGCACGTACGACAAGGCCCTGATTGAGGGCGTGGCAAAACCTCTCGAAGAAAGTACAGGCCTCAAGGTCGAATATATCCCTTCGAGCCCCACCGTCGACTTAGCCAAGCTTATTTCCAACAAAGCCACCCCCCATATTGATCTTTTTATGGCGGATAGCCCGCTCATGCCTCAAGCAATTGCGGGAGGCATTCTAGAGAGCTTTGGCCCGTCAGACGCCCCTAATCTTTCCCGTGTCCTTCCTGGCTATCGTGAGTTCGGCGATTATGGCGCGCCATTCAGCGTTGCTTCGATTGTGCCCGTGTACAACGCCAATACCATCAAGCTCCCGCTCACGGGCTTCTCGGATATCGCTCGGCCCGACTTGAAGGGCAAGGTTTCGACAATGCCGGCCAACGGCTATACTGGCTGGATGGTCTTGCTAGCTCTCGCCGAAGGCAATGGTGGCTCATTAGCCAACATGGATCCAGCCTTCAAAATTATAGCCGCGGCGAAGGACAACATTATTGCGACACCGCCCAGCTCTGTCGCGCAACTTCAGGCCTTTACACAGGGTGAGGCGCAAGCCGGTACATTGTGGGAGGGTCGGGCATATGAGGCACGGAAATCGGGAACCCCGTTGGAAACGGTTGTCGCTCGAGAAGGTATCTACGCCGTCACTTCCTATACGAACATCGTACGGGGCGGACGCAACAACGAGGCTGCACTAGCGTACATCAATCAGCTTCTTTCCGACCAAGGCATGCTCGCCGTGCCGAAAGCGCTCCGCTACGGACCGACGACTGACGTGGCTCTAGGTGATATCGCGGCGGAGATCCTTATTAATTCTCGGGATCGGGCAGCACTGAAGAGGCCGATTGACTGGAAGGCCTTGATGCAAGAGGGCTCGGCCCTTGGAGAACGGATGACCAAGGAGCTGAGAGCCTAACATACTGCGAAATCGCGTTGGGCGGCCTCGCATTAGCATATGAGCTTAACAGGTACTATGCCGCGCGAGCTCTTTCGTGCGCTTGGCTGACACCGACCGGTTAAGCTTGAACGTTCGCGGGCTCCGCATGAATTTGGCGAAACAAAAAGGGGGGTTATCGGCGCATCCGCGACGTTGAGAGGACGCGCAGATGCCCTCAAACGGCAACCCGCAATGACGGTCCTGTTTAACGAGACGGGCCATCTAGCGTGCGGCGAGTGAGAGCTCGGCAAGCCGACACGAACAATTTAATACAAAAAGAGATCTCCGCCCCTCGTAAGGCCTCGGTGAAACAGAATCATAAACCGAACTGGCTGAATGAAGTGGTCCGCCAAAGAGGAAGTCCTGCGCCAACGGGCACAACTCAGCAGCATGCGAGCGTTGCATGGCTTGTTCCGCGCGGATTCCTTCTCAACGAAGCTGTAGTGTCACCGCAACCGCGGTCAACTAACAGCGCAACTGCAAGGATTTACGAATGGGTGCGCCCAGAACTGCTGCCAGGTCAGCAGTCGAAGTAATGGTGGCGAGGGACGCGCCGCCGAACCACCTTCTGTCTGGATTTCGGTTTCTTAATTCGATCGGTCGCAGGTAGAAGGGGCTTCTAAAGTGCAGCAGATAATCCGTGATACGGCCAGCAGTGTCGTTCAAATGTTGGCGACCCGCGAAGTATCGCCGCTCGAACTCCTGTGTGTACTAGAAGCACGGATTGCGGAGGTTGACGGTGCGGTTAACGCACTCCCAATCTTGTGTTTTGATCGCGCCCGGAAGAACGCTGAGGTGTTGATGAAGCGGCCAGTAAGCGAGCGCGGTCTCCTCGCCGGTCTGCCCGTACCGATCAAAGATCTCACCGACGTCGCTGGTGTACGCAATACGCAAGGGTCGCTGATCTTCAGGGACTACGTCCCCGCGCGGTCAGATATCCTTGTCGAGCGGCTCGAAGAGAGCGGGGCGCTCGTCTATGCCCGGTCGAACACCTCCGAGTTCGGAGCCGGTGCGAACACTTTCAACGACGTTTTCGGGCCAACACTCAATCCATGGAATCCGTCGCGCTCGGCGGCCGGCTCCTCCGGTGGCGCTGCAGTCGCGCTTGCCACTGGAATGGCGTGGCTTGCGCACGGGTCCGATATGGGGGGGTCGCTCCGGAACCCGGCGAGCTTCTGCAGCGTGGTTGGCCTGCGGCCCAGCATCGGCCGGGTTGCGCACACACCGAAGTTCAAGGTCGACCGTAACCTTGGTGTGCCGGGACCCATGGCCCGCAATGTGGAGGATGTTGCGCTGATGTTGGACGCGATGAGCGGTGAACATCGTGGAGACCCGCTGTCGCTTCCAAAGCTGCCGCACTCGTTCCTTTCGGCCGCCCGATCGGGCAAAAAGCCACGACGGGTTGCCTATTCGCCCGACTTCGGCATCACTCCGGTCAATCCCCAAGTTGCCGCAATTACACGCCGGGCCGCTTCGCGATTGGTCGAAGCGGGCGTTATCGTTGAGGAAGCGCATCCCGACTTTCGTGAAGCCCAGGAATGCTTCCACGTGCTGCGCGCTTTTGATTTCGCAGTCAGCAAAGCTGGGCTGCTGCGCAGCCACCGTGATCTACTCAAGCGAGAGGTTATCTGGAATATTGAGGAAGGCTTGAAGCTCACCGTCGAACAGATCGAGCGCGCCGAGACACAACGGCTGGCGATGATGACGCGCGCAGTGGACTTCTTCAAGGAATACGATTTGCTGTTGTCTCCTGCGACCGTAGTCGAACCTTTTCCGATCGACAATCGGTATGTCACCGAGTGTAACGGCAAGACATTCGACCACTATGTAGATTGGCTCACCATTGCCTCAGCGATCACGCTGGCCTGTTGTCCGGCGCTGTCGCTGCCGTGCGGCTTCACCAGTTCCGGCCTGCCGGTCGGACTCCAAATCGTGGCCGCGCCCCGAGACGAGGGGAACTTGCTGGCGGGCGCAAAACTACTTGAGGACATTCTAGCCCTACGAAACTGCACGCCTATGGATCCGAGGGCGGCATCGTGAGGACCACCGTCGAGGTCGTTCTCCTCCTCGGCGACTGTCTTGCCGTTGCCGTGGCCGATTGTCTGTAGAGCGAGGTGAACCACTGATCATGACAGCGCGCAATGGCACAGTTGCAGTGTTGGGCTGCGGGCTCATCGGCCAGAGTTGGGCGGCGCTTTTTACAGCCTATGGCTATGATGTTGTGGCCTGGGACCCTACGCCACAATCCCATTCAGCAGTCCTGGACGTGATTGCTCGCAAACGCGAGCAGATTTGCGCTCCTGTGGAGCTTCGCTCGGCCGCCGGATCCTTCAGCATTGCAAAGACGCCCGAAGCCGCGGTTTCCGGCGCATTCTGGATTCAGGAAAACGCCCCGGAAGTGGTTTCGATGAAAACAGCGCTGTATTCGCGCATCGAAGATGCTTCACGCTCAGATGCAATTATTGCAAGCAGTACCTCGTCCCTGACTTGGAGTCAGCTCTCGCCCGCCTTAAACCGCAGCGCTCGGTTCATTACCGCGCACCCATTCAATCCGCCGCACCTCATGCCGCTGGTGGAGATCTATGCTGCCGATGCAGACGTGCGCGAAAGCGCTGTCTCATTCTTTGCGGGCCTCGGTCGTAAGCCGGTCGTGCTTTCGCGCGACGCCGTCGGGCACATCGCCAACCGGCTGGCTTCCGCGCTCTGGCGGGAGGCTGTTAATATCGTCGCCGAGAACATCGCCGATGTTGGCGCGGTCGACGCGGCGCTTGTACATGGCCCAGGTCTACGCTGGTCGGTTACCGGTGCGCATATGGCCTATCACCTCGGCGGAGGCCCTGGCGGTATAGAGCACTACCTCCGGCATCTCGGACCGAGCCAGGAGGAGCGCTGGGCAGCACTTGGCACACCACGGCTTACGGCTGATCTGTGCGCACGGCTTGTCGAAGGCGTTCTCGCGGAGGCGAATGGACGGTCCATCGCGGAACTGGAGGCCGAGCGCGACGGCCGCCTGTTGAAGATGCTAGCCGCACGGCAGGCGCCGAGCCCATGAGCTCCGTCAAACGAAAGCGGGCACTGATAGCGCTTCCGTTCGGTACAATCATTCCTAGAGGCAACCAAGAATGACTCAAGAACAAGCGAATTTCTCTCTCGAAGAGATGGATAAGCTTAGCGTGTTTCATCCAGCGACGTCTATCTACGACCAGCAGACGAACGGGCCAATTATTTACACCCACGGCCAGGGCGCTCGGCTGACTGACCGGCGAGGCATGGATTTGATCGATTTTGGCGCAGGACTTTGGTGCGTCAATGTTGGGTACGGGCGTCGCGAGATCGCCGCCGCTGCGTCAAAGGCGATGCAAGAGCTTAGCTACTCTCACATGTTTGGCACGGCTTCAAACGAGCCAACAATAAGGCTGGCCGATCGCGTGCTATCACTGCTCCGCGAAACGGCAGGGGCGCCGCACCTGGCGCGCATTGCGTTCGGCTCATCTGGATCGGACGCTAATGATACGGCGTTTAAGCTTGTGCGATATTACAACAACCTGCGGGGCAGGCCCAAGAAGAAGAAGATTATCTCGCGCCTTGGCGCCTATCATGGTGTCTCGTTCGCAAGCGGTAGCCTCACTGGCATTCCCGCGTATCATACAGCCTTTGACATGCCAATCGAGGGCGTTCTACATACGTCGTGCCCGCACTATTACCGTTTCGCTCACGACGGGGAGAGCGAACTGCAGTTCTACGAGCGCATCATCGCCGACCTTTCGGCCATGATCGAGCGGGAGGGACCAGAGACCATCGCGGCCTTCATTGCCGAGCCCGTGATGGGGACCGGTGGCGTGTTGATCCCTTCGACGGACTATTACGCAAAAGTCCAAGAGCTGCTGAACCAGCACGACATCCTGCTCATTGTTGACGAGGTCATCACTGGCTTCGGTCGTACGGGCGCCTGGTTCGGGACTGGCACATTTGGTCTCAAGCCTGACATCGTGAACATGGCAAAGGGAATTACGAGCGCTTATTTTCCAGTCTCAGCCACAGCAGTTTCGGAGCGGATCTGGAAGGTCCTGGAAGACGCATCGCCAAGGACGGGCGCGTTCATGCACGGCTTCACCTATTCCGGCCATCCGGTCGGCAGCGCCGTGGCGATGGCGAACATCGACATCATTGAGCGAGAAGGATTGGTGGAGAAATGCGATAGCGACGGGCCGTACATGCTGAAACTTCTGCAAGAGCACCTTGCTGAACACCCGTTCGTTGGTGACGTCAGGGGCATGGGACTTATGATTGGGGTCGAATTCGTTGCCGATAGGGTAACGCGACGGCCGTTCGCACAAGGTTCAGACCCTCACCGTGTGGCAGCAAAGCACGCCATGCAAAGAGGCGTAGTGACACGATCCTTGCCCTTTATCGCGGTCAACTCGTTTTCGCCGCCACTCTCAATTTCGCGTGGTGAAATCGAAGAGGGTGTCGAACGCTATGCAACCGCGCTGAAGGACGCTCTTCCTACAATGACTGAACTCGCCAAAGTAATTCAGTATGATCGGAACACCTGCTAATTTTGCTGAGCGGAAGAGACATTCGGGACGCGCTGCAGCGAGGATCGCACAGCGTTGACTCCGCCTTGCAGGTCGTCGATCAGATCAAACTAGCTGCATTTCCGCCCGTGTGATTCCGCGCCGGCGAGTTCGCGTATCGATACTGCTGACCCCCCTCTAGGCAGATGATGCCGAGCGGGGGGCATCTGTTCAACAGATAGAACGCTTTGGTAGCGCTGGCCGACAGACGTTCAGGATGCTCATCGAGCCCGGCGGTGCCCAGCACGTTGTCCTCGAACTCGGACCGCTAGTCCCCATCGAAATTGATCAGGTATACGCTCGCCATCTATGCGTCACATCGCTACTTCTCTGGCCACCGGCCGATTGCGAATCAGGAGGACATGGGCAGGCGCCGTCTGTTTACGAAGTTCAGTCAGAACCGTGCTCAACGCTTCTGCTCACGCGCCAGAAGTGGTGCGCATTCCGTCCAGCCGGTCGTGATGTCCGTGAGAACGAGCGTGTGGACGAAACTGCCGCGCGCCGAAGGATCGCTAATGGCAACAAGATCGGCTTCGACGAACCCATGCGCCGGCTCTCCCCAATCCGCTGAAGTACGAATGGGATCGCCCAGGACCATGCCGAGGCCGCGCGAACACAGTGGCGGTGGCTCGCCGACCAGCCTCGCCCCAAGCTGCCCAAGCTTGCTGGCTTTCTCGACGAGGCGCGGCCGACGTGCTCGCCTACATCACCTTCCCGCCGCAGCATCGGACCAAGCTGCACCCCACCAAGCCGATCGGGCGCCTTGACGGCGAGATCAAGCCGCGCACCGAGGTGGTCGGCATCTTCCCCAATCAGGACGCCATCGTTTGCCTCATCGGAGCGATCCTGCTCGAATAGAACCATGGATGGGCCGTCCGGCGTGAATCGTATCTCATACGGTCCACATCTCCGAAGCCGAGCGCGATCAGAAAACGCGGCTGATCGCACAAACCAAAGGGCGTGCTAGCGCGCACTCGCACCGAGATCGACGGGTATGCAAGCTCCGTTAACTGCGGACGCCAGGGGGCTCACGAGAAAGCCAATCGTTGCTGCGACCTCGCGCACATCGATAAGACGATTGCCTGGTTGTTCGGCACGAAAGAGCGCGACGACCTCCTCGGTGCTTATGCCTCGCTTTGCCGCCTGCTCCTGCAATTGCCCCTGCATCATGGCAGTATCCATCCACCCCGGCGCTACACCATTTACGGTAAGCCCGTGCTTGGCGCCTTCCAACGCAGCAACGCGAAGCAGGCCGAGAACTCCATGCTTGGCGGCAGTGTAGGCCGCTTTGTTGGATGCGCCTCCGTGGCTCAAAGGCGAAGCTGTGACCACAACGCGACCACTAGGGGATTTCGTCAGAGCTGGCCAAGCAGCCTTCAAGGCGAAGAAGGGGCCGTCCAGCATTACAGCTCGAAGGCGGTTCCATTCTGCGTCTGGAAATTGATCGAGTGGTGCCGAGAACTGGCTTCCAGCATTGAGCACAAGGATGTCGAGACGTCCCGCCTTCCCAATAACGTAGGACACCATATCACGATTGCCGTCCGCAGTGGAGAGATCTGCGTGGAATGTGTCGTCCCCGACCACGTCCACGCCATACACCTCTGCTCCGCGTTCGCGCAGTTCGGCTACGATCGCCTTGCCTAGCCCACCTGTAGCTCCGGTCACCAGGGCGACCCGGCCCTGAAGCGACCATCCACGGGTATAGGACTGATCATCATGTTTCTTGCCACTATCATCAGACATTAGCTTCTCTCCAGTCTAAATGCATTCCGTACAGGATTGTCCTCATTCGAGAGACGCCCATCGCATCGGGCTTATCACGGAGCTGCACACACACCCTCCAAAGGTCTCCCACCATGGTGAGACCGTTCAGCTTCGTCGCCCATGGTGTAGCAGCAACAACCACGGGTGCGACACCGCGCGCTCGCTGAAACACGGCTCTGCAGTTGCAGAAGGGCTGAGATGCAGTCCAGTTCGCCGACCATGGAGTTAAGGCGATCGGCCCGCCCTGATAGTCCCCGATACGACCACAACACCTACTCTCGTCGAAGTCGCTAAATCCGGCAGCCTCAGCGAACGCCACCCCACAGGGCTCAGCGTTTCTAGCTCGAATGTGTATTAGATCGATCATTTCACAGACAGTACCTAGGTTTCGTGTATCGAATCCTTCGAAGAATGCGCACTTACAGCAGAAATCGTGCGCGAGCTTCGCTAAAGAATGAGCTTCTCTGCAAGCGCATAGTTTTACGCGCCCTTGCAATCATTCCGCATCGTAAGTCAAGCGCTCAACGTCGCTATCGACGAAATGCCACCGGTTGTGTTCTTTCCTTCCGCGGTGCATTTGTAGTCATGGCCTCAATTGATCGCGGCCAGAGAGGTCTCCCGATCAGCACCTCAGCTGAGCTTGTGCGGCAGGACTGAGGTGCCGCTGCTCCAGTTCCGCGATGAGCGATGACCCGGCTGCCCCCAGGCCAGGGCCGAGGAGGCGCTGGCCACCCAAGACAACGGTACAGATCGGACTCGTCAGGCATCACGAGTCTTTCCAAGATCCTGGACGTGAATGACGTTTTCTCGCAGCGCGGCCTGACGCTAGGGGACGTTGATCGGTGGCATGGGCCTTCGGGCGGCGAGGCAGCAAGCCAACCCTTTTATGCCGAAAATGTGCGTCCAGCCTTGATTAGGGCAGAAATAGTGCAGCAGCGCTCAACCAAGTATCAACCGCTGGAGACCTGCGCAGCCGCTCTTTGTCAGCCTGCCTCCCTGCGGCTGCGGTCGGCCGAATTGCCGCCGATCACGAGCGGCTCGATTTTCCATGATTTTTCGCGGCTACTATCGCTGGAGACTCACCTACGAGCTGCTCGAAAAGACGAGGGTCACTTGCACCCTCGGTGTTCGGCCGTGTACCTCTGCATCACCACTGCGCGCGCGGCTTCACAACTTAGCAAATTAGCATCCGAGACATCGCGCGGTGCCCAATGCTATTGACCTTGCCCCTTGAGCTTAATCCAGTTTGAAGTTCGTTCTGGCCCAGCCGAGGACCAGAGCATGAAGCGCAAGCGGTTTACGGAAGAACAGATCATCGGGATTTTGAAGGAGCACGAAGCGGGGGTTCCGGTCGCCGATCTCTGCCGGAAGCATGGTGTCAGCGATGCCAGCATCTACAAATGGAAGGCCAGGTTCGGCGGGATGGACCTATCGGAGGCCAAGCGACTGCGGTCGCTGGAAGACGAGAACACGAAGCTGAAGCGGCTTCTGGCAGACGCCATGTTGGACAATGCGGCGCTGAAGGATCTCGTGGGAAAGAATGTATGACCCGCCCCGCCCGTGCAAGGTCGTTTAATGAGGACGATGCAGTCTGCACAAATGTATCCGGCCTCTTGCAAGTGGGCCGCTGTTGCGGACAGGCCATGATGAGATCCGCGGGTGCCGTTCCCAGATAAATGGTTCGGGCTCGAAGCCCGCTTTTTTGCACAGGGTTTACGGCGCGCCGATCGACTGTTTCGTCATCACCTTCACGAACCTCGCAGTCTGGAACAAACGGGATCAGCTAAAGGCCGGATCCCGCCGTTCATAGCTTGCGCCGGGCTTGGTCATCACCACCCATGCGATCCGCGCAATCTTGGCCGCCAAGGCGACGGTGACCTTGTTAGTGTGCATGCGTGCCTGAAGTCCATCTAGCCACGCGCCAAGGCGGTATCGCGAGCGATCAAGATGAGTCACGCAGGAACGGGCGCCATGGATGATCATCCGGCGCAGATATCGATTGCCGCGCTTGCTTATCCCCAGCAGCTTCGTTTTGCCTCCCGTAGAATATTCTCTCGGGACAAGACCTAGCCGAGCTGCCATATCGCGGGCCTTTTTGAACTGGCGGGCAGATCCAGCTGCTGCCAAAAGCGCCGTCGCGGCCAGCGGACCAATGCCCGGGATGGTCATCAATCGACGTGCGGTATCGCTTTGAGAGGCAATTGCCTCAATCTCGCGGTTGACCTCGGCAATCCGCAGCTCCAGCTGCCGCAGCTCGTCAAATGTAGATGCAAGAATGCGACGCATCGCCGAGGTTAGATCATTCGACTGATCGGCCAAAACCCTCGGCAGATCAGCCTTGAACTTGCCGGCGCCCTGGTGAATAGCGATCCCATATTCCAGGCAAAAAGCGCGCATCTGATTGATGAGGCACGTCCGTTGCGGCATCATCCGATCGCGAACACGATGCAGCGCTTGCAGGTCAATGTGCTCAGGCGACCTTAGCTCGACGAAGCGCATCGTTGGTCTCGTCACGGCTTCGGCGATCGCCGCGGCATCGATGATGTCATTTTTGTTGGACTTCACATATGGCTTCACGAATTGAGCTGGGATAATGCGAACGGTGTGCCCCATGGCGGCGATCTTGCGGGCCAACCATTGCGAGCCGGAGCAGGCCTCCATCCCCACCAAAGCCGGTCCTGCACGTTCGAAGAACTGCAAGAGCGTATCGCGCCGAAAGGTCGCCTTCTGGATCGGCATTCCGGCGGCGTCGAGCCCAACGACGTGGAAAAGG
Source organism: Bradyrhizobium sp. WSM4872 (assembly GCF_055811715.1). Lineage (NCBI taxonomy): Bacteria > Pseudomonadati > Pseudomonadota > Alphaproteobacteria > Hyphomicrobiales > Nitrobacteraceae > Bradyrhizobium > Bradyrhizobium sp. WSM4872. The sequence goes on along the minus strand of NZ_JBVVPT010000044.1, from coordinate 19,517 downwards.
TTCTTGCCAATGTCGATCCCAAACACCGTTGCCGGCCTGGGCTTGTTCCGTGTCCTCATTGCTTCCTCCTTTCAAAAGCCAACTCAGTCTGACTGAGAGGACGGGGCGGGTCATCCCATTAGTGGTGACGCCCGCGGGGAAGCGGAAAGCTGTCGCTCATCTGGTGGATGCCCATGGGATGAGCGAACGGCGGGCGTGTAAAGCCATCGGCTGCTGCCGCATGACCATGAGATACCAGACGACGCAGGCTGACGATACCAGCCTTCGCGAACGCATGAGGGCGATCGCTCAGGAGCGCCGCCGCTTCGGCTTCGGCGGCTGCATGTTCTGCTCAGGCGGGAGGGCTCTGATCAACCATAAAAAGCTCTTCCGGCTCTATCGGGAAGAGAAGCTATCGGTGCGCCGCCGTGGTGGCCGCAAGCGGGCGATCGGGACCAGGGCGCCGATGCTGGTTCCGATGACACCGAACGACCGGTGGTCGCTCGACTTTGTGTCGGACCAACTGACCTGCGGCCGCCGCTTCCGGATCCTGACCGTCGCCGATGATTGTACCCGCGAGTGCCTGGCGCTGGTGGCCGACACCTCGCTCTCCGGCATTCGCGTGGCGCGGGAACTGGACCGGCTGATGATCGAGCGCGGCAAGCCCAGGATGGTGGTCAGCGATAACGGCAGCGAACTCACAAGCAACGCCATCCTGGTGTGGGCCGACCAAAGCCGTGTCGAATGGCACTACATCGCGCCGGGCAAACCCATGCAGAACGCCTTCATCGAGAGCTTCAACGGCCGGCTGCGGGATGAGCTGTTGAACGAGACGTTGTTCACGTCACTGGCACAAGCCCGCGTCATACTTGGATGTTGGCGAGCCGATTACAACGACACAAGAACACACTCGCAGCTCGGATGGAGAACCCCGTCCGAGTTCGCGATGATCTGCCACCCGCGCCGGGATCTGGCGCTGCGCTATGCCGAAGGCTCCGCGCCAGCTCCCGTCGCTGCCACCGCCCAACCGGGCAAATCCAATGACGTGCCCCCGCCAAATTAGGCCAGTTTGAACTGGAATTTTCCACTTATGATCCCCTGAGGGGGAGAGGATAATTCCATGAAGGCATCGAAGTTTTCAGAGGCGCAGATTGCATTCGTGCTGAAGCAGGCTGAAGACGGCTCGGCGGTGGCCGAGGTCTGCCGCAAGGCCGGGATCAGCGAGGCAACCTTCTACAACTGGCGGAAGAAGTATGCAGGCTTGATGCCCTCGGAGATGAAGCGGCTGCGTCAGCTTGAGGAAGAGAACGGGAAGCTGAAGCGGATTGTCGCCGACCTGTCGTTGGACAAGGCCATGCTTCAGGATGTGCTCTCAAAAAAGCTCTGAGGCCTGGCCGCAAGCGCGAGCTTGTCGACAAGGTGCGAAGTGACTGGAAGGTGTCAGTCAGGCGGGCCTGCTCCACGCTTCGGGTTGATCGCGCTCTTTACGTCTACAAGTCGAAGCGCGGCGACCAGGCCGCTCTCAAACACCGGATCAAGGACATCTGCGCGACGCGGGTGAGATACGGCTATCGGCGCATTCATGTGCTGCTGCAACGGGAGGGCTGGGCCGTTAACGTCAAACGGGTCTATCGCCTGTACCGGGAATTGAGCCTGCAATTACGCAACAAAACGCCCAAGCGCCGCGTCAAGGCCAAGCTGCGAGAAGATCGAACCGATGCCAAACAGATCAACGAGACCTGGGCCATGGAGTTCGTTCACGACCAGCTGGCCACCGGCCGCAAACTCCGCGTACTGACGATTGTCGACATCTTCAGCCGCTTCTCGCCGGCGGTCGATCCGCGGTTCAGCTATCGAGGCGAGGACGTTGTGCTGACTCTGGAGCGCATCTGCAAAACCGTCGGTTACCCGAAGAGCATTCGTGTGGATCAGGGATCGGAGTTCATCTCCCGCGATCTCGACATCTGGGCTTATCAAAGAGGCGTTGTGCTCGACTTCTCACGTCCCGGCAAGCCGACGGACAATAGCTTCATCGAATCCTTCAACGGCAAGTTCAGAACCGAATGCCTGAACATGCACTGGTTCCTGAGCCTTGGCGACGCCCGGCAGAAAATGGAGGATTGGCGTAGAGACTACAACGAAGTCCGGCCCCATAGCGCGATCGGCAACAAGGCGCCGATATCGCTGTTGAATGGCTCATCGGCGCCCCCGCCGGCATGAGCTAAACCCCGGAAAATTCCAGCATCAGCTGGCCTAGTTTTGGGGAGCACTTCACCAAGCACGGGCGAACTCAGGACTGGATAAAACCTGGGGGCAAGGTCACTATGGTTGAGAAGCAACACAGTTTCGACTTCCAGAAGGCTCGCGGTGGCGTGCGTCTTGTAGACCAGCCGCTATGCCAGCGATGTACGCCTTCTGTAATCCCCCACAAGTAGGAAGCCCCGCTTCTCGATGAGGCCCCGCCCGTCGATGCCAGCCGGCGGGTGATGCCTGCGCGTCGAGCGGCGCCCTCGGCGGCATCTTTGATCGGTTCGGCAGACAGAGCTGGTCCCGGTTGTCGGAACAGAGTTTACGCGTCGATAGCTGGAGCCTCTGCCGGGGTTAGGCTGCCATGCGGAGTGGCAGCGGGGTGAAGTAGGCTTGATGCGGCGTGGTGCCGTCAAGCCTCGATTGGGACGCCTGCTGTTATAGAAGTCGAGATATCGGCCGATTGAGCTGCGCGGCCCTGGGGCCGCACTGGAACATTATTCGCCTGCGAGCAGGCCAATGTCACCCGGATGTCGCCTGCTGTTCCAAGACCTCACGGGAGGGACGCTTGCGCACCCGGTGATATCGCGCCGGGGGATATTTCCAACGCACACTATTAAACGGACATTCTTTCATTCAAGTTCATATACAGCAAACCCCCTCGCTTGCGCCGTGCTCAGGCCAAGTGCTCATCTTTCACGATGTGCTGGGAGACGGAACGTCGTTGCTGTTCGCGGCTATGCGAATGGTTTCCAGTTGTTGCAGGAGGCCCTGTCGCGTTGGGCAGCCGATGTCCGCAACGGTGAATTCCCGACATCGCAAGAATCCTATCTGGTTCCTGAAGGGCTCGCGCGACGTCGCGAACTGGGCACTCTCCAATCCAACCTGATGTAAAGCGCAATGAAAACGATCACGACGGCCGCAGAGCTTCATCGCGCCCTCGCAGAGGTTCGCAGCGCCGATAGGCGTTCTGCAGCAGGTCGTGTCCCCGGTGGTGGTGTAGCTCGGTAGAGCAAAGCCGCCCGGACGCTCACCCCCAAATAGCGCCGTAGCGGGCGGGCGGCTTTGCGGTGGTCACCGGCAGTTCTCCGGTAGGACCGGGTTGCGACACGCCAACGCAACCGAGGAACCACCGATGACCGATGACATGATGAACCTGCGCACGCTCGTAGAGAAGACCCCAGACGCCGATCTGCTGCGCGAGATGATCGGCTTTGCCGCCCAGCGCCTGATGGAGCTGGAAGTGGAAGGCCAGACCGGGGCGGCCTACGGCGAGAAGAGCCCCGACGCCTGGCCCAGCGCAACGGCTACCGCGACCGGATCTGGGAGACCCGCGCCGGCGCGGTTGAGCTGCGCATTCCCAAGCTGCGCAAGGGCTCCTACTTCCCGGGCTTCCTGGAGCAGCGACGCATGGCCGAGAAGGCGCTCACCGCCGTGGTTCAGGAAGCCTATGTGCAGGGCGTCTCGACCCGCTCGGTGGACGACCTCGTCCAGGCCATGGGCATGACCGGCATCTCCAAGAGCCAGGTCAGCCGGCTGTGCGGCGAGATCGATGACAAGGTGAAGGCCTTCCTCGCCCGTCCGATCGAGGGCGACTGGCCGTATCTGTGGATCGACGCCACCTACGTGAAGGTGCGCCAGAATGGCCGCATCTCTCAGTCGCGGTGATTGGCGCGGTCGGCGTCAATAGCGACGGCCGACGCGAGGTCCTCGGCATGGACATCGGCCTTTCCGAGGCCGAGACGTTCTGGACGGCGTTCCTGCGCAAGCTCGCCCGCCGCGGCCTGCGCGGCGTCAAGCTGGTCGTGTCCGACGCCCACGAAGGCATCAGGGCCACCGTGGCCAAGGTGCTCAATGCCAGCTGGCAGCGTTGCCGCGTGGGGCCTTTGAAGAACCACTTTGAGCCAAACGCCGATAGCGGCCGCGGATCAGGCGGCGGCGAGATGGCGATGATCGTCGGGCAATACGAAAGAGGCGGCGACAATCTGGAGAAAGCGCAAAAGAGCGAACGCCAGCCTCTTCAGGTTGACGGCCGGGGCGGTCAGGAACGCCCGGATCCGCATGTTCTGAAGACCGCGTCGGATTGCGCGCGCGAGTCCATGCCAAGTCTTTGCCTCGCCGTGGTATCCTTCAGAGATGTCGCCGGTAGAGTTGCCTGTCCTCGGCTGACCAGTTCTCCCGTCGGCGACGCGCTCGCAGAAGCGCAGGATGATGGTCGCTCACCACGACAGCCTTGTTCCTCCGACGGGCAGAGAGGCATAGGTTCGCCATCGAGCAACGGCTGCAGTCCTTGGCTTTCGAGTAGAAGAAGCGGCCGTGCTTGGTCGAACGCTGCGGCCGCAGGACCTTGCCTCTGGGGCACTTCAGGATGTCGTTCTGGGTGTCGTACCGGAAGCGACGGAGTGGGACCGGCGAGCGGATCGGCTCGGCCTTGGCAGGGATCACGGCATGGATGTTCCGCTCTTCCATGACGCCATAGACCTTGCCGTAGGCGTAGCCCGCGTCGGCGATGACCGTGGTCACCGCTCTGCCGGTCCTCTCAGCCGTCCGGTCCACCTGCTCGACGATGTGCTGGCCCTCGTTCAACTCCCGGTGGTGACCTCCACATCGAGCATGACGCCGCGCCTGTCGTCCACCGCGGCGTGCTGCTTATAAGCCGGCTCGAGCCGGCGATTACGGCCGTTCGTCGCCATCGTAGCCTCGGGATCGGTGGTGCAGACCTTCTTGAATTTACCTGTTTGGCGGGCGCTCTTCGCGGTGTCGTCGAACTCGGGAGCGTTCGTCGCTTCCACGGCCGCGACGTGCCTCACCGCCAGACTCTCCCAGGAGACATTGGCGCGGATCAGGGAGGCGTCGACGTGCACGATCTCAGTGGCGATCTTCGCCACGAGGCAGGCTTGAACGGTTCGTTCGAAGATGCGGCGGAAACGATCAGCGCCCCAACGCTGGCGTATGCGGTTTAGGGAAGAATGGTCAGGCAGAACCTCGTGAAGGTCGTAGCCGATGAACCACCGGATCGCGATGTTGACCTGGGCCTCCCGCAAGAGGCGCCGATCGTGAACGACGCCCAGGAGAAACCCAGCCGAAAGCGCAGCCTCCGGATCAATCCCCGGCGCGGCCGTTGTCGTTGCAGTAGAGGCCCGCCACTTCGCCCCGAAGCCAGGAGAGATCCAGCACCCGATCGACCTTGGCCGAGGATGTGATCGTCGGGGACAAGCTGGGTAGCGAGCCGGTGATGAACAGTTCGAGCTGCCCGTGTTCCTTGCATCCCAGCATCGCCGCCGATCCTCGCGACTCACCTTCACATGGAGTGAATCAGCGCTGTCGCGGTTCTTCAACACCCCCCGCGTCCACTTCGCCAAGCCCTCCGCACCCTTCCTGCTGGTCGCATCTGAGGCGCCAGTTTGTGAAGATCGAGCGCGAGGCCGCTCCGGCGGCAGCTCCGGTTGCCCGCGAGGCTCTTGAGCGCATCGCCCAGCTTTACGCGGTCGAGAAAGCGCTGCGCGGCCGATCGGATGCCGAGCGCCGTGCTGGCAGGCGCATGCCCGACCTCCGGCTGCAGCCTTGAAGCAGTGGTTTGAGGCCAAGCTTGATCACCTTGCACAGAAGAGCAACACGGCGAAGGCCTTGCGTTACGCTGCGAATCCGCCCCGAGGCAGCGACGGCGCGAAGTTCCTGTCGTACGGGGCGGTCGCTCAGTACTATTACGAGACCGGTAAGAGGGACCGCGCGATCGAATTGGTCGAGGTGGCGCTGAAGTGGCTGGATGCAGCGCCTGCCTCGGATCTAGCGAAACGGGACGTCGTGCAGCGCTCTCTCCAGGCTTTGGCGAGCTACAGGAGTGAGAAGCTCTCTTACGAGGAGTGCTGTTCAGCCCCGCAAAACACGGCTCTCGAAAAACCGGAACCGAGATCGCCCAGGGAGGCAGCGTGAGCAATGCTGCTTGGCATGTCTTTGCGGCCTCGTGGTTTTGCGATCAAATCGAAGCCTCTTGGGAATGTCGGGGCATTCACATGAAGTGAGGACAGGAGGCGCGAGCCGGTGAACGCAGGCGAGGCCGCACCACCATGAGTTCTTATGGCGAGTGTTTCCTCAAGGTTGATCGCTCCCACGCGATGGGGGGCGAGAGTGCCTGCTCAAGTGAAGAGTGGTCGCCGGCTGCTAAGATTGGCGTCCTAGGAGATGCGGAATGGCATCTTCGAACAACCAACAAGATAGAAATGGGTGGTGACGCTGATGCTTTCCAGCTCTCAAGGAAGCTTTCTCAACGTTCTATCGCTGCTGTCGGAAGCGGTTCAGAACTTCGTTCCGCTTGGACGGCAAGCCGATTCGGGAGAGGCGCCAGTCCGTGGCTCTGGACTGTGCTGTTCGGAGCCGTCAGATTCCCCTGCGCCCCCCAGTGAAGGAACACTGAGCGAAGCCGTACCTTCATTGAGCGCCCTCTTTGCGAGCACGGCGCCAGGTCGAGCATGATGTACAATCAGCGCCAGCGCCGCTCTGTCAAACCGGCCGCCCTGTCCCGGAAATCTGGGCCCTGGTACAAAGTGCTTTACGTCCAGGTGCTCATAGCGATCCTGATTGGCATTCTCGTTGGCTGGCTATGGCCCGCTGTGGGGACGAGTAGCTGGGTCAAAGCGCTTGGTGATGGGTTCATCAAGCTGATCAAGATGGTGATCGCGCCGATCATCTTCTGCACTGTTGTCTCCGGAATTTCGCATGTTCAGGATGCACGAAAGGTCGGCCGAGTCGGCGTCAAAGCGCTACTTTACTTCGAGATCGTATCAACCTTCGCGCTCATCCTGGGTCTTTTGATGGGCAATCTCGCTCAGGTCGGTCATGGGCTCGCTCCCAAGGGGGATGCCGCGGCCGTAGCCAACTACGTCAAGACGGCGGAAGCGCAGAAGACGGTCGATTTCCTCCTCAATATCATTCCGGATAGTGTAGTTGGCGCTTTGGCCCGAGGTGACGTGCTCCAGGTGCTACTGTTTGCCATCCTATTCGGGTTCTCGCTGATGGGGCTTGGGGAGGTGGGTGAGCGGATGCGCGGTCTGGTCGACGATGCTGCGCAAGCGGTGTTTGGAGTCATTAGGATCGTAATGAAGGCAGCCCCAATCGGGGCGTTCGGCGCCATGGCCTACACTATCGGCGAATTCGGACCGTCCGCGCTCGGTAAACTCCTCGGATTGGTCGCCCTGTTTTATGTGACAGCCGGGCTCTTTGTGATCATTGTGCTGGGCCTGATCGCGCGCTTGGTAGGTTTTTCTATTCTAAAGTTCATCGTCTACATCAAGGATGAGCTGCTGATCGTGCTCGGAACATCGCCGTCCGAAAGCGCGCTGCCGCAGTTGATGGAAAAACTGGAACGGCTGGGCTGTTCCAAGCCGGTCGTGGGCCTAGTGGTGCCGACAGGATACTCTTTCAATTTGGATGGGACCAACATTTACATGACGTTGGCGACCTTGTTCATCGCGCAAGCGCTCGGGGTCGATCTCAACTTCAGCCAGCAGCTCACGATACTCGTTGTGGCGATGCTCACCTCGAAGGGCGCAAGCGGTGTCACCGGCGCGGGCTTCGTCACCCTGGCCGCGACCTTGACTGTGGTCAGTCCTGAACTCGTCCCTGGCATTGCCATCGTAGTCTAGATCGACAAGTTCATGGTATTTGTGTCCTGGTGGGAAGGCGAACTCGATCAGGTCTCGCTACACGCGCAGCTCAAGTAGATGTGCGAGCTCAGCTCGGCCCTGCGACGGCCAATGCCGTCGCCACCAGAATGCCGCGGGCCAGCAAAGTCGCAGTTCAAGCCGCTCCGGGAGCGCCGCCAAAGCCGTTGAGAGTTCCAGCGTTTTGTTGCAACTGCGGACTGAAAATCGCTCTCTGAACGCTGCCATTTTGCACTGGCAATTTTCGTGCGGTAGTGGCTGGCCTGGTTTTCGAGATTGGCGCAGGTGTTACTACGCTTACTGGTGTACCAGACCAGCCTTCGACATTGGTGGAGGCGCGCCCCGCAAGTTTGTTAGAAAGCCGACGTGCCGCGTGTGTTGAACTCGTCTAGCTGTCGTGAGCACGACAGTTAGCAGAAAAAAATAAAGGGGGCGCTCGTCGCTCGCCTGGCCCAAATCATGCAGGGTCCAGAGCCAGATTGAAAACCACACACAGCGACAAGCCATTCAGCATCAGGCCATTTCGACCGGTCGCCACGTATGCTGCGGGTAAATACATGTCACTGGAATGGACGAGCGTAACTATGCGACTTCCGAACTGTCGGCCTGCCTTCAAAGATAACGAAACTGTTTGGCCAGGATGCGATTTGGAGTTCTATCTTTTCGCAGGAGCACTTGCGCGCCTTCCAAGCACTTGCGCCAGTTCTGCGCGTGTCAGGATGCACGTCGGCGGTCGCTATGGCAGCGCAGTGTTCAGCAGTCCAAAGCGGGACATTATTCTATGGCGTGACCGCTGTGTGATCTGCAAGATGGCCAGATTGGTGGCAAACAGTTCCGCCGGCGCGGCGGCGTCCCCCGGGGATCCGCATTCAGATCAATGCGCCGATGCGCCCGCTTTTTCAACATCGCGCATGATGCTTCAACCAGCAGCGACTTTACTCCCGAGGTGGCGAGAGTTGCGCGGTGTTTATTATTCGCGAATGGCTGAGTTCCGCCCACGCTTCTTGTCGAGTATTTGGATGCGTCGATCGGAATTGAGGCTGAGTCTCGCAACTGAGAAAGCAAGTGATGTTCGCCCCGGGGTGCATTCGCCTCTTGTATTTTCGAACGTCAATTCGGATCGAGAGGGCTTGCGGTTTGAGCGCAGCCGGGCTGCGCAATGATTATTCAAAATGACAAACGAACCGTCGCGATGCTCGTGGTGATCCCGTTTCTGTTGCAGCATTGGGTGAAGCAGCCTGTTCGCGCCACCATCATCCTCATCGGCTTGTTTGGCGCAGCAGTCGCCGATCTTTTAATGCCGCTCTATTCCGGCCACCTGGTCAATGCGCTAGCATCAGGTCCGTTCGACCCGGCCGCGCGAAATGCGGCACTACTCGCCTTCTGCGGGATCCTCGCGCTTGGCCTGCTGTCAATCGTTCTACGACTTGCGGCGTTGCAAGCGATCGTGCCATTCACGCTGACAACCATGTCGGACGTCGTGCGCAACGCGTTCATGCGGGTACAGCGGTTCTCGACCCATCGGCATGCCAATTCCTTCGCGGGCTCGACCGTGCGCCAGATAACGCGCGGCATGTGGGCGCTCGACCTGCTCAACTACACGATCCTGGTGGCACTATTTCCATCCCTCCTCGTCCTCCTGGGGTCGATGGTGCTTCTCGGTCTGCACTGGCCCGCCCTCGGCGGCGTGGTCGCGGGTGGCGCGCTGATCTATGTCGCCACCACCAAAGTATTCACGGTGGGTTACATCGCGCCGGCCGCGCGTGTCTCCAACGCATGGGACACCAGGATTGCTGGCACGTTGGCGGACGCACTCACTTGCAACGCCGTGGTGAAATGCTCTGGCGCGGAAACACGAGAAGATGCTCGGCTCAATGCTGTGATCAACCGCTGGCGGGCGCGCATGCGGCGCAGTTGGCTGCGTTACAACGCAACGACCGCGGTGCAGCTCTTGATGCTCTTGTGCTTTCGGGCTTCGGTGATCGGGGGGGCTATCCTACTTTGGATAGAGGGGCGCGCATCGCCGGGCGACGTCGCGTATGCGCTGACGAGCTACTATCTTCTTCACGCCTATTTGCGTGATCTCGGTATGCACATCAACAATCTGCAGCGGTCGGTGAATGACATGGAAGACCTTGTTGCCATCCATAGCGAATCAATCGACGTCGTGGACGCACCGGACGCCAAGCGGATCGACATTCGGGCTGGAAGGATTACGTTCGAAGATGTAAGCTTCCAGTATGGCGATGATCGCGCTCCACTCTATAACGGACTGTCAGTCGATATTCGCCCCGGTGAACGGGTAGCTCTGGTCGGTCGCTCTGGCTCAGGCAAAACGACCTTCATAAAGCTGATGCAGCGGCTGTACGATCTCTCTGGCGGTCGTATTCTAATCGACGGCCAAAATATCGCGAGGGTGACGCAGCAATCACTGCGCAGCCAAATTGCCATCGTGCAGCAGGAGCCGATCTTATTTCACCGGTCGTTGGCGGAGAACATCGCTTATAGCCGGCCGGGGGTCAACATGGCAGCTATCGAGCAGGCAGCGCGTCTTGCCAATGCGCATGACTTCATCCTGCGGCTGCCGAAGGGGTACGGCACGTTTGTGGGTGAGCGCGGCGTAATGCTGTCCGGTGGGGAGCGGCAGCGGATCGCGTTGGCGCGTGCATTTCTCGCAGATGCAGCGATTCTGATCCTAGACGAGGCGACCTCGAACCTCGATTCAGAAACGGAAGCGCTGATCCAACAGGCGATCGAGCGGCTGATGAACGGACGTACGTCGATCGTTGTTGCGCACCGGCTGTCGACCGTTCGGAGCCTCGATCGCATCTTGGTGTTCGATCGTGGCGACATTGTTGAGCAGGGGACGCACGCTGCACTAATCGCGCGGCCGGGGGGCATTTATCGGGCGCTGTTCGAGCGGCAGGCCACAGAGTTCGGCGCACAGATGCGGGCAGGGTAACAGCTATCCGCCGTCTATGAATTATCAAACCAGCCAATCAGCTGGACTGAGCAGGCGCTCACGCTTGTGGCCTATCAAGCCAGACTCTCGCGTTTGCCGGCCCCGCGTCGCCGCCTTCCGATTGTGCAGTTTGCGTCGCTTGCAATCGCGCTTGCCAAAAGTAGCTGTCCAGGTCTCCTCGGGCGGCTGGTTCGGCTACGCTAAGCTTTGCCCCGCGTTTGAATAGTCGATCAAACACGCGCGGATGTGCAATATCGTGCGGCAGCTTGTCACATCACACTGCCAGGACCCATCAATATCGAGTACGAGGCGTCAACTTTTCGGTTCACGGATGGGCGATCAGCCAACTGTAAATGGCGCGCCCATTATGCTGATCTGGTTGGCAACTACCTGACCGCCGAGCAGCTTTGGGGGCTGTGATCGTGAGGCCGGAACTCGACGTCACCCAGCCTTCTTGCAGCTGGTCAACAGCAAGTCTCCTTTACGCCAATATCAAATTGCGCAATTGCTCGCCAGCGCCGGCCCGGCTCCGCTGCTGGGCGTTAGTCCATCTGAATGAATCGTTACGCCAATCTTCAGTTCGGCGATGGGATTAAACGCGAGCGAGAATGGCGAAACAGCTGTCAATAGACCTCGAAGGAGTGCTTGCCTGTATTAGGGGCGGCGGTTCTGGCCCTCACGCTGGAGAGAAAGTTGAGCATGCGCGGCGACCATAAGGCGTTGGCGAAGGCGCGGCAGGGGGCAAGGGATGCACAGCCGAGAGTGTGGGGCGGAGAGCGCAAAATCGGGTTGATGCTGATATTCCCCCGAAAAAGTGGATGTGTTAAGCGGCTTTTCGCTCCATTTCGAGCGGGGAGATGTATCCGATGGCGGAACAGCGTCTGGTTCGATTGTACAAGCCCTTGATAAAGGCGAAGATAACAAGCTGGGCGTCGGCACGGGTTTGTACTGACTATGATGAACGAGCTCGGTCTCAAGAGTGTGGAAGAAGCTCTCCATCGGAGCATTGTCGTACCACTCGGCCTTGCGGCTCATGCGGTCAGGTCGGCAGCTGCCAAAGGCCATGCGATACTCACGTGAGGCGTACTGTGGGCGCTCTCCGGGCTCGCGCCAAAAGTCATAATAGCCCGCAGGCGAGACCACGAGCACGGCACACATCAGTCGTACCGGATAGCTGTCGCGGTTGTCCTCGAGGAAACGGAAGTCGTGCCGGCAAAGATCGCGATCGCGGGCGAATCGCTAGGCTGTGTCTTGCAGGCCATTCCGGGCGAAACCGATCCGGCTGTTTTCTTAGCAAGGCGAAGCGCAAAGAAATACCGCGCACGTAGCAGAGCAGGGTCTTAAAGCGCCGCGACGCCGGGCGCGAGGGGCAGGGCCGGCTCGACCAGCAATCCTCTCCTCTTCATTGAAGAAAGCTTGAGATCGGACCAACGCAGCGAGAACACATGGCCGCTGCCAGCAGGGCAATCGGCTACGACCAGCTTCCGCGGCGACGGGAAGACGGTTACCTGCATCGCCATTCTCGGCACGCGCGGTATGATCGCGGCAACCCGTTCGGTAACGGTTCAGTCGTCCGTGAAGAAACTCCCAAGCTGTTGACTTGGAATCTGAAAAGGGCGCTTTGCCCTGACCGGGGTTGCCGGATAGTGGGCTTTTGGATCGGGATTCTTGCAAACTTGATTTGTGATTCACCCGGCTTTGGCTGGCGAGATGCGACCACGGGAGCGAAGTAGACGGGATAGCTGCCGATTTCCGACAAAGCCGGCCATGCATACCAATTCGAAGCCGGCCGAGTATTCCGATCTGAAGCCGGCGACCCACGGCGTCGTTCGCATGGGTCAAATTCATGATGTCGTCGATGGCTGGGAAGGTCAAGAGACCGGTTGATCTTGAGCGGTTTGCTTCTGCTTCTGAGGCTCTCTCCCTTGAGTTCGATTCGGTAGGCATTGTGGATGAGGAAATCGAGGATAGCGTCGGCGCGCTCGACGGTTGCGAGCAAATCACGGCGCTGCTCGGCGTCGAGAGGTTCTGGTCCTCAGTCGTCCAGGATCAGCAGATCAAGTCGTGCGATCGCCCGCAGCATCTTAGTGTAACGACCGTCGACGTGGCCGAGTGCGAGGGCGGCGAAGAGACGCGGCACACGATGGTGGGCAGCGCTTCGGATCGGGCATCGAGGTCCTTGAAGCCTTTTGGCCATACTGTGGAGACCGAGGCTATGCAGCAGTCGAGCGTGGGATGGGTGAGCATGCTGGGTAATCCTTTCTGAAGTAACCGGCGCCGCGTAGATTGGGATGTTCGCTGATCGCGTTCTCGGTATCGCGAGAACTGCGTTCGAGCTTGTTGGCGATGATGGAGGCGATGCTGGAGGCGATGCTCTTGTACGTCAGCGCGCGGACCGCAACAGCGCGGGCGGCGATCAGCTCGGCGCGTCGGGATCAATATCCTTGAATAGCCGAATCACGCCCAGGCAGGTCCGGAATCCCCGTTCGAGATGAGGTCCATTGGCGAGGATCGCGAGGACGAGCCCCTCAGTGTTGGGTCCGATCGACCGCGCCCAACGCCGGAATCGATCGGGAGTCCACTCGGCGTAATGCCGATGTGCACTGGCATGTGATCGGGGTCAGTGCCGTGCCGGCGGCCGCCATAACGGCGCTAATGAGCCGCAACACGCAAGCCCCGATGGAGCAGCTCGATGGTCCGGGTGGGGGCGCGAACGTCCTTGCGCCGACCGGATGGTCCTGCGGCGTCGTCGGAGACAGCCGCCGCTCGAATTCCCAAAATAAATCGCAGAACCGGCTGTAGCCATATCCTTCCGGGTGGCCCCCCGGTATTCCTCCCACAGGACCATCAGATTGACGCTAGGCCGCTTCAGCTCACAGGCCAGCGACGCCCAATCCGGCTCCCGGCGCCGGCGGAAGCCGCGCCTGACGCCGGCGTGGGCGAACAGGCGTTGTTCAAGAACGGCGTCGGTCAGATGGCCCGCCAAAGCCACGCCAGCCCGGCAGTCGAGGCACGCTTGAGATTGTCCTGGATGGCGCTGCGCGCCACGCCGAGCGTGCGCCCGATCTCACTGGCGCTCACCCCATCACGGGCAAGCCGAAGCATCTGCCGTATCTTGATGCCTGAGGGACTGACCCAAACAAAAACGCCGATTTCCAAAACCCCGGCCGGCTTCAAATCGGAATACCCGGCCGGAATAAATCGGAATCCGCGCACCTTTCGAGCTGATCATTCAGCCAAATCGTCCAACCAGCAGGCCGCCTCGACGTGTGGTCGGGAAAAAATCTTGCCAATGTTGTCTACAGCCTTACTTTGATGATAACGCATGTACATGCGATCGTCGTCTCCCAAGTCGAGGATCTCGATCTTTCCTGTGTAATGGGACATAATGTATTTGAAGGTCTTGTGGACACCGCTGAGACGCTGATTGATACCGCGCACAATCTCGAGTCCGCGGCGCAATGGAACCTGAAAGTGCGATGCACCCTTCACTGGCCTAGCCTGAAAAAGATAATAGGGGCGCACTCCGATCTGGTGACACTTCGTGAAGGTAGCCGCCAAGATCTCCGGATCATCGTTGACGTTCGCGAGGAGCACGGACTGGTTGAGGAATTGCACGCCCCGCGCGCGCAAAGAAGAAATTCTGTGCTCCACATCGTCGGAAATCTCCCCGATGTGATCGAAATGTGTGACTATTGTTACTGTCTTGCCTGCTTGACATATTCGCTGGAACAAAGCCGCTAGGGCCAAATCCTCAAATCGCTTGGGCTCATAGGCAATCATTTTTGTGCCAAATCGAATCGTATCCAAGTGTGGGATGGGCAGCAGATAGTTCAGGATATTGTCAAGTTTTGCGGTGCTGAGTACGAACGGATCACCTCCCGATAGCAACACGTTCGTCATCTCGGGATGGCTGTTAATGTATTGCGCAACCTGAGCAAAATCAGGTGCGATTTCATCGGAATTCTTGCCGAGAATGCGCTTGCGAAAGCAGTAGCGGCAATATGAAGCGCAACGGTCTGTCACCAGCAACAACCCAGTCTGCGCGTATTTATGCTGGAGTCCGGGCACGACTGTGTTGTCGTGCTCGCCGCTTGTATCCAGACTGCCGGGACTCACAAACTCCTCGATAGAGGGTTCAACAATACGTTTAAGTTGGTCGTAATATGCGCTCTTCGTAATCTGCTCACGGTAGGCTCTTGTGATATGATGCCGCGAGATGTTTTTGCTTTGCAGTTCATCCTCGGTGACGACGCGCGCCCCTTCGAGGAACTTCATCACTCGCCCCCTAGGATGCAGCGGATCAATTGCGCCTATCATGGCCGCGCCTCATTGCTGTAGTTATGAGCTACCCGCTAACGGGAAAACAGCGAGCTGCTCATTAGTGATACAGGAGTAACAGTTTGTGCAAACCTACCTAGTCTGGCGAGGAACTCAGCACGATACTTGCGAACCAGGTGTTGAGACCGGAGCTGCCCCGCATTGAAGCGGTGGCCGGGCATTCTTGAACGGCAGCAGACCCGCCGCCAGCGCCCGCAGAGATAAACACCGCCTCGTCATTCTCTTCGTGGGCAACATCTTTGCTTGGACACAGTGATCACGATTCTTTGAGCGCGCGATAGACGCGCCTAATTTTTTGCCGTGAACATTCATTCCGATGTGTGTACCTGAACCGCACCGGGTTAGCCGCCGGCCCTTTGGTTTAGTTTATGCCGCCATGGCCGGCCGTTCCCGCCAAGGTCCACTGTGTAGCGGCACAAGCTCGCGCATCAAACTAATCCGCGTTACTTCAGACCAATCTGTCCTTTTGATTACGCCAGTGTCGGGACTCCGACACTAGTCTAAGGACCGTCTGGGAGACGCACATCGTTTCGCTCGTAAGGTAGACGGGCTTAGGAGCGCATGAGCGGCACGCTGTTTGCTGGATGAAGACCGCAGTGGTGAGGCTGCCAGATTCCTGAAGTACCTTCCCAGCCTGGCCCAGGTACGCGTGCTGGTTGCGCTGGCTTCAGTTTGGCGCAGCTTCGAATAGTTAAGGATTGAGGGAGCGATCAGATGATCTCCGAGGTGTTCATTACCTGCGCGGTCACAGGCAGTAGTTCGAATGTGGAGCGTAGTCGCCATGTGCCGGTGACTCCCGAGCAGATCGCGGGCTCCGCAATCGAGGCAGCGAGATCGGGGGCGGCGGTGGTGCACATACACGTCCGTGATCCGGAAACAGGGCGGGGCTCGCGTGATCCGGCGCTTTACCGCGAAGTCGTGCGGCGAATCCGGAAATCTGATGTGAATCCGGTGATCAACCTGACGACCGGCTTAGGGGGCGATCTTGTGCTTGGTGGGCCTGATGCTCCGCTTCCGCCCGATCCATACTCGACTGATATGGCGCCGGCCCTTGAGCGGCTCGTGCACGTGGAAGAGTTGCGGCCTGAAATCTGCACGTTGGACTGCGGCTCCATGAACTTCGGCGCCGGAGAGTATGTTATGATCAACACTTATCCGACACTGCGCAAAATGGCCGCGCGGTTACAGGAACTAGATGTGCGTCCTGAACTCGAGGTGTTCGACACCGGCCATTTGTGGGTGGTCCGCGACCTGATCCAGGAGGGTCTGCTTGCCAAGCCCTTAATCCAGTTGTGCATGGGAATCCGCTACGGTGCGCCAGCCGATCCGGTCACGCTGATGGCGATGGTGAACCAGATCCCGCCGGGGGTGGTCTACTCGGCCTTTTCGATCGGACGGATGCAGCTTCCGTATGTCGCAATGGCTGCACTGGCCGGTGGAAACGTGCGAGTTGGATTGGAGGACAACCTCTATCTTTCGCGCGGAAGGCTTGCGACAAACGCCGAGCTCGTCCAGCAGTCAGTACAAATTCTCGAAAGTATTGGAGTGGGTGTGATGACTCCGGATGAAGTCCGCGAGAAGCTCGTATTGAAAGCTCATGTCTGATGCCAAGCAAATGGAACAACTCGACAGTGATTACCGTTCGACTAGCTTAGAAGAAACTGCAACAAAGGTTTCCGTCCACCGGCGCCCGTCGCGGTGCTTGCGATCCGACGGTGATGACAGGCAAATTGGTACGCGCCCAATGGGCGCGACCGCCTCCTCCGAGAGCGAATACCCCCCACCAGAGTCGGTAGTGCCGCATCGCTCATTTAGGAGATATTTCTCAATTGATACCTTGCACGATGCCCAGTCGTGAGAGTTTGTTCGCCAGACTTGTCCTCCTAAAATACAGGCTTCCGATGAAAGAGCTCTACCAACTTGACCTTGACGCAAGAGCACGTCCAAAGGCGCTACGCAAAATCGACAAGCTTGAGGGCGCATACGGGGCCGTAAGAAGCAGGCAATCATTTTCCAAGTACTGGGAGGCGACGGTCAACTCTCGAACATCGAGCTCGTAACCAATGCGAGCGCGTAACATACCCCGACAGGGTCCGATCGTTCGAGCGAAACATGCACGTGCGATGGGTCCGCTCGGCGCAAATAGGCGTCAACGTACTAATTTGGTTCTGCCCGGAGCCATCGAGCGCTTCGGTTCGCTGCTAACTTCCGTGCAAAACGGTGCCGCTTACCAATCGCTACTGCCTCGCCAAATCGAAGCCCGTCGGCCCGACACAGCTCTTCGCAATGTGCGTATCATGTGTCTTGTTGAAATCCTGGGTTCACCGGTCACTGATCAGTTCATTTGGACAGTCTTCCCAACACAGAGCTCTTGCCCTCCACATTGCTCAAAACTGCGGGAGCTCGTGTAGCTGTGGAGGATGAGGGCTCGACAATGTATGGAGTTGTTCAATGCACTTCGGACCGCAACGGACTTTCCGAAGGGCTGCATTGCCGGGAGGGCAGAGTGCTAGCGCGGCACTTGCAGACAGGTACCTATCGGCAAATCGGGGAAAATTGTTGCTGGGGCGCATCGTCAAACCTTTTTGAACTCGTGAGATGTGCGGGATCAAAGCGCGGACAATCCGACTGGAGCGCGCCGACAGACCGACGTTGAGAAGAGGGCCAATGGAACAGTACATCACGACTGAAGAGTGTTACCCGAATGGGCACTTTCGGAGAACCACATCTGGATTCAGTGGCCGCTTGCCGCGTTTTGTACACGGTAGGGCTAGTCCTATGGGCTTCCTTGCTCGGTCGACCACCCCGCAAGCCATAACTCGGGCTGGCAATGATCTGCCTGGCAGCCGCCCGCACCTAATTGACTTCGTGAGTTGCTCTTACTTGGGGCTTCATAATCATCCGCTAATAGTTTCTGCAGCGATCCAAGCCACTGAGGCTCGCCGCTCATGGCCTTGGTCTCGTAACCGGACGCAAGTTGGCTTTGATCTTCTGGGTGAGCTCGAGGAAACGTTGTCCGGGTTGTTCTGCTCGCATGTGCTCGCGTTTTCTAGCGGTATGCTCGCGAATGTCGGTTCGTTACCGATTCTTGCGTCAGGGCTTCTGACAAAAGGAAGGAAACCCGTTGTCGTATTCGACGGCTTTGCGCACATCTCACTTCTTCAGCAAAGGCCGCTGATAGCTGACGTAACTCGAGTAGAAACGATCGCGCACAACGACATGGACCATCTCGAGCGCTTGTGCGGCGACCATTCGCTGGTCGCATATGTTTGTAATGGTGTTTACCCCATGGGGGGGAACGCGCCGATGAAGGAGTTGCATCAGCTCCAGGAGCGTTTCGGGCTTTTTCTCTATATGGACGACGCTCTCGGACTATCAATCTTCGGATCCGCGGGAACAGGATTTGCTCGCTCCAGTTTTCCGCAATGGCTTGGTGAGCGAACCATCATATCAGCGTCGCTGGGCAAGGGATTTGGCGCCAGTGGGGGAATGTTGATGCTCGGAACCGCTGAGAACGAGGCGATAGTCCGAGAATACTCCAGTCCCTATGCGTTTTCGGCTGCCCCCAATCAGGCAGCAATAGGCGCAGCACTGGGTTCGTGCAAGATCCATGGATCGGCTGAACTCATGCAACGGCAGGGACTTCTGGCCGAGCGGATTGAGCTGTTTGACAACCGTATCGCAACCGCCCAGCAAGGCAATTCACTTCCTATCAGAATCATTGCGATTGGATCCGAAGCCAGTGCTGTCGAAACCGCAACAGGCTTGTTCGATAACGGCTTCTCAACCTCAGTAACCTTGGTTTCTGCGGCAGGGGCAGAAAGAGGGGGGATTCGGGTGTGCATTACAGCGGAGCACGCGGTTCGTGACATAGAGCGGCTGTGCGACTGCATTTTAAAAACAATAGCGGAAATAACCGGGAAGCCGTACCCTCTGAGGTGACCCGACGGTTCTGCTGGCCGACTCATAAAACTGGCTTGGAAGGAGTAAAGCTGCTGTATTCGAGGCTCTTAACCATTCATCGATTGCGACGGAGCGTATTGATGCAAAAGGCACGCTTGCTTCTGTCTTCGCGGGACGCAATTGCATCCGAAGTCCTGGTGCGACCTTTGGCGCCGGCAAGGCGCTTATTCAGGAAAGTCCTGCCTGAACTAGGCAGCTTGTCGTGATGACCGGCGCCCAGGATAAGCCTGCCGCGCCACGCTACTCCGGCTCTGGCCGTCGAATGCTCGACGGGGATGCCGATGCAGGGTAAGCGATGTTCTCAGGCCACGCGCCAGCGTTTTTGGGTAGCGAGATAGGCCCAGGGTAGCAATTCGTCGATCTGG
>NZ_JBVVPT010000043.1:0-45421 GCF_055811715.1 Bradyrhizobium sp. WSM4872 | reverse complement strand
CCTTGAGGCCGGCCGATCGCCGGGCTACTTCAACACAGTTGCTCCCCGGGGAGCGATGCACTATTGCCCCCGTCGCCATGCAGATGACTGATGCGCGCGCCCGGTTGGACCGCCACATCACTGCAGGACTTGACGCACAGACCCCGGGCGTCAGGACCACACGACTTGTTCGTCCGCGCACGTCCTCGCTGGGACTTCGAGAGCTGGCGTGTGCTCGCACCCGAAACCATGCGAAGACGCTGTCGGCGCCGTGTCGTAGGCGCGAAGCCTGTGCTCACGGTTTCCCGCCCTGCAAGGCTCGCCGCGCCCGACGCCGTCGCGTCCATCGCTGCCCAACCCGCGGTTCGTGACGATCGCGATCCGCCCCTTGTCCCGGGTCAGGGTGTGTCGTACCTACGACAAATCCGAATTTCGGTAAAGTGGAATATTTTGGCGGGCGGGGATTGACAGGCGGTGCGGGAAATTTGCGGGTGTTTTGCCCGACGGGCAAGAGGGCTTCAGCTATTCCGTCGACAGCCGCACCACCTGGCGGCCGCCATTCATTTCCTTGAGGCTGTTGACGAAGTTTTCGGGGCGCTGCCAGCGGTAGGGGACCTTCAATCCCATGTACTCGGCGATGTCGCCGATGAAGCCGGTGCAATTGGTGGTCTCGGCGTTCCAGACCGGCGAGCTCGCCTGCAATTTCTTGATATAGGCAAACACGCGCTTGGCGTCGGCTTCGTTCAGATAGACGCGGTAGTTCGCGGTCAAATAGTCCGGGTCGAGATCGCCGTAGCTCGCGCCGGTCTCCGCCGGCACCCAGGTGAGGTGACCGAGCACATAGGCCCAGGTGTCGCCGGCCGGCGTGAGCCCTGCCACCTCGACGGCGCGCTCGCTGGTCTTGCCGTACCAGACGAAGGCGTGGCCCCAGCTTGCGGCCGTGCGGGCGCGGAAATCGACGTAGTACGGACCTTTCTCCGCGCGCACGACTGCGCGCCGCGTCGTTTGCAGCGCCGGCCGTGATGCGGTCTCGGTCGTGGCAAGCGCGTTTGCCTCAGCAACGCGCTTGTTCGCTTCGTGGGCGGAGGCCGAGGGCGTCGTGCACGCGAGCAGGGCCGCGAGCGCGAATCCCGCAAGGATGCAGGGTCCGGATCGATCAGGTTTGTTCGTCACGCTATGCCCCTCGACTGTCGGCCACTCACGCAGAGTCTAGCTTTGCTTCTGCGCGTATTTCGCTGCGCGTCAGTAGCGCGCCGCGACGGGGCCGGGCGCCTTGCCGATCGGGGCCTTTCCAACCGGGCTCTTGCCAATAGGCATCTTGCCGATCGGCGCCTGCTCGGAATAGACGGGAACGGGCTGGCGGCGCGGCAGATCCGCAGCATTCGCAACCGTCACCAGAGCAAGCGTAGCACCCACAACAAATACAATCTTCTTCACAGTCACACCCCTAGAAGGTTTGGTCCAAACACGGCACCGCCGTGCCCCCAGACACGCCTCACAGAAGGGCGGCCGAATGCGTCCACAGTGCGGCATCCGCGCGACATGTTGGCGGCATCTGCCGTGCGCGCCGAGATGTGATGTGTCCAGATGCTTCGGAGTGGCGCCGAGCGCTCCTCAGCGGTCGGCGCTCAGGCGAAAATTCATCTCGACCTTTGCGGACGGCGTGCCCTCCGCAACGTGCCAGTCCGAATAGCCCGGTGTCGGATCTGGATCGGAGGAGAGATCGAGCCGCCACGATTGTGGGGGCTGGTTGGGCAAAGTGAGGGTGACGAGGCGGTGGGGTGTTTTGTACATCAGCGAGGCGGAGGTGAGGATCACCTGACGATCGCCGTCATGACCATGCCAGCGATTG
Source organism: Bradyrhizobium sp. WSM4872 (assembly GCF_055811715.1). Classification (NCBI taxonomy): domain Bacteria; kingdom Pseudomonadati; phylum Pseudomonadota; class Alphaproteobacteria; order Hyphomicrobiales; family Nitrobacteraceae; genus Bradyrhizobium; species Bradyrhizobium sp. WSM4872. Next base: position 43,590 of record NZ_JBVVPT010000043.1, on the reverse strand, counting down.
GTCAACTCGGCCACGGTATATCCCTGTCGTTCCTGCACCTCGATCCGCACGTCCTCCCTTGCCGGCAAGGTCATGCCGGCTGGCAGCTTGAACTGGAGCTCGAGCGTCATGAAGCCGTGCGAGAGGGTGGGCGAGCGGACGAATTCGTACCACGCCCACCAGCCGAGCCCCGCAATCAGCAGCACAAGCGTGACGGCAAAGGGAAACGAGATGCGGCTGCGGGAGGCCGCTGCGGTGCCGGGCACCTCCGCGTCGGAGGGAGAGACGCTCTCTCTGACGATGCCGATCCTGCTGAAGAGCCACAGGCCGACAATAAACCCGATGACACCGCCGATCGGCCCGATCTGGAAGAAGGCCCCCATGGCGGTGCCGCCATCCCGGTCCGGCCCCGCGAGCGTCGCCACCAGGATCGCAAGTCCGGACCAGCCGGCCAGCATGCCGACGAGACCAGACAGAAGGCCGAGGATGAAGCGCATGGGGGATTAGTCGCGCCGAGAGAGATCGCGGTTCGAGCTCGACGCTTGTTTCGATCGTAGCTCGGATAAGTGAAGCGGTATCCGGGGTCTTTGCGCATCGCGCGCCCCGGATGTCGCTACGGACTGCCTTCACCCGATCCGGTTCAGGCTATTCCGGATCGTGGAGAAGATGCCGCCGATGTCTTTTCGCAAGCCGTCGAGCGCGTTGAAATTGTCGAAGATGCGGGCGAGGCGGTCCTCGACCTCGCGTTTGCTCCTGGTCAGCGCGTCGACGCGCGAGGCGAGGCTGAGGTCGCCGCTCGCCTCGATCTCGCCGACGGTTTTGGCGAGGAGGTCGCGCGTCGTGCCGACGTCCGCGATCATCGCCTCGATGCCGAACACGGGCGCCTTCAGTGGGACGAGGTCAGCCTGCGACTTCGACAGCTCCGTCTTGAAGGCGTTCAGCGTCGCCAGCGTTTCCTGTAACGCGCCGAGGCGCTGGCGCGACTGGAGAACAAAATCGTTCAGCGCATTCTGGCGGTCGGCAAGCGTATTGCCCTCGGCGTCGATCTCGACACCGGCGAGCGAGCGTTCGAGCTGGGCCCGGCGCTGGCCGAGCTCTTCGAAATCGAGCCCGATACCTTTGAGGATGTGGAAGCTGTCCTCGATGCGGGCCAGGCGCTGCTCGATCTCGATCTTGTTCTTCGACAGTATCTCGACGCGGGTGCTAAGCGGCGCTTCGCCGCCGGTTTCGAGCTCGTCGACGCTCTTGGTGAGGCGCTCATGGCTGAGGCCCAGCTCGCCGATCAAGGCATTGAGGCCGGCGTCCGACGCCCGCAGCGGCACCAGCTCGGCGTGGGACTTCGCCAGATCTTCCTTGTACTGGTTCAGGGTCGCAAAGGTGTTCTGGACCGTGCCGACCCGGGATAGCAGCGTCGATACGTCGCGCGCGATGTCCTTCAGCCGGTCGGCGAGGTTGTTCTTGCGGTCGTCGGTTTCGAGGTCGTGCAGCGAGCGTTCGAGCTGGTTCTGGCGGTCGCGGATCTCGGTGAAAACGGGCTCGACCGCGCGGCGCTGCTCGGCGGCCTTGCCGACCATGTCGCGCAGTTCCTGCTGGCGCCGGCGGATTTCGGCGAGCTGGTCGTGCATGTCGGTGGATTCGTTGCGGCCCCGCTGCAGCAGGGCGCGCTGCTCGGTCTCGCCCAGCTTGTCGTGCAGGGCGGAGACGGCCTCCCGGGGATCGCTCTCGATCAGGTGCTGGACGGTGGCGTCGAGGTGGTTCTGCAGGGCGTGGGCGACGACGACGTCCTCGCGGGTCTTCTTGAGACGATCGCGCAATGTGTCGAGGCGCCGGTCCTGGCGCGAGAACAGCCAGGCGGAGGCGCCGATCAGTGCCAGCGCCAAGGCCAGGATCGCGCCGGTCGCAAACCGCTGCGGGACTGGCAGGCCTCCGAACCAGGTGGGCAGGTAGCCGACATCGTAACCGAGCGCCTGCTGGGCGAAGATCGCGATGGCAGCGAGCAGAACAAACCAGGCAACCAGGAAAAACAGCCACATCGTGACTTCCTCACGCCGGCACACATTATCGCCATAATTGCTATTGGAGAGCGGAACCGAGATCAAGGGCGGCGGGGGCTTGCCGGATAGGTCCGGTCGCACGATCCACGGCTGAATGCGTCAGCCGATCGGCGGAGTGCGGTGTGAGGTTGCCGGGTTTCCCTCTGCGGGGCGGTGCTGGCTCATTCCGCCGTCATTCCGAAGCGCGAGCCCGGAATGACAGATTGCGCTACAGCCGAAACTCGTTGGTCAATTCGCCGATGCCGTCGATCGCGACGGTTACCGTGTTCACCGGCTCTTTCATCACGCCGACGCCGACCGAGGTGCCGACGGCAATGAGGTCGCCGGGGAGCAGGGTCATGTCGTGGGAGATCCTGCTGACCAGCTCCTGCGCGGTGAAGATCATGTCCGATATCGGATAGTTCTGCCGCTCCGCGCCGTTGAGGATGGTGCGGACCACCAGCCTGGCCGGATCGAGACCGGTGGCAATGACGGGGCCGAACGGGCCGTAGTCGTCGATGCCCTTGGCCCGCGCCCATTGCGGGAAGGTCGGGTCGCTGGTCAGGATATCGTTGGCCGTGATGTCGTTGACGCAGGTGTAGCCGAAGATGCAGCCGTCCGCTTCCGCCGGCGACACCCGCGCACAGGTCTTGCCGATGACGATGCCGAGCTCGCCTTCATAGGTGGTCTTGCCGTCGTAATAAGAGGGACGGCGGATCACCGCGCCGGGTGTCGTGATGCTGGTGGTGGCCTTCAGAAGATAGAGCGGCTCCGGCGGGTCGGGCTGGTTGAGCTTGGCCGCGAGCGCGTGAAAATTGTTCCAGAGCGCGACGATCTTGCTGGGCGCGCAGGGCGCGAGCAGTTCGACCTCCGACAGCGCCAGCGTCTTGCCGGTGGCTGCATGGCGGCCGAACATGTCGCCCTCATGCACGCTGATGCCTGACGAATTCAGCGTGCCGAAGCCGGTCGCACCGCTCTTGCGGAAGCGGAGCCATCGTTTGACCTCGCCAGCCATCATGCCACCGCCAGTGCGCGCGGATCCGATGGCGTCGAGATGCCGTCGTAGAGACCGGCGATGCGGGCGCGCTGGGTGACCATCGCCAGCACGGAATCGAGCGCGGGGGTGGCGACGCCGGTGAGGCGGCCCATCTCCTGCACGACGGTGACGAGCGGGTCGATCTCCATCGGGCGTCCGCGCTCGAGATCCTGCAGCATCGAGGTCTTGTGCGCGCCGACCTTGCGGGCGCCTTCGATGCGGCGCTCGACGTCGACACGGAATTTGACGCCGAACGTCTCGGCGATGCGTTGCGTCTCCATCATGATCGCGCGCGACAGCGCGCGGGTGGCTGGATCGGTGCAGATCACGTCGAGCGTTGCATGGGTGAGTGCGCTGATCGGGTTGAAGCAGACGTTGCCCCACAGCTTGAGCCAGATCTCGTCGCGGATGCGATCGAGCACCGGCGCTTTCAGCCCGGCTGCGACAAAGAGATCGGCGAGGCGTTGCACGTCCGGAGTGGTCTCGCCGGAGGGCTCGCCGAGCGGAAAGTTGTTGCCGTAGACGTGACGGATCACGCCGGGCGCCTCGATCTCGGTGGCGGGATAGACGATGCAGCCGATGGCGCGTTCGGCGCCTATTTCGCGCCACTGCCGTCCGCCGGGGTCGATGCTCTCCAGCGTCGAATTCTCGTATTGGCCGCCGTGCTTGTAGAAGTACCAATAGGGGATGCCGTTGACGGCGGTGACGATGCGGGTATGGGGTCCGAGCAGCGGCTGCATTGTCTCGATCACGCCGGTGATCGAGTGCGCCTTCAGCGTGATGATGATGTAGTCCTGCACGCCGAGCTCGGTGGGATCATCGGTGCAGCGCGGATGCACGGTGTGCTTCTCCTCGCCCGCGAGCAGGGTCAGGCCGCGCTCGCGCATCGCGGCAAGGTGCGCGCCGCGTGCGACCAGGCTGACGTCGGCGCCCGCGCGCGCGAGCTGAACCCCGAGATATCCGCCGATTGCGCCGGCGCCGTAGATGCAGATCTTCATGGAATCCTCGCGAAGCAGCGGAAGCCGGATTTCGGGACGAAAGATCCGGTCCGGCTCGGAAGGGTCCGAGCCGGGTCCGGTAGTCGCAGGGGAAGTGAGGCGCTCTAAGCTGCTTGCGGCGTGCCGTTGATCGCTTCGTCCATGAAGGACGCGATGTCACGCATGCTGATGACCGAGACGAGGCTGTAATCATCGATGACAGGCAGGTGCCGGATGTGATTCCGGTTCATGAGATGGCGAACGTGCTCGATCGTGTCGCTCGACGTGCAGGACACGAGCTGCTGCACCGAGACGAGCTGCGAGACCTTGACGTTGACGGCATTGGCGCCGTGCTCGGCAACGGCGCGCACGACGTCGCGCTCGGTGAACATGCCGACCGCGGTATTACCCTCGGAGCGGACCACGTCCTTCACCACCAGTGCGCTGATATTGTTGGCGCGCATCAGCTTGGCGGCGATACCCACCGTTTCGTTCATTCGCACCGTGACAACGCGCGGTGTCTTCTTGCGCAGAATGTCTCCGACCAGCATTGCAACCTCCCTGGGTGAATGATGAAGCAAGTGTGGTATACATAATACCAATCGTCAAGCGTTCGATTTGGCTGATCCGCAAAATCTTGCGGCAGCAATGCTGACATTTGCCGTCAGCCAAAAAGAAAGGGGCGCATCGCTGCGCCCCTGTGTCACCCGTGCAAGGTGCGTGTTCGTTATGCCGTCTCGGTCTTGGCGTTCCCCGTCGCGGCGTTGGCGCTCTCGGCTTCCTTGCCGAGGATGAAGGAGCGGCGCATCGGCTTGATCACGAACAGCGCCATCAGGGCCGCCGTCGCGTTCAAGGCGACCGCGACCACGAACACGGCCTTCCAGCCATACGTGGCCGAGATCACGCTGGCCAGCGGAACGAGCAGGGACGCCGTCCCCTTCGCGGTGTAGAGCATGCCGTTGTTGGTGGTTGCGAATTTCGAGCCGAAGGTGTCGCCGCAGGTCGCCGGGAACAACGAGTAGATCTCGCCGAACACGCCGAAATAGACCGCGGTGGCGAGCACGAAAACGACAGGCACGTGGCCATAGGCGGACAGCGTCAGCAGCATCAGCGCCGCGGTGCCGAAGGCGATGAACATGGTGTGCTCGCGGCCGATCGTGTCGGAGACGAAGCCGAAGAAGGGCCGTCCGAAACCGTCGAAGATGCGGTCGAGCGAGATCGCAAACGTCAATGCCGCCATCTGGAAGCCGGCGAGCGTGACCGGCGTGTCGGCGATCTTGAAGTCGTGCGCGATCGGAGCGATCTGCGCCGCGGTCATCAGGCCGCCGGAGGCGACCATGACGAAAACGAGATACATCACCCAGAAAATAGGGGCGCGCAGCACCTGGGGCGGGGTGAAGTCGATCTTGGTCTGCGGCAGATTGAGCTGCTTCTTCTTCGGCGGGATCGAGATGCGCGGCGGCTGGATGAAGAAGGCGAGCACGAAGACGATCACGCCCTGGCCGATCCCGAAGGTGAGGAACGCGTGCTGATAGCCGCTCGTTGCGATCATGGCCGCGATCGGCACGACGGTGAGTGCAGCGCCTGCGCCGAAGCCGGCGGCGGTCGCACCGGCCGCAAGGCCCCGGCGATCGGGAAACCATTTCAGCGCGTTGCCGACGCAGGTGCCGTACACCGCGCCCGCGCCCATGCCGCCGATGATCGCGGCCGCGTAGAGCAAGGTGAGGCTATCGGCATAGGAGTTGAGAATCCACGACAGCGCGATCATGACGCCGCCGAACATGACGACGATCCGCGGGCCGTATTTGTCGACGAACCAGGCCTCGATCGGCACCAGCCAGGTTTCGGTGACGACGAAGATGGTGAAGGCGAGCTGGATCGCGGCGCGTCCCCAGTGGTGCGCGTGATCGATCGGATCGACGAACAGCGTCCAGCCGTATTGCAGGTTGGCGATCATCGCCATACAGACGATGCCCATGACCAGCTGAAGCCAACGGAAACCTGTGCGAAGAGGCGCGGCCGTGACGGCGCCATCGGTGCTGGAAATCATCAAAAACCTCCCGAGCGCCTGTCTGGTTCGGCACCGGTCGCAAGATGACCTGATGTCGCAATATTGTGGCTTATCGTCGCAAGCGCAGTGGCGAGCTTGGTATACCATATTCCAGATTGCAAGCCTTATCTTGGCGCGCGGGCGACAAAATGCGAGTTCCGTTTGCACCACGGCGGGATCGCCGAAGCTTCGCGCAAAACGAAAACGCCCGGCCGCGAGGCCGGGCGTTTTGCGCGAGAAGCGCTTTGGAGTGCGTCAGACGGTCGATTGCGCGACCACGACCTTGCGCCAGGGCTTGAGCACCGCGATCGCCAGCGCCGAGGCCAGGATGTTGGCGCCGGCCGCGATGATGAACACGTTGTCCCAACTGCCAGACGACTGCTGCATGTAGTTGCCGATCGGGACCAGCAGCGCGGCCGTACCCTTCGCGGTGTAGAGCAGGCCGGCATTGGTGGTCGCGAACTTGGCGCCGAACGTATCGGTGCAGGTCGAGGGGAACAGCGAGTAGATCTCACCCCAGGCGAAGAACACGAAGCCCGAGAGCAGCACGAACCACAGCGGATCGTGGCCCCAGAGGTATAGCATCCAGATGCCGATACCTTCCATGCCGAAGGCGATGAACATCGTGTTCTCGCGGCCGATCATGTCGGAGATCCAGCCGAAGAATGGACGCGTCAGGCCGTTGAGCACGCGGTCGATGGTGGCCGCGAAGGTCACCGCGGTCATCGTCACCGCCATCAACGTGACCGGCACGTTGTCGATCTTCCAGTCGGCCGCGATCGGCTTCAAATTGGCCGTCACCATCAGGCCGCCGGCGCCGACGATCACGAACATGAAGTACATCAGCCAGAAGATCGGCTGGCGCAGTACCTCGGTCGGCTGATAGTTGCGGCGGCTCTGTTGCAGATTGGCGTTCGCCACCACGCTGGGCACCTGGCCTGCCTTCGGCGCCAGCAGGAAGAAGGCGAGAATGCAGATGATGATGCCTTGTCCGAGGCCGAAATAGAGGAAGGTGGTCTGGAAACCGCTGTCCTTGATCATGGCCTGGATCGGCGCAACGGTCAGCGCAGAGCCTGCACCGAAGCCCGCGGCCGTGATGCCCGCGGCAAGACCGCGCTTGTCCGGAAACCACTTCAGCGCGTTGCCGACGCAGGTGCCGTAGACGCCGCCGGCGCCGATGCCCGCAATGATCATGCCGAGATAGTAGCCGTTGAGCGTGGTCGCCTGCGCGTTGATCGCCCAGCCGGCGGCGCAGAGCACGCCGCCGACCAGGACGACGAGGCGCGGACCGTATTTGTCGACGAACCATCCTTCGATCGGCACGAGCCAGGTCTCGAACAGGACGAACAGGGTAAAGGCCCATTGGATCGACGCACGATCCCAGCCGAACTTCTTCTGGATGTCGGGGACGAAGAACGTCCAGCCGTATTGATAGTTGGCGATCATCACCATCGCCGCGACGCCAACCGCCAATTGCGCCCAGCGATACGTGTCGCTAACGCGCGCGGCTGTAGGGGCGGTTGCTTGCACCATGTCCGTCATAAAGCCTCCCGTGGCGCCTCTCATTTTTCTGCGAGCGCTGGAACGGCATTCTTGTATGCATTATGCCAAGCTTCAAGCGCTGGTCCGGTCACCGTGCGCAAATGCCGCAGGACCTTGCCCGGTTGCGGCTGTGACTCAGGACGGCACAAGTAGAAATGGCCCCGTCATCCGGGGCCATTCATCAAAAGTAGTATGCGAACCGGTTTAAACCGTGCCGCTGCGCGGCGGCGCGGGATGGGCCCGCTTACAGGCCGAAGCGTGGCAGGTCCCCATTGTGATTCGAGATCTTGGCGCTCGCCATCAGGAGGCGGTCGATCGTGGCCATCAGGCGGGCGAACAGCGAGGAGGAGGGCGTGAGAGCGACGGAAGCGGTCTTGGACATCGGAAATCCCTTTCTTGAGACGGTCAGTGCTGCTGTCTCATTTCGAAGGGCAATCTATGTATACCAGATGCCAATGTCCATGCATGCCATTGCATGGCAGCATTTAGCTCTTCGCATTGCAGCATAACAATCCGTTAAATCGGTTGATTTGAGTGCGACGTGCCCAAAACCCGCCGAAACTGAATCATTTGACCGCCAATGTCCAAAATCGGAGCCTTGGCAGCGGTGCACGAAGCCGCTAGTGGTCTGCCCTCTTCCAATCATCTGTCAGAGTGGTTCATGTCGAGCGCCTCGCCCGCCGTCTCGATCGGCATCGATTTTGGGACCAGCAACACGGTCGTGGCCCTTGCGGCGGACGACCGCCGGGTCGAGGCCATCCGCTTCGACCATGGCGGACAGCGCCACAGCGTCTTCGTGTCGGCGCTGTGCTTCTGGGAGGACCGGCCGGGAGCCGGCGCCCAGGCCGAAGGTGGTCCGTGGGCGATCGAGCAGTTCCTCGAAGGACGGCATGTCTACCGCTTCCTCCAGTCGTTCAAGACCTTTGCCGCGAGCTCCAGCTTCAACACCACCCAGGTGTTCCGGCAGCGCTACAAGTTCGAGGATATTTTGGCGGCGTTCCTGCGGACGCTGGCGCGCCATGGCGGCGATAAATTCGGCTTCGAGACGTCCACCATTACGGTCGGTCGCCCCGTCCGCTTCGCCGGCGGCAATCCCGACGAGGCGCTGGCGATGCAGCGCTACCGGGCCGCGTTCGAGCGCCTTGGCGCCGGCCACGCCCGCTATGTCTACGAGCCCGTGGGCGCAGCGTTCGCCTTCGCCCGCCGGCTCGAGCGCGATGCGACCGTGCTGGTTGCGGATTTCGGCGGCGGCACCAGCGATTTCTCGGTGATGCGGTTCTCGCGTGCCGGCGGCGCCTTGCGCGCCGAGCCGCTCGGCCATGCCGGCATCGGGATTGCGGGCGACACCTTCGATTACCGCATCGTCGATCACGTCGTCTCGCCGCGGCTGGGCAAGGGCTCGAGCTTCCGCTCGTTCGACAAGGTGCTGCCAATCCCCACCGGCCACTACACCAACCTCGCGCGCTGGCATCAGCTCGCGATGATGAAGAGCAACGGCGACCTGCGCGAACTCCGGGAGCTTGCGCGCACCGCGGTGAAGCCGGCTCTGCTCGAGGATTTCATCACCATCGTCGATCTCGACCTCGGCTTTTCGTTGTACCGCGCGGTGTCCGACGCCAAGGTCGCTTTGTCGGCGCAGGACCAGGTGGAGTTCCGCTTCAGGGGCGGTGGGGTTGACATCGGCTCGACCATCACGCGGAAGAATTTCGAAGCTTGGATTGCCGACGACGTCGCGAGGCTCGGGGCCACCGTCGACAAGGTGCTGGGCGAAGCCGGCATCACCGCGCGCGAGGTCGAGAAGGTGTTTTTGACCGGCGGCACGTCCTTCGTGCCGGCTGTCCGAAGACTGTTCGCAGAGCGGTTCGGCAACGAACGGCTGATGTCGGGCGACCAGTTCGAGTCGATCGCCTACGGCCTTGCTTTGATCGGGCACAGCCCGGACCCCGACCGCTGGACCGCAAGCGGCGGGGTTGCGCCGAAGGCAGGGGCGTAGGCTCGCTGAGATGACACTCGATCGTTCGTGAGCTGGCCATCGCACTAGGCGGCCGTTTGGCGGCCCATCCTTCGAGACGTCCGCCTTTGGCGGGCCCTCAGGATGAGGTCGGAGTATGTGGCTGCAGTCTTGACGAGCCCTGTTGCCGCTAGCCTCATCCTGAGGAGACCGCGGAGCGGTCGTCTCGAAGGACGAGGCGCTCGCTCCGCTGCAGACGCTATTGCTTGATCTCAGGCTCGACGAGCTTCGCCAGATTGCGCAGCGATTCCTGCCAGCCGAGATAACAAGCCTCCGGCGGGATGACGTCGGGGATGCCGGCCTGCGTGATATCCAGCTCGGTGCCGACGGATACTTTCTTCAGGATCACGGTCACCTGGATCTCGCCCGGCAGATGGGGGTCGTCGAACCTGTCAGTGTAGCGGAGACGTTCGCCGGGGACGAGCTCGAGATATTCGCCGCCGAAGGCGTGGCTGTTGCCCGTCGTGAAGTTACGGAACGACATCTTGAACGTGCCCCCGACCTTCGGCTCGAAATGATGCACGGTGCAGGTGAAGCCGTTCGGCGGAAGCCATTTCGCCAGCGCATCCGCCTCCAGGAAGGCGCGATAGACTTTCTCAGGGCTGGTCGTCAAAACGCGGTGCAGGCGCACAGTGCTGGGCATGATCATCTTCCTCATGAATCGCCGGGCTCGACGTCAGCGTCTATTGCCCATTCATGTCTAGATGACGGATCGGATACCGCCGATCCGACAGGGCGTCTCGAATTTTTTTGATGGATGATTGGCACACCGCCGCCACGTCGTGCGGCGTCATGGCGAATGCGAGATTGTAGCCGGGGATCGTCGGATTGTTCCGCCCGCCTGCGACTGATGCGCCGGCGGCGAGAGCTGGCCGGCGATCACGCGCTCGACTGCATCGGTTGCACTTATTGATCGAGGCGAATCTGCGCGGTTTTGACAATGTCCTGCCAGCGCGCGATCTCTTCGGTCATCCGCCGCTTGAGAGATTCGGGGCCTCGCTGGTCCGGCGGTGGCAGGATCAAGCCTACCAGTTCAAGCCGTCTCCGCACGCCGTCATCGTCGAGCGCCGCGCGAAGCGCATCCGAGAACCGGTCGCGAATGGCGTCAGGGGCGCCTTTCGGCAGGTAGAACGCGAACCAGCTCGATGCCACAAACCGTGGAAGCCCGGCTTCCCGGGCCGTCGGTGTGTCCGGCAATTGCGGAACCCGTGCGGCGGCCGATACGGTCAGAAAACGCAGATTGTTGTCACCCAGGAAGGGAAGAACGTCACCCAACAGTCCGCAGCTGAAGTCGCTGCGGCCCGCGATCAGGTCGGTCATCGCCAGCGCTGATCCGCGATAAGGCACCTCCACCGGCTTGAATCCGATCACGGAGGTGAACAGCAGACAGCTGATGTGGCTGATCGAACCGACGCCCGCATGGGCCAAGGTGAGGTCCGGGCCACGCGCCTTGGCGATCGCGATGAACGACGCCATGCTGTCCGCGCCAAGGTCGCGGCGAGCGACGATGAGGATCGGCGTTTCCGCGACCAGGCCAATCGGCGTGAAATCAACCAGCGGGTCGTAACGGAGATTCGGATATAGCGCGACCGATGCCGCATGCGTGCCGACGTGACCGCTGACCAGCGTATAACCGTCGGGCGCGCTTTTCGCGACGCGCGTTGAGCCGGTCGTGCCGCCCGCCCCGGCGATGTTCTCGACAATGATCGGCTGCCCGAGTTTTCGCGACATGTGTTCGGACACGATCCGGCTCATCACGTCATTCGGGCCGCCGGCCGCGAACGGGACGACCAACGTGATCGGCCGTGACGGGAACGGCGACTCGGCCTGTGCCGCATTCAACATTGCCAGCACCGCAGCTGCGACGAGGCCCATGCGCTTGCGCTTCAAAATCATATGGCCTCACTCCGCATCAATGGCGTCGCCTTGCACCGCCGCGAGAACACGATCGACCTCACGGCCGGACAGGCCGATGTATCGGGCCGGATCCGCAGCCGCCTCGATCTCATGGGGCGCGATGTGCGCCGTCACGGCTGGATCGCGCGAAAGGCTCTGGGCTAGTGTCAGGCCCGAGGCGATGGCGTGCGTGCATGCCGCACTCACCATTTCGTGCGCATGATGGCGCCCGACGTGGGGAGCCAGCGCCATCATGACGGCCTCTGCGGCGATGAGACCCTGTGTCCGACCGAGATTGGCCTGCATCGCATCGGGCCTGACGACCAGTCCGCTGCAGAGGCGAACAGCGTTGTCCATGGCCCGGGAGACCAGCACGAACGCTTCCGGCAGCAGCGACCATTCGGCCTGCCACGGTCCCGTCGCCCGTTCATGGTCGTGGACCGAAGCGTCGAGCATGGCGCTCGCGAGCCGGCGCAACGACAGTCCGGTGCTGAGAATCTGCTCGCAGATGATCGGGTTGCGCTTGTGCGGCATGGTGCTGGAGGCGCCGTGGCCCTGGCCGCCTGGCTCCAGCACTTCCCCGACCTCAGTCTGCGCCATCAACACGACATCGGTCGCGATCTTGCTCAGGGTCGCGGAGATCAGCCCAAGCAGGCAAACCGTCTCGGCCAAACCATCGCGCGCGGCGTGCCATGCCACCAAGGGCTCGCCGAGTCCGAGTTCGCTGGCTAGCGCAGCGCGGACGCGGTCGCCATCGTCGCCAAGCGATGCGAAAGTGCCGACCGCACCGCCGAATTGGACCTGGAGGACTCTTGGTTTGAGTTCGGCGAGACGTTGCCTGTGGCGCAGCAGGCCCGACAGCCAGACGGAAACCTTGAATCCGAAGGTTATCGGAATCGCGTGTTGAAGTTTGGTCCTGCCGACCATGGGCGTATCGCGGTGAGTACGCGCCAGATCCGCAAGCGTGGATATCAGGCGCTCCAGGTCGCGGTGGATGAGCTCGAGCGCGTCGCGTATCTGCATCACGAGCGCGGTGTCCATGATGTCCTGACTCGTGGCACCCCAATGGACGAATTCGCCATGGGGGTTGCCGGTAAGCCGGATCAACTGCTCGACCAAATTCACGACCGGCAAGCCGGCGCGCAAAGTGCCCGCGGCCAATTCGTCGAGGTCGAGTAGTTCAGTACGTGCAGCGGAGGCGATCGCAGCAGCAGCCTCGACAGGAATCACACCGAGCTGCCCTTGTACCTTCGCCAGCGCGACCTCGACCAGGAGCATGGAGTCAAGGGAATTGCGCTCACCGAAAATGGTGCGCATCGGGGCGGTGCTGAAAATATCGGCGAGGTGACGGCTGCTGAAGACCGTTCCGGGCTCGAAACTCAGCATGGCCGGGTCGCCATCATGGATGACCGAACGCGTGCGCGTTCAAACGAGCCGGCAAGCCTCAATCCGAGCTCATGAATGGCGACTCTTACCTTGCGGGCGCATGGCGATGTCTGATTAAAAAATAGCCGCATCAGTCAGCATCGGTCCCTCCGTCGTCGCGCTCCATTGCGCGCCGTACGGCTTGGTATCGATCAAGCCTAGGTTACCCCCTCGTTTTGTAAAAATGCATTATTGCGATACATGCGTTCTGAATTGGAGAACGCCGTAGAGCGCCCCCAACACTCGAAATTCGGATATCGCGCCCGTGTCATGTTGGGTTGCAGGTCGTTGCCGAGAGCAGTTGCGGCGATTGATGAGCGCTGGATAGCGCGGCGTCCCCTACCTACCGCCGGGGCCCGAGGCGTTAAATTCGGTCAAGCCTTGCAAATGGCGAGGATGAGGTATACGTTGAGGCTGTTCGTTCAGCCGCTGTGCCTTGTTGAATGCGCCCGCGGGCTCCTTTTCCATAGACATCGACGAATAGAATTTGTTCTGCGTGACGATCACGCGGAACCTGCGCGTATGCGCTTTGGAGAAGAAAATGACGACAGGTACTGTGAAGTGGTTTAACGGCCAGAAGGGCTTTGGATTCATTCAGCCGAACGACGGCGGCAACGATGTGTTCGTTCACATCAGCGCGGTCGAGCGGGCTGGTCTTGCAGGTCTCGCTGAAGGCCAAAAGGTCAACTTCGAGCTCAAGACCGACAAGATGCGGGGCAAGGTCAGCGCTGAGAATCTCTCGCTGGCCTAAAGCCTTGGTGCCGTTTCACGGATGTACTGAAACGGCCATGCCACCCGCTCGATCTCCGGATTGAGCGGGTTTTTGTCCGTTGCAGAGCAGGGTGAATAATGAGCGCCAAGAGACCGGCCGAACCGTCACCCGAAAGCATCGCGCGTTCTAATCGTCAGCGTTTGGCCGCTGAGGAAGGCGCTCGGGCGATGGTGGATGTTGGAAAGCAAGCCGTCGATGTTCGCAAGAACATGGCGCGGCTTCGAGAGCTGCGCGAAGCCAAGGAAGCGGCCGACGCCGCCCTTCAGGCATCGTTGCCCGCGGCCACTCCAACGAAGCGCAAGAAGAAGGTGACGCCATAGCTGCCTTCCGTTGCGGCGACGACAATTCGGAGAGGGCCGATCACATGCCAAAGAGTGCGGGTCGTGCCTAGAATCAAGTCGGATGGCGGTGGCACCATCACCTTCTTTCTCGCGCTTGGCGCGGGCCGACAGATGTGCCGTCTTGCGACGACGTTCCTGACGCAGAAGCAGGCTTTCAGTTATCTTCGCAAGAACCGGACCGAGTTCGAGCGCATGGCGCGGGCGCAGCTCGCTTCTGGTGCAGTCGAAGACGGAATCATCGTGCTTTCGATGCTGTAGGGCAGGCGCAGAGTTCGGTGCCGCGCCTTCAGCGCAATCCGCGGTCGGAGTCTGGGACCGACGCTCTTATTCGGAGCCGCTTCCCGGCTTCGCCTCCCGGGCCAATCGCTCCGCTTTTAGCCGTTCGCGATTCTCGTTGAAGGAGTTCTGGTCCTTCGCATAGTCATTGATCGGCTTCTGCGTTGTCGCCGGCTTGAACGCCTTGTTGGCTTCACGCTTGGCGCGATCAGAGGATTGATCTTTCGACATTTGAGCTCTCAATTTGATCAACGAGCGTGGTCCTGGCGAGCGCCGGACGCGACGCCGCCCGTGCCTGAACTGAAGGGCCGACTTGCCACCCTCGCAAGCGAAGGCAACCAGTTCTTCAGCGTGGGGCAGGTTCTTTGCGAGGCGTGCTGCACTCGCTGTGGAGATGGCATGCTGGCATTTCGGGCATGCTCGCATTCCCGGGAGCACGCCGGTCGAGGGAGCAACGGCCGGCCACCGCGTCTGTTCCTCGCGAACCAATGTTTAATCCAGCCTTCGCGGCGCGGCAAGCGTGCCGATCGTGCGATGCAGCCACTTTGCGCGCCAACAAAAAGGCCGCCGAAGCCGGCGGCCTTTCGGGTCGTGAGATAAGGCCGCTTACTCCGCGGCCTGCTTTTGCGGCGGATCGAGCGCGCCGGACTTGTGGATATCGGCGACCTGATGGTCCGAGAAGCCAAGCACGGTGCGCAGGATCTCGTCGGTGTGCTCGCCGAGCAGCGGGGAGCGCTCCACCTCGCTCGGGGAGTCCGACAGCTTGATCGGGTTGCCGACCGAGATGTACTTGCCGCGGGTGGGGTGGTCGACCTCGACCACGGTGCCGGTCGCGCGCAGCGACTGGTCCTCGGCGATCTCCTTCATCGACAGGATCGGTCCGCACGGGATGTCGTCCTTGTTGAGGATTTCCATCGCCTCGAACTTCGTCTTCGTCATGGTCCACTGTTCGATGCGGCCGAAAATCTCGTTCAGGCGCGGCAGGCGGACGGCCGGCTTGGCGTAGTTCGGATCGGTCTTCCAGGAGGGCTCCCCGATCACGTCGCAAATCTTCTCCCAGACAGGGGCCTGGGTGATGAAGTAGATGTAGGCGTTGGGATCGGTCTCCCAGCCCTTGCACTTCAGGATGCGGCCAGGCTGGCCGCCGCCGGAATCGTTGCCGGCACGCGGCACGGCATCGCCGAACGGAATGCCTTCGCCGAACTGGCTGTATTCCTTGAGCGGACCATGGGCGAGGCGCTGCTGGTCGCGCAGCTTGACGCGCGCCAGATTGAGCACGCCGTCCTGCATCGCGGCCGTCACCTTCTGGCCCTTGCCGGAATGGGTGCGCTGATAAAGCGCGGTGACAATGCCGAGCGCCAGATGCAGACCGGTGCCGCTGTCGCCGATCTGCGCGCCGGTGACGAGCGGCAGGCCGTCGCGGAAGCCGGTGGTGGAGGCGGCGCCGCCGGTGCACTGTGCGACGTTCTCATAGACCTTGCAGTCTTCATACGGTCCGGGACCAAAGCCCTTGATCGAGGCGACGATCATCTTCGGGTTGATCGCCTGGATCTTCTCCCAGGGGAAGCCCATGCGGTCGAGCACGCCGGGGCCGAAGTTCTCGACCAGCACGTCGCACTTCTTGATCAGTTCGGTGAGGACTTCCTTGCCCTTGGGGTTCTTGGTGTCGAGCGTGATCGAGCGCTTGTTGTGGTTGAGCATGGTGAAATACAGGCTGTCCACGTTCGGGATGTCCTGCAGCTGGCCGCGGGTGATGTCACCCACACCCGGGCGTTCCACCTTGATCACGTCAGCGCCGAACCATGCGAGCAACTGCGTGCAGGTCGGCCCGGACTGGACGTGGGTGAAGTCGAGAATGCGAACGCCCTCGAGCGCTTTTGTCATCGTGTTGCTCCGTACTCTGATCTACCCTGCACCCGCAGGGACCTTATGGGTTGAAGGGGATGCTTACTTCTTCTTCTGCAGAACGCTCTGCGGATTGAGGTTGCCGATGCGGCCGCTCTCGGAACCGGCGGCCGGATCGATCACGGCGTTGATGAGCGTCGGCTTGCCCGAGGCCATCGCTTCGTTGACGGCGCGCTTGAGCTCGTCCGGCGAGGTGGCGTTGACGCCGATGCCGCCGAAGGCTTCCATCATCTTGTCGTAGCGGGCGCCCTTGACGAACACCGTCGTCGCCGGATCGGAATTGACGCTGTTGACGTCGGTGCCGCGATAGATGCCGTCATTGTTGAAGATGACGACGCAGATCGGCAAATTGTAGCGGCAGATGGTCTCCACTTCCATGCCGGAGAAGCCGAAGGCCGAGTCGCCTTCGACCGCGAGCACGGGATGGCCGGTCTCGAGCGTAGCCGCGATCGCCTGGCCCATGCCGATGCCCATCACGCCCCAGGTCCCGACGTCGAGACGCTTGCGCGGCTTGTACATGTCGATGACGCCGCGGGCGAGATCGAGCGTGTTGGCGCCCTCGTTGACGAGGATCGCCTCGGGATGATCCTTGATGACGTTCTTCAGCACGCCGAGCGCGCCGTGATAGTCCATCGGCGATTTGTTGTTCATGAGCTTCGGCGCCATCTTGGCGACGTTCTCTTCGCGCTTGGTCGAAATCGCCTTGGTCCATTCAACCGGCGGGGCGGTCCAGCCCGAAGCCATCGCCTGGTTGAAGGCGGAGACGACCGAGCCGATGTCGCCGACGACGGGCGCGACGATCTCGACGTTCGAGTCCATCTCCCTGGGCTCGATGTCGACCTGGATGAACTTCTTGGGCGCTTCGCCCCAGTTCTTGCCTTTGCCGTGCGAGAGCAGCCAGTTCAGCCGGGCGCCGATCAGCAGCACGACGTCGGATTCTTTCAGCACCGTCGAGCGTGCAGCGCCTGCGCACTGCGGATGGGTGTCGGAGAGGAGGCCCTTGGCCATGCTCATCGGCAGGAAGGGAATACCGCTCTTCTCGACGAAGGTTTTGATCTCCTCGTCGGCCTGCGCGTAGGCCGCGCCCTTGCCGAGGATGATGAGCGGACGTTTAGCGCTCTTCAAGACATCAAGCGCGCGCTTGATCGAAGCGGGCGAGGGAATCTGTGCGGGAGCAGCGTCGATCACCTTGACCAGCGACTTCCGGCCGGCATCGGCGTTCATCACCTGGCCGAACAGTTTTGCCGGCAGGTCGAGATAGACGCCGCCCGGACGGCCGGAGACGGCGGCACGGATGGCACGGGCAAGACCGATGCCGATGTCCTGGGCGTGCAGCACGCGATAGGCCGCCTTGCATAGCGGCTTGGCGATCGCGAGCTGGTCCATCTCTTCGTAGTCGCCCTGCTGGAGGTCGACGATCTCGCGCTCGGAGGAGCCCGAGATCAGGATCATCGGGTAGCAGTTGGTGGTGGCGTGCGCGAGCGCGGTGAGACCGTTGAGGAAGCCGGGCGCGGAGACGGTGAGGCAGATGCCGGGCTTCTTGGTGAGATAGCCGGCGATGCCCGCCGCATAACCGGCGTTCTGCTCGTGGCGGAACGAAATCATGCGAATACCGGCCGCCTGCGCCATGCGGCCCAAATCCGTGATCGGAATGCCCGGCACATTATAGATGGTATTGATGCCGTTCAGCTTGAGCGCGTCGATGACGAGATGAAAACCATCCGTCAGTTCCTGCTCGGTGCCCGGTGCTTCGGACTTGGTCGCGGTATTCAGCATGGGCCTTGTCTCCCTGGTCTCAAGATGCCGCTTCAGGCTTTTGGGGGCGATGCCTCGCCCTTCTGGTGAACGTTGCTGGCTAGAAGAGTTCCTGACCATGCGCTTCGACGTAAGCGGCAAGGCCAAGGGTGTGATCGCGGGCGCGCTTCTCGGCGAGCTCGGTATCGCGCGCCTCCAGGGCTTCGATCATGCCGAGATGCTCTGGGAGCGAAGTCGCGGTGCGGTCCTTGCGTCCGATGGTCAACTGCCGATAGCCGCGCACGTGCAGCAGCAGGTCGTTGGTGAGATCGACCAGCACCGGTGATTCCGACAGCGAGATCAGCGCCTGGTGGAAGGCGATATTGGCCCGCGAATATTCCTCGACGTGATCCTCGGGCAGGCGATCCTTGCCAAATTCCTTGAAGTAGTCGCGCAGCGCCGTGATGTCTTTCTTGCGCGCTGTGGCAGTGATGAGGCGAGCTGCCATGCTCTCCAGCGCCGCCCAGGCGCGGATCATGTCGACAATCTCGCTCTTGGTCCGTCGTACCACCATGATGCCGCGGCGCGGAACCGTCTTCACGAAACCGTCCTGCTCGAGCATCGCGATGGCCTCGCGGATCGGCGTGCGGCTCACGCCGAGGCGCTCGGACAACGCGCGCTCGTCGAGCATCACCGGCTCGGGCGTCGAGTAGATGTCCATCTTGAGGATGGCTTCCTTCAAGGCGTCATACGCCTTGTTCTTGAAGCTACTCTCCGGGGCAATACGAACGATTGCGATATCTGCCTCGGCCATGTTCGGCAACGCCTTGGTTGGTTTCCGCAGTGACACGACGAATCTCCTCCAGTGGGAGTCGTCTTTTACAGGATTATTAACGGGAAAGTTTTTGGCATACCAAATACCAGAATGTCAAGCTGCCTATTTTTTGCAGCGTTCTAAGGTGCGCTGCAGCTTGACAAGTTGGCTTCTGGCATACCAAATGCCATCGCCAGCCATTTTTGATCCAAGCCGGCGGAGTAACCTCGGCTTTATGCCACTCCGTTCCGCGACATGGAACAGAGCGCGGCGAATGGAAAGCATAACGGGCAGCCGCAACACGCGCGCGCTTTGAGAACGCAAGAACCAAGGTCAAGGGAGAGCCACATGTCCAATTCCAAAGATGCCGTCCGCAAGGTGCTTGACCAGGTCAAGGCGGACAAGCGCACCAGCCTGACCGCGCCGGAAGGCAAGCTGGTCTGCGACGCCTACGGCATTGCGGTGCCGAAGGAAGGTGTGGCGAAGTCGGCCGGCGAGGCCGGCAAGATGGCCGCCTCGATGGGCTTCCCGGTGGTGATGAAGATCGTCTCGCCGGACATTCTCCACAAGACCGAAGCCGGCGGCGTCATCGTCGGCCTCAAGACGGCCGAAGACGCCGAGAAGGCCTACGAGACGATCCTCTCGAACGCCAGGAAGTACAAGTCCGACGCCAAGATCGAGGGTGTCCAGGTGCAGCAGATGCTGGCCGGCGGCACCGAAGTGATCGTCGGGTCGATCACCGATGCATCGTTCGGCAAGCTGGTTGCCTTCGGCCTCGGCGGCGTGCTGGTCGAAGTCCTGAAGGACATCACCTTCCGCCTCGCGCCCGCGACCAAGCAAGATGCGCTGTCGATGCTCGACGGCATCCAGGCGCATGAGATTTTGAAGGGCGTTCGCGGCGGCGAGCCGGTGAACCGCACCGCGCTTGCGGATGTCATCGTCAAGGTCTCGCAGCTCGTCACCGATTTCCCCGAGATCGTCGAGCTCGATCTCAACCCGGTGTTCGCGACGGCCAAGGACGCGATCGCGGCCGATGTCCGCATCGTCGTCGACTTCGCTTACGTGCCCAAGCCGAAGCCGCGCCCGACCGAAGAGATCGTCGCGGCCATGAGCCGCATCATGCAGCCGAAGGCGGTTGCCGTGGTCGGCGCTTCGGCCGAAGACGGCAAGATCGGCAATTCCGTGATGAAGAACCTCATCAACGGCGGCTACAAGGGCGACATCTACCCGATTCATCCCAAGGCCGCCGAGATCCTCGGCTACAAGGC
The DNA here is from genome assembly GCF_055811715.1 of Bradyrhizobium sp. WSM4872. NCBI lineage: Bacteria > Pseudomonadati > Pseudomonadota > Alphaproteobacteria > Hyphomicrobiales > Nitrobacteraceae > Bradyrhizobium > Bradyrhizobium sp. WSM4872. The sequence continues at coordinate 23,531 of NZ_JBVVPT010000043.1, read as the reverse complement.
GTATAAGAGCGTCAAGGACGTGCCGGGCGCAATCGACACCGCCGTGTTCGCCATTCCCGCGAAGTTCGTGGCCGCGGCGCTCACCGAATGCGGCGAGAAGAAAATTCCAGGCGCAGTTCTGATCCCGTCGGGCTTCGCGGAAGCCGGCGCGCCGGAGCTCCAGGCCGAGATCGTCGAAGTTGGCAAGAAATACGACATCCGCCTGATGGGACCGAACATCTACGGCTTCTATTATACGCCTGCCAATCTCTGCGCGACCTTCTGCACCGCCTATGACGTCAAGGGCCACGCGGCGCTGTCCTCGCAGTCGGGCGGCATCGGCATGGCCATCATCGGCTTCTCCCGTTCGGCCAAGATGGGCGTGTCGGCAATCGTCGGTCTCGGCAACAAGTCCGACATCGACGAGGACGATCTGCTCGCCTTCTTCGAGCAGGACCCGAACACCAACCTGATCGCGCAGCACTGCGAAGACCTCAAGGACGGCCGCGCCTTTGCGGAAGCGGCAAAGCGCGTCTCCAAGAAAAAGCCGGTCATCGTGCTCAAGGCCGGCCGCACCTCGGCCGGTGCGAAGGCGGCCTCGTCGCATACCGGCGCGCTCGCCGGTAACGACAAGATCTACGAGGACGTCCTGGCGCAGTCCGGCGTGATCCGCGCCCGTAGCTTGCGGCAACTGCTCGAATTCGCGCGCGGCGTGCCGGTGCTGCCGACGCCGAAGGGCGAGAACGTGCTGATCATCACCGGTGCCGGCGGCTCGGGCGTGCTGCTGTCGGACTCCTGCGTCGACAACGGCCTGTCGCTGATGTCGATGCCGGCGGATCTGGATGCGGCGTTCCGCAAGTTCATCCCGCCGTTTGGCGCGGCCGGAAATCCCGTGGACATCACCGGTGGCGAGCCGCCGATCACCTATGTCAACACGGTGAAGCTCGGCCTGACGGACGAGCGCATCCATTCGCTGATCCTCGGCTACTGGCACACCATCGTCACGCCGCCGATGGTGTTCGCACGCAACATGGTCGAGGTGAAGAAGGAGATGGAGGCCAAGGGCTTCGTGAAGCCGATCGTCGCCTCGCTTGCCGGCGACGTCGAGGTCGAGGAGGCCGCCGAATATCTCTACCAGAACGGCATTCCGGCGTATGCATACTCGACCGAACTGCCGGTCGAGGTCCTCGGTGCCAAGTACAAATGGGCGCGCGGGGCAGGGCTGCTCTGAGACGACGATCCCCTTCACCACTCCCCGCGCGCGGGGAGTGGTGAAAACAGTCAGGTCGCGATGAGCAGGAACGTGATCCGGCGTAAATCTCTCGAGCCCCGGTCGCCATCGGAGGCCGACCACGAGGCGCGTGACGGCGGCGTGCAGTCCGTCGACCGCGCGTTGTCGATCCTCGAGACGCTGTCCGAGGACGACGAAGGCTATCGCCTCAGCGATCTCGCCGTGCGCACCGGGCTCTCCGCCTCGACCGTGCACCGCCTGCTCGCGACGCTGGAAAGCCGCCGCTTCGTGCAGTTCGACCGCGCTGAATCCAAATGGCATGTCGGTGTGCGCAGCTTCACCGTCGGCGCGAGCTTTGCCCGCCGGCGCAATTTCAGCGCCCAGGCCATCCCCTATTTGCGCAAGCTGCGTGATCTCACCCGCGAGACGGCCAATCTTGCCATGGTCGACGACGAGTTCATCATCGTGCTGACCCGCATGGAGAGCCGCGAGATCATGCGCTCGCTGACCCAAGTCGGCGGCCGCGTCCCGATGGTGACGTCGGGCGTCGGCAAGGCGGTGCTCGCGACCTATTCCGACGAGGACGTCGGCGCCGTCATCCGCCATCACGGCATGCCACGCCTGACCGAGAAATCCATCGTGCGACCGAGCGACCTGTTCAAGGAACTCGAAAAGATCCGCAAGCAAGGCTTCGCGCTGGATGATGAAGAGGCCTGCATGGGCCTGCGCTGCGTTGCCGCGGTGGTCTACAACGCCTGCGCCGAGCCGCTCGCGGCGATTTCCGTGTCCGGCATGACCAGCCGGCTGACCGATCAGCGACTACCGGAAATCGGGCAGATCGTCCGGGATGTTGCTGCCGAACTGACGGCCGCGCTCGGCGGGGCAGTTCCGACGCTCCGCTAATCACAAACCCGGGGTATGTCACTGGACAGTGTCGGCCGTTTTGGCTGATATGCGACCAAACGACACGATGCGGCAAACGTTCGCATGAGCCCGGAGACGTCCCCATGTTTCAACTTTCCGCGCGCCTCGTCGGCGCAGCCGTCGCGCTGACCCTTGCGGCAGCCACGCCGGCCTTTGCCCAGCAGCTCGAGCTCAAGCTGATGGCACCGGCGGCGCCGGGCGGTGGCTGGGACCAGACCGCGCGCTCGATGCAGCAGGCGCTGGTTGCAGCGGGCGTTGCGCGCAGCGTGCAGGTCACCAACGTTCCCGGCGCCGGCGGCAGCGTCGGCATTGCGCAGTTCGTCAACGGCGCCAAGGGTGACGGCAACCAGCTGATGGTCAACGGCTTCGTCATGGTGGGCGCGCTCGCCATGAACAAATCACCCGTCACGCTCGAGCAGGTGACGCCGATCGCGCGCCTCACCGAGGAAATCCAGGTGATCGTGGTGCCGGCGAATTCGCCGATCAAGACCGCGCAGGATCTGGCCGCAGCCGTGAAGGCCGACATCGCCAAGGTGACCTTCGCCGGCGGCTCAGCCGGCGGCGTCGATCATGTGATGGCGGCATTGTTCGCCGGCGCCGTTGGCGCCGACGCGAAGAAGATCAACTACATCCCGTTCTCGGGCGGCGGCGAATCGCTCGCCGCCATTCTCGGCGCGAAGGTCACTGCCGGCATTTCCGGTCTCAGCGAATATGACGGGCAGATCAAGTCCGGCAAGCTGCGCGCGATCGGCGTGACCTCGGAAAAACGCATCCCAGGGAGCGACATTCCGACCTTCAAGGAGCAGGGCATCGACCTCGTGATCGCCAACTGGCGTTCGGTGGTCGCGCCTCCCGGAATCACGCCGGAGCAGCGCAAGACGCTGAGCGACGCGGTCGAGAAGATGGTGAAGTCGGACGCCTGGAAGGACATCCTCAAGCAGAAGGGCTGGGAGGATGCCTATCTCGGCGGCGACGCCTTCGCCGACTTCCTGAAAAAGGAAACCGTGCGCGTCACCGACGTGCTGAGATCAGTCGGCCTGGTCAAATCATGACCTCAGGTGATCCAGCCCAGCCACCGCGGCGCGTCGATCGCGCCGGCATCGTCATCGCCGCGTCGCTCGCGCTACTTGCCGCGGTACTGGTCTGGGACGCGCGCGGCCTGCAATCGACCACGATGTACGGGATGGGGCCGGAAGCCATGCCGGTCGTGATCGCCTCCGGCCTCGCGCTGCTCGCGATCGGCAATTTCATCGACGCGCTGCGCGGTCATTTGCCGGCGCGCGAGAGCGCCGATCCCGTGCCTGTGGTCTTGATCCTCGCGGGCCTTGCGCTGCTGATCGGCATCATCGGCTTCGGCGGCGGCTTCATCCTGGCGACGTCGGCGCTGTTCGTCACGACCTCGGCGGCATTTGGGCGCCGGGCCGTCCTGGTCGATTCCGCCATCGCCCTCGTGATGTCGACCCTCATTTACCTCGCGTTCGACCGGTTGTTGACGTTGAGCCTTCCCGCCGGCCCCCTGGAGCGACTGCTGTGATGGAAACTTTCGCGGCGCTGGCCCACGGCATGGCGGTCGCCGTCCAGCCGATGAATCTCCTCTACGCCCTGATCGGCGTGTTCCTCGGCACGGCCGTGGGCGTTCTGCCCGGCATCGGCCCAGCGCTGACGGTCGCGCTGCTGCTGCCGGTCACGTACAAGCTCGATCCCGGCGGTTCGCTGATCATGTTTGCCGGCATCTATTACGGCGGCATGTATGGCGGATCGACCACGGCTATCCTGATCAACACGCCCGGCGAGAGCGCCTCGATGGCGACGGCGCTCGAAGGCAACAAGATGGCCAAGGCCGGCCGCGGCGGGCCGGCGCTCGCGACCTCCGCGATCGGCTCCTTCGTCGCGGGCACCATCGCGACCATCGGGCTTGCCTTTCTCGCGCCATGGCTGGTCGATTTCGCCGTGCGCTTTGGCCCGGAGGATTATTTCGCGCTGATGTGCGTCGCCTTCGTCACGGTGTCGGCGACCTTCGGCGATTCTCCGATCCGCGGCCTGACCAGCCTGTTCATTGGTCTGACGTTGGGGCTCGTCGGCATCGACAAGCTGACGGGGCAGGCGCGGCTTGCGTTCGGCGTGCCCGAGCTGCTCGACGGCGTCGAGGTGACGACGCTCGCGGTCGGCCTGTTCGCGGTGGGTGAGGCGCTCTACGTCGCATCGCGCCGCCACCACACCGAGGAGAAGCTCGAGCCGGTGCGCGGCTCGCTGTGGATGACCAAGGAAGACTGGAAGCGATCGTGGAAGCCGTGGCTGCGCGGCACCATGTTCGGCTTCCCGATCGGTGCGCTGCCCGCCGGCGGCGCGGAGATCCCGACCTTTTTGTCCTATTCCTGCGAGAAGCGGCTGACCAAATACCCGGAAGAATTCGGCAAGGGCGCGATCGAAGGCGTCGCGGGACCGGAGGCCGCCAACAACGCTTCGGCTGCGGGCACGCTGGTGCCGCTCCTGACGCTGGGATTGCCGACCTCGGCGACGGCCGCGATGATGCTGGCGGGCTTTCAGCAATACGGCCTCAACCCGGGGCCACTGCTGTTCGCCGAGCGGCCCGACCTCGTGTGGGGCCTGATCGCGAGCCTGTTCATCGCCAATTGCATGCTGCTGGTGCTCAATCTGCCGCTGGTTGGCCTGTGGGTGCGGCTGCTGGCGATCCCGCAGCCGTGGCTCTATGCCGGCATCCTCGTGTTCGCGACCATGGGCACCATCGCCGCAAAGCCGTCCGTGGTCGAACTGTCGATGCTGGCCGGCTTCGGCGTGCTCGGCTTTCTGATGCGGCGGTTCGATTTTCCGATCGCGCCCGTCGTCGTCGGCCTGATCCTCGGCCCGATCGCCGAGAGCCAGCTGCGGCGCGCGCTCGCGATCAGTCTCGGTGATCCCATGACGCTGCTCCAGAGCCCGATCTCGGCGACGCTGCTTGCGCTGGCGTTGATCGCGCTGCTGGCACCCTTCGTGCTGAAAGGGATGGGACGCTTCAAGGCGAACGAGGACTAGCCATCCCGACGCGAGTGTTTTGTAATGCTATGTTCATCTCGTGGGAAAAGTCATGCCGTCAGAGCTCCGTTCGCCCCGTCTCGCTGTCCTGATCGACGCGGACAACGCTTCGGCAAAGATCGCCGATGGACTGTTCGAGGAGATTGCCAAGATCGGCGAGGCCAGCGTTCGCCGCATCTACGGCGATTTCTCCAATGCGCGGTCCAGGGGGTGGGCCGACATCCTGTCCAAACACGCCATCATCCCGCAGCAGCAGTTCGCCTACACAACGGGAAAGAATGCGTCCGACATCACCCTGGTCATCGACGCGATGGACCTGCTTCACAGCGGCCGGTTCGACGGCTTTTGCCTGGTGTCGTCGGACAGCGATTTTACCCGTCTCGCCGCCCGGATCCGGGAGCAGGGCGTTGATGTCTTTGGGTTCGGCGAGCACAAAACGCCGGAAAGTTTTCGGCAAGCCTGCCGAAGGTTCGTCTACACGGAGAACCTGCTGGCCGCCCCGGCGAATACCCAGGACGCCGCCTCGCGATCGACCTCGCTTCAGCCGCTCGATGCCGCAACTCCCATCATCAAGAAGGTCATCACCCAGATGGAGAGCGAGGACGGCTGGGTGACACTTGGAGAAGTCGGCCGCCAGCTCGCCAATCTCGCGTCCGACTTCGATCCGAGAACGTTCGGCTTCCGCAAACTGAGTGACCTCGTACGCAAGACGAATGCGTTCGAGATCGACGAGCAGAACGGGAGGTCGATGCGGATTCGGGTCAAACCCGCTGCCGCAGCGGCCCCGAGACGACGGAACTCGCGCCGACCCGTGAGGTCGGGGGCGGCAGGCGCTTCGCCGCCTAAAGCGTAAGCAGGGCGTGCCGTTATATTTGCGCTTGCCCGGTCTGGCGCAGGGCGTAACCATCGCAGGGCCATAACGCCACGCGAGGGTCCGATGACCAGACTTACCCGCTTCGCCGTCGCACCGTTGCATTCGATGACCCGGCGTCTCGCCGATGTGGCCTCGGCGCGTCTCGCGCCGGATCTCGTCGTCACCGGCGCGCGGGTGCTCTCGACCTATTCGGAGCGTATCCACGCGAGCCGCGAGGTCTGGATCACCGGCGGCCGCGTTGCTGCGGTGAAGCCGGCCGGTGCTGCGAAGAAAGTCTTCAGCAACGTGCCGGTTTACGACGCGGCTGGCGGCATTGTCGCGCCGGGCCTGGTTGATCCGCACATCCACATCGAATCCTCGATGGTGACGGCCTGCGCCTATGCCGAGGCCGCGCTGCTCAACGGCACTACCGCGATCTTCTGCGACAGCCACGAGATCGGCAACGTCATGGACGTCGCCGGCGTCGAGGCGATGCTGGAGGACGCGCGCGAGGCGCCGTTGTCGATCTTTTTGACTGTGCCAAGCACGGTGCCGGCCACCTCAGCCGCACTCGAGACCGCGGGCGGCGACCTCACGCCCGAGAAGATCGCCGGCCTGTTCGACCGCTGGCCGGAGGCTGTCGGGCTCGGCGAGAAGATGGACTTTGTGCCTGTCACCATGGGCAACGAGCGAAGCCACGCCATCCTCGCCGCCGCCCTGAAGCGCGGGCGGCCGGTATCCGGTCATGTTTATGGCCGCGAGTTCGTTGCGGCCTATGCGGCGAGCGGCGTGACCGACACCCATGAGGCGATCGAGCGCGACATCGCCGACGATCTGCTCGATGCCGGGGTCTGGGTCTTCCTGCGCGGGGGACCGCCGACCACACCGTGGCACTCGCTGCCGCAGGCGATCCGCACCATCACCGAGCTCGGCGCTTCGCACAAGCGCACGGCCGTGTGCACCGACGATCGCGATGCCGACGATCTCCTGCTGTTTGGGCTAGACTGGGTGGTGCGCGAAGCCGTGAAGGCGGGGATGTCCCCGGAGCAGGCCTGGTCGATGGGCTCGCTGCATGGCGCGACGCGCTTCGGCATGGACAGCGATATCGGCGGGCTCGGTGGCGGGCGCCGCGCCGATCTGGTGCTGATGGACGACAATTTGAAGCCGCAATGCACCTGGTATGGCGGCGAGCTCGTGGTCGAGAACCGCAAGATCACGCCGAAGCTCGATCAGGCGCTGTCGCAGCGCTATCAATACCCGCAGGCGGCCTACGCGACTGTGAAGCTGCCGGAGAAGCTGAAGCTGACGCCGGAGCTGCCGGCGAAGCCCTGCACCGTCAACGCCATCAAGACCGCGTTGCCCGGCATCATGCTGATCCATGAGAAGATCGCGATCGAGCCGGCCAAGGATTGGCCGGAATTGTTTGCGCGCTACGGCCTGTGCTTTGTCACGGTGGTCGAGCGCCATGGCAAATCGGCCGGCAATGTCGCCTATGGCCTGTTGAAGGACTTTGGCCTCAAGCGCGGCGCGGTCGCCTCCAGCGTCGGGCACGACAGCCACAACATCATCGTTGCCGGCACCAACGAGCCCGACATGCAGGTCGCGGTGGCCGCCATCAAGGAGCAACAGGGCGCCGTCTGCCTCGTCGCCGAGGGCAAGGTGAGGGCGCTGGTGCCGCTGCCAATCGCTGGGCTCTTGTCCGACAAGCGCGTCACCGAGGTGGCCGAAGAGGTCAAGGTGCTGAAGAAGGAATGGGCGGAAGCCGGCTGCACCATCCCCTACATGGGCTTCAATTTGATTCCGCTATCGGTCATTCCGGAAATTCGTATCACCGACAAGGGCCTCGTGCTGGTGCCGCAGATGGAGCTGGCGCCCCTGTTCGAGTGATCGCTTTCACGCGTGTCTCGCCCTAACTTACTGAAGCTGCCGCGATTTTTCCGCGGCTGCCGCATCGTGGAAAATAAAATCGATCTCGTTGAGTGCAGCCCTCGCGGGCCTGATGATCTCGCTCGAGCCAATGCAACTCAAGCGAGGTCCGATATGGCGAAGATGCGAGCCATCGATGCTGCCGTGCGAATTCTGGAGAAGGAAGGCATCTCGACTGCCTTCGGCGTTCCCGGGGCCGCGATCAATCCGCTTTACTCGGCGCTGAAGAAGCGCGGCTCGATCCGCCATATCCTGGCGCGGCATGTCGAGGGCGCCTCGCACATGGCCGAGGGCTATACGCGGGCCAAGGCCGGCAATATCGGCGTCTGCATCGGAACCTCGGGGCCGGCGGGCACCGACATGATCACCGGGCTCTATTCGGCGATCGCCGATTCCATCCCGATCCTCTGCATCACCGGGCAGGCGCCGCGCGCGCGACTCTACAAGGAGGATTTCCAGGCGGTCGATATCGAGTCGATCGCAAAGCCCGTGACCAAATGGGCGGTGACGGTGCGCGAGCCCGCGCTGGTGCCGCGCGTGTTCAGCCAGGCGTTTCATGTGATGCGCTCAGGGAGGCCGGGACCGGTGCTGATCGACATACCGCTCGACGTGCAACTCGCCGAGATCGAGTTCGACGACGAGACCTATGAGCCGCTGCCGGTCTACAAGCCTACCGCCACGCGCAAGCAAGTCGAGAAAGCGCTGGAGATGCTCAATGCGGCTGAACGGCCGCTGATCGTGGCAGGCGGCGGCGTGATCAATGCCGACGCCTCGGATTTGCTGGTGGAATTCGCCGAGATCGCTAACGTGCCGGTCGTGCCGACGCTGATGGGGTGGGGGGCTATTCCCGACGACCACGTGTTGATGGCCGGCATGGTCGGTCTTCAGACCAGCCATCGTTACGGCAATGCCACCATGCTCGAATCCGATTTCGTGCTCGGCATCGGCAACCGCTGGGCAAACCGCCACACGGGCTCGGTCGAGACCTACACTAAGGGTCGCACCTTCGTGCATGTCGACATCGAGCCGACGCAGATCGGGCGCGTGTTCAATCCCGATCTCGGCATCGTCTCGGACGCGAAGGCGGCGCTCGAACTGTTCGTCGCCGTCTCCAGAGAGTGGCGCCGGTCCGGCAGGTTGCGCGAGCGCCAAGCGTGGCCCGCCGCCTGCCGCGACCGCAAGAAGACAATGTTGCGCAAGAGCCATTTCGACAATGTCCCGATCAAGCCGCAACGCGTCTACGAGGAGATGACCAAGGCCTTTGGCCGTGACACCTGCTACGTCTCCGTGATCGGCCTGTCGCAGATCGCCGGCGCGCAGTTCCTGGGCGTCTACAAGCCGCGCAACTGGATCAATGCCGGGCAGGCGGGACCGCTCGGCTGGACGCTACCCGCGGCGCTCGGCGTGCGCGCCGCGTGCCCGGATCGCGAGATCGTCGCGCTGTCCGGCGATTACGACTTCCAGTTCCTGATTGAGGAGCTCGCGGTCGGCGCACAGTTCAATCTGCCCTACATCCACGTCGTCGTGAACAATTCCTATCTCGGCCTGATCCGCCAGGCCCAGCGCGGTTTCGACATGGACTACCACGTCCAGCTCTCGTTCGAGAACATCAACGCACCGGAGCTCGGCGGCTACGGCGTCGACCATGTCGCCGTGGCCGAGGGGCTCGGCTGTAAGGCGATCCGCGTCACCGACCCCAAGGACTCGCAGGCCGCGTTCGCGACTGCGCGCGAATTGATCGCGAAGCACCGCGTGCCTGTCGTAGTCGAGTTTATCCTCGAACGTGTCACCAACATCGCGATGGGCACCGAGATCGACAACATCGTCGAATTCGAGGAGGTGCTGGATCTGCCGCTCGACGAGGTCGCGACCGCGCGGCCCGGCGTGCTGCAGCCGGCGGAATAGGGAGATAGCGTCATGCCGAAATTCGCAGCCAACCTCACCATGCTCTTCAACGAAATGCCGTTCGTGGACCGCTTCGCAGCGGCCAAAGCAGCGGGCTTCGGCGGGGTCGAGTACCTCTTTCCCTATGAATTCGACAAGGCGCAGCTACGCGAGCAACTCGACAGCCATGGGCTGACACAGGTGCTGCATAATCTGCCGGCCGGCAATTGGGCGGCAGGCGAGCGCGGCATCGCGATCCTGCCTGATCGTATCAGCGAGTTCAGGGACGGCGTGTTTCGCGCCATCGACTATGCCAAGGCGCTCGATTGCGAGCAGCTCAACTGTCTCGTCGGCATCGCGCCTGTCGATGCCGACCCGCGCGAGCTCAACGAAACGCTGGTCGGGAATCTGCGCTTTGCGGCTTCGACCCTGGCGCGCGAGAACATCAAGCTTCTGGTCGAGCCGATCAATACGCTCGACATTCCCGGCTTCTTTCTCAACGGCACCGAGCAGGCCGTGCAGCTGATCTCCGAGGTGCGCTCCAACAATCTGTTCGTCCAGTATGACATCTATCACATGCAGATCATGGAGGGCGATCTCGCCCGTACCATGCAGGAATATCTGCCGCAGATCGCGCACATCCAGCTCGCCGACAATCCCGGCCGCCACGAGCCCGGCACCGGCGAGATCAACTATCCCTTCCTGTTCCGCCATCTCGACGCGATCGGCTATCGCGGCTGGATCGGTTGCGAATACAAGCCGCGCACCACGACGCTGGAAGGCCTGTCCTGGCACGCCGCGCAGACTTTCGAGACCTGAGGAAACTTTGACATGATCGACATCGGCTTTATCGGACTTGGCACCATGGGACGGCCGATGGCCGGCCATCTTCTGGCCGCAGGCCATCGCGTTCTCCTGCATGATGTCGGGCCGGTCGCACCCGAGCTGATCGCCGTCGGCGGCGTTGACTGCAAGTCAAGCAAGCACGTGGCAGAGGAGGCGGATGCGGTCATCATCATGGTGCCGGATACGCCGCATGTGGAGGCCGTGCTGTTCGGCAAGGACGGCGTCGCGGGCGGCATTTCCAAGGGCAAGATCGTGGTCGACATGAGCTCGATCTCGCCGCTGGCGACCAAGGAGTTTGCGAAGAAGATCGAGGCGCTCGGCGCGGATTATCTCGACGCACCGGTGTCAGGCGGGGAGGTCGGTGCCAAGGCGGCAAGCCTCACCATCATGGTCGGTGGCCCCGAGCGCGCCTTCAACACCATGAAGCCGATCTTCGACAGGATGGGAAAGAATGTCACCCGCGTCGGCGCCAATGGCGACGGCCAGACGACGAAGGTCGCCAACCAGATCATCGTCGCGTTGACGATCGAGGCGGTCAGCGAAGCGCTGCTGTTCGCGTCGAAAGCCGGTGCGGATCCGGCGCTGGTGCGGCAGGCCCTGATGGGCGGCTTTGCGTCTTCGCGGATTCTCGAAGTGCATGGCGAGCGCATGGTGAAGCGCAATTTCGATCCCGGCTTCCGCATCGAGCTGCACCAGAAGGATCTCAACCTCGCGCTTGAAGGCGCCCGCGCGCTCGGCCTGTCGCTGCCGAGCACGGCAGTGGCGCAGCAATTGTTCTCGTCCTGCACCGCGCATGGCGGCAAGGGCTGGGATCATTCGGCGATGGTGCGCGCGCTGGAACTGATGGCGGGGCACGAGATCGCCGCAGCCTGAACTGTTACCGGGTAACAGTCTCCACTTGTAGTTCTGCCTAGATCCGGCGGGAACCGGAACAATGATCCGGCCCCGCGGTTGAAGGCGCACAATAATCACTGGAGACATAAGCACATGAAAACCCGTCTTGCGATTTCGTTGGCTGCCGCGTCGCTGCTGGCGTCGAGTGCGGCCTTTGCTCAGTCGACGACCGAAGAAGGCGCCAGGAACGGTGCACGCGCGGGCGGCGACATCGGCGGTCCGGTCGGCGCGATGGTCGGCGGTACCGTCGGTGCGGCGGTCGGCGCTGGTCTGGAAATCCCGAATGCGATCCTCGGCGGAATTCCGCGCGATGATTCCGTCGTGGTTCACGAGCGCGTCGTGGTCGGCGAGCCATTGCCGCCGACCGTGGTGCTGCGGCCCGTGCCGAACTACACCGAATATCGCTATGCGGTCGTGAACGATCGCCGCGTGATCGTGGAGCCGCGCACGCGCCGCGTCGTCAAGATCATCGACTGATCGCTCGGAGCGTGAGCTTTGAAGACACGGGCCCTGCGGAGCGTCACTCCGCGGGGCCTTGGCTCGAGAGGGCCGAGCTTGCGCGAAACCGCGTTACAACCCAATCGGCGACGGCCGCGAGCGCGAAGCCGATGCAGGTGGTGCCGGCATCGACCAGAAAGTCCTCCAGCCGCGCATGCCGTCCCGGTGCCCAGAATTGCATCAGTTCGAGCAGGCCGATCAGCACCACCGCGATCGCTGCGGCCGACAGGCGGCGGCGCGGATAGGCGAGGCCGAAGGCTAGTCCCACCAGGACGAAGGCGAGGGCATGTTCGCCGTCCTGGCCGAGGTCGGAATGGGGCCGCAGGCCGGGCGGGCCGAGGGTTGCAAAGGCGACGGCGGCGGCAAGCAGCCAGGCAGAGGAGCGAACCAAAATGGACATCCGAACCGCTTAGCACGGATTGCAGCAGCCTGCCGAGGCGCCAGGATCAGATCGCCGTGTAGTTAATGACGAAACGTTAAAGTGGCTCCCGCACGCCAAGGCCGTGCATGAAGCGTTCCCGGATTTGTACGGGATCGCGTCGAGTGGCGCCGACGCCGGGCTTGTCATCGATACGAACGGCGATCAGGCTCGGCTCGCCAGCCGACATGGCTTCCTCGACCAGACGCTCGAAATCCTCCTCGTCCGCGGCCCAGGCGCTGTTGGCAAGCCCGGAGCCGGTCGCGATGGCGACGACGTCAGCCACGTTCGCGGCCGGTGTCGGCTGCGCGCCGGTGATCTGATAGATGCCGTTGTCCATCACGATCATCGCGAGGTTCTTCGGCTTCAACGCCGCAATCGTCGAGAGCGCGCCAAGCTGCATCAGCAGCGAGCCGTCGCCTTCGAGCGCAAAGACGCGCCGGTCCGGCTGCGCCAGCGCCACGCCCAGCCCGATCGGGAAGGCGAGCCCCATGCTGCCGAGCATGTAGAAATTCTGCGGACGGTGGCCGGCGGCCCAGAGGTCGAAATTGGTGTTGCCGATGCCGCCGATCACGGCTTCCTCGTGCTCGAGTTTCGCGATCAGGCGCGAGGTGACGTCGAAGCGGTTCATCACTTTGGTGTTGCGCACGTCTGTATTCATTTGGGCCGGCCTCACTTGTCGAACACCTTGCCGCCCGTGAGCAGCGGGTTGAGGATCAGGGCCACCGGCGCCTGCGTCGTGACGGCCTGCTTGATCGAACGGTCGGCAATGAATTCGAGCTCGTCGAGCCGGGTGATGGTGTGATGCTCCAGCGCCAGCGAATCCAGCACCGGACGCATGGTGCGGCAGACCAGTGCCTGGCCGTAGTTGAACTCGCCGAGCGTGCCGCGCTCAGACACGAACATGATCAGCGGAATCTGGTAGGGCACCGCGAGCGAGGCCAGCACGTTGGCGAGCGTCGCAAAGCCCGAGGTCTGCATCAGCACCGCGCCCCGCCGTCCGCCCATCCAGGCGCCCGAGACGATGCCGACGGCCTCCTCCTCGCGGGCAGTGGCAAAGGTGGCGAAGAAGGGATCGGCGTGCAGGTTCTTAATCAGCGGCGTCAGCACGCGGTCGGGCACGTAAGGGACGAGGCTGATCTCGTTCCGCTTCAGGGTTTGCAGGACGATGCCGTGCCAGCTCTTGTCACTGGAGGTCTGCGCCGCCTCGGACGAGGTCTGTTGCTCCGCAATCGGCATTGCGTTCTCCCTTCGGCCGCGCATGCTTTCTTGGTCTTTTGCCATTGTCTGCCATCGTCTTGGCCGTCGCGGCGGTCTGCCGAACTTGACGCAGGCAGCGGGATTGTCAACATGTCCGGGCTGCACCGTGATCTGCGCCAGACGGCCTGCCGCGGCCGGTGCCGCCGTGTCATAAGCGGTAACAACAAGAGAACGGAGGAACGCATGACAGGAGCGCGCGAAGCGCTGGCCCTGCGGATCTCCTGGAGAGAGCCGGAAGGGTCCTGATGTCCGTCAACAGCAAGCGCGTCTTCTACGTCAAATATCTGGCCAACCCGATCTACATCGACATCTTGAAGGCGCGGCCCGACGTTCGGCTCGATCGCATCGAGAACGAGAGCCCCGAGGATTATTTCGCGCCGATCATCGAAGCGGCTCACGTCTACCAGATCGGCGCCGCCCGTGACGAACTGGCCCCGCACTTCCATGTCGATGCTGCCTTCCTGAAGCGCGCGCCGAACCTGCTGCTCGTCTCCAGCAACGGCGCGGGATTCGATCCTGTCGACGTCGAGGCATGCACCGATGCCGGCGTGCTGGTCGTGAACCAGTCCGGCGGCAACGCCCACTCGGTCGCCGAGCATGCGCTGGCGATGATGCTGACGCTGTCCAAGCGCATCATCCAGTCCGATCGCAAGCTCCGCAGGGAATCCAACGTCAACCGCAACGAACTCGTCGGCAACGAGATCGAGCACAAGACCGTCGGCATCATCGGCCTCGGCAATGTCGGTCGCCGCATCGCCGCGTTGTGCAAGGGCCTGTTCGGCATGAAGGTGCTGGCCTACGATCCGTACCTGACGGCCGAGGTAATGGCCGAGCGGGGCGGCGAGAAGGTCGAGCTCGACGAGCTCTTGCGCCGCGCCGACTTCGTCTCGATCTCCTGTCCGCTCGACAAGGGCAGCCGCAATATGATCAGCGTGCGCGAGTTTGGGCTGATGCAGCCGCATGCGTACTTTATCACCACGGCGCGTGGCTTCATCCACGATGAAGATGCGCTGCTCCAGGCGTTGCGTGACAAGCGCATTGCGGGCGCCGGTCTCGACGTCTGGTCCAAGGAGCCGCCGCCGCCGGAGCATCCGTTGCTCCAGCTCGACAACGTGCTGGCGAGCCCGCATACCGCGGGCGTCACGATCGAGGCGCGGCAGAACATGGGCCGGATCGCCGCCGAGCAAGTGCTGCAGACGCTCGACGGCAAGCGCCCGCCGCGCATCATCAATCCCGAGGTCTGGCCACGCTATGCGGAGCGATTCAAGCAGGCGTTTGGTGTGACGCCGGCGTAGTCGGCTGTCGCTTTGTCCTTCCGTGGGCGGCGCTCCTGCCGCCTAATGATCGGCGGGGGGAACCGCGCCCGACTTTGATCCGCGTCAAAATCTCCCTCCCGGATTCCGTCTAAATGGGATTAGAGTGAGCGCCGCCGGGGCAGGCAGGAGGTCCCATGTCAACTTATGTGGTCAGGTTCATGAAGGACGTGCTCGGCCAGTACGGCCGGCAGATCGAGGTGTGCCAGGGCACGCTCGAGATCGACGCTTCCGACGAGGACGAAGCCAGAGAGCGGGCGAAGGCGAGGTTTTGCGAGGACCAGGCGTTGCACCACTGGTCGTTGCATGCCGACCGCATCCAGGTCAGACCGGCTGACTTTCCATCGTGAGCGGCCGGGCGCCGCGAGGTGCCGCCGGCGCCGAGCGGACCGCTGCACCATCTCAGTCGAGTAGCTTGTCCAGTGTGATCGGGAAGCGGCGGATGCGTTTGCCGGTGGCATGATAGACGGCGTTCGCGATCGCGGCGGGGACGCCGACGATGCCGATCTCGCCCAGCCCCTTGATGCCGAGCTTGTTGATACGATTGTCCGGCTCGTCGACGAAGATCACGTCGATGTCGTGAACATCCGCATTCACGGGAATGTGGTACTCGGCGATGTTGGCGTTCATGATCCGGCCGAAGCGGTGATCCATCACCGTCTCCTCGTGCAGGGCCATCCCGATCCCCCAGACCACGCCGCCCATGATCTGGCTGCGACCCGTCTTGGTGTTGAGAATCCGCCCGGCCGCGACGGCGCTGACCACGCGCGTGACGCGAATGACGCCTAGCTCTTCGTCCACCTTGACCTCGGCAAAGACGGCCGAATGGGTGTTGCGCGCGTGCTTCTTGTCCTCGCCGAACTGGTTGAGCTTTTCCTTCTCGATACGTTCGACGCCGCCATGGCACATCGCGTCGGCGATCGAGACCGCGCGGCTGTTGTCGCTGGCGCTGGCAATGCTGCCGTCGGTCAGCACCGTATGGGCAAGCTCGGCGCCGGCGAGCGGCGAGCCTGGCATCTTCCCGGCCAGAGCTAACAGCTCCTTGCGCACTTCCTCGGCGGCTGCGAGCACCGCATGTGCGCTCGAGGCGGCCATCCAGGAGCCGCCCTCGACAGGCGCCTGCGGCAGACTGGAATCTGCGAGCCTGACGCTGATGTTCTCGATCGGAAGGCCGAGCGCATCGGCTGCGACCTGTGCGACAATGGTGTAGGTGCCGGTGCCGATGTCGGATGCTGCACATGACACCTCGGCATGTCCGTTCGATGTCAGCACGATACGGACGGCGACCGGCATCTGCAGTGCTTCCCACACGCCTGTCGCCATGCCCCAGCCGACAAGATCCTTGCCGTCGCGCATCGAGCGCGGTGCGGGATTGCGTCTGCTCCAGCCGAAAGCGTCCGCGCCGCGCGCGTAGCATTCGCGCAACTGCTTGCTGGTGTAGGGCAGGTTTTCGCTCTGGTCGCGATCCGAGTAGCACTTCAGCCGCAGTTCGATGGGGTCGAGCTTGAGTGCCACGGCGAGCTCGTCCATCGCGCATTCGAGCGCGCAGACGCCCGACGCCGCGCCCGGTGCGCGCATGTCGCACGGCGTGGAGACGTCAAGGTGCACCAGCTTGTGGGAGAAGCGGCTGTTCGGGGTCTTGTAGAGCTGTTCGGCCCAGCCGGTATCGTTGCGGGCAAAATCCTCGTAGCGCGAGGTGACGGCAATGGCCTCGTGCGCGACCGCGTCGAGCGTACCGTCGGATTTTGCGCCGAGCGAGACGCGCTCGATGGTCATCGGCCGGTAGCCGAGCCCGTACATCTGCTGCCGCGTCAGCACGACGCGAACGGACCGCTTCAGCGCGAGCGCGCCGAGCGTTGCCAGCACCACCTGATATTGCGGCCGCAGGCCGGAACCGAAGGCGCCGCCGACGTATGGCGAGACTACACGAATGTCATCCGACTTCTTGTCGAACACACCGCATAGAAATTTGTGGACGTTCTGGACGCCCTGCGTCTTGTCATAGATCGTGAGCTTGCCATTGCTGTCCCAGACCGCCGTGGTCGCATATAGCTCCATCGGGTTGTGATGCTCGGTCGGTATCACGTAGTCCGCCTCATGGCGCACATCAGCTCCCGCAAGGGCGGCTGCGGCGTCTCCCCGCGGCTTGTGCGGCTTGTCCTTTTCGGCAGCGTTGCTGCGCTCGCCTTCGAGGTCGGTCGCAAAACCATGCTGCTCATATTCGACCCGCACGAGCGTCGCGGCGAATTTCGCGGTCTCCCAGTCCTCCGCGACGACCAGTGCGATCGGCTGGCCGTTGAACTTGATCGTGTCATCGTAAAGCGGACGGAAAGGCGAGCCTTCTTCGGGCGCCACCTCGTCCTTCCAGGCCTCGTCCTTGTCCGCGAGCGGCGGGCGGTTCGCATGCGTGAGCACGTCGAGCACGCCCTCGACCTGCAGCGCCGCATCGGTGTCGAGGCGGGCAATGCGCCCGCATGGAATGGTGGCCTCGACGACGAAGCCATGGAGGAGCCTGTCGGCCGGGAATTCGCCGGCGTATTTGGCGGCCCCGGTGACCTTGGCCCGTCCGTCGACACGCGACGTCGGCGTTCCCACATAAGCGTTCATAGGGTCCTCACGCGATCTTCTTGTGGGCCTGGGATTGCGGCGTGGCGTTCGCCGCCTGTGTCAGCGTCCGCACGATGGCGCGGCGTGCGAGTTCGACCTTGAAGCCGTTATGTGAGCGGGCCGTTGCTCCCTGGAGCAAGAGATCCGCGGCGTGTGAGAAGTGATCGGGCGTCGCGGCCTGGCCGCGCAACGCCGCTTCGGCTTCGAGGCTGCGCCAGGGCTTGTGAGCCACGCCGCCGAGCGCCACGCGTGCCCCGCTGATCGCGTTGCCCTGCAATTCGAGCGCGGCGGCAACCGAGACCAGAGCAAAAGCATAGGACATGCGGTCGCGAATTTTCAGGTAGCTGTAGTTTCGAGCAAAGCCGCGCGGCGGCAGCTCGATCGCCGTGATGATCTCGCCGGTGCCGAGATTGGTATCGACATGAGGCTTGTCGCCGGGCAGCCGATGGAAATCGGTCAGCGCGATGGTGCGTTCGCCGGAGGGACCCGCGATGTGCACGAGCGCATCGAGCGCGGCAAGCGCCACGCTCATGTCGGATGGATTGGTCGCGATGCAGGCGGCGCTCGTGCCCAGGATCGCATGGTTGCGGTTGAGGCCGTCCATCGCCGAGCAACCGCTGCCGGGATGTCGCTTGTTGCAGGGCGTGGCCGTGTCATAGAAGTAAGCGCAGCGCGTTCGCTGCATCAGATTGCCGCCAACGGAGGCCATGTTGCGCAATTGCGCCGAGGCGCCGGCCAAGATGGCGCTGGCGAGCAGGGGATAGCGCTGCTCGATCAATGGATGGTAGGCGAGGTCCGAGTTCGGCACCAGGGCGCCGATGCGCAAGGACCTGCCGGGTGTCTCCTCGACCTTGCGCAGCGGCAGGCGGGAAATGTCGATCAGCCGAGTGGGGCGTTCGACATTCTCTTTCATCAGGTCGATCAGATTGGTGCCGCCGGCAATCAGCTTGGCGCCGGGATCGGCGGCGAGCAGGCGGATCGCGTCGGCGACATCATTGGCCCGGGCGTACTGGAAATTGTTCATGGTTGACCCATTGCCTGCTGGATGGCGGCGACGATGTTCGGATAGGCGCCGCAGCGGCAGAGGTTTCCGCTCATCAACTCCCGGATCTCGTCGGTATCTTTGGCACGGCCTTCGGCGAGCAGTCCGGCCGCCGAACATATCTGTCCCGGCGTGCAATAGCCGCACTGGAAGGCGTCATGGTCAATGAAAGCCCGTTGGAGGGGATGCAGCGGGCCGTCTTTGGCAAGGCCTTCGATGGTTGTGATCTCGGCACCATCCTTCATGACCGCGAGCGTCATGCAGGAATTGATGCGCCGGCCGTCCACCAGCACCGTGCAGGCGCCGCACTGACCATGATCGCAGCCCTTCTTGGTGCCGCTCAGTGCAAGATGGTCCCGCAAGGCGTCGAGCAGCGTTGTCCATGGCACGAGATCCAGCGTGTGACTGACGCCGTTGACGACAAGATGGATCGGGATTCGTTCGGAAATCTGATGCGTGACATCGCCCATGTCCTGCTCCCTGCGACGGCGACCGTGCCGGACGTCAGCCGTGTTGACGCTGGGGCACGCCTTCGCCGGCCGATAGCGCCCAACGGACCACCGGCCGGTTGGTTCCTTTTGAGTCCTTGCAGGCAGTTCGCCTTTCCGAGAGGCGGCGATCAGCGCTTTGCTTCGCCGAACACCACATTCGGCACCGCGCGGTTGACGACCTCGCGCAGCGCGAAGCTGGATTGCACCCGCGCAACGCGCGGCAGGCGCGACAGCTCGGTGCGGTGGATGCGCTCGAAATCCTGGATGTCGCGGGCGAGCACGATCAGGATGTAGTCGTCGGTCCCCGACATCAGGAAGCAGCGCACGACGGACGGGCATTTCACCACCTCCGCCTCGAACGCCTTCAACGCCTCGTCACTCTGGCTTTCCAGCGCGATGCGGACCAGCACCGTGGTGGTGAGGCCGAACTGCGCGAGGTCGAGCGCGGCCTGATAGGCCTGGATGTAGCCGTCGTCCTCGAGCGCCTTCTGCCGCCGCGCGAGCGCGGTGCTGGACAGCCCAACCTTGTTGGCGAGCTCGGTGTGGCTGGCCCGCGCATTGGTCGTGAGTTCCGCGAGAATGGCGAGATCTTTCCGGTCGAGGGCCAAGGTTTCGTTTCCAGCGTGAAAGGGCGTTTGAGCGCCGGAAACCGGCGCGGCGAGGCCAAAGCTAGCGGATATTTGCACGAAACCAAACCGGGCACGTCGCTACGATCATGAGGTGAATCAAAGGGAGGCCCGGGATGCGCGTCGGTGTGCCTAAGGAAATCAAAGTGCAGGAATATCGCGTCGGGCTCACCCCGGGTGCGGTCCGCGAATATGTCGCGGCGGGGCACGAGGCGACGGTCGAGACGGGCGCGGGTGGCGGCATCGGCGCCTCCGACGAAGTCTATAGGCGGGCAGGGGCCACCATTGCCGACAGCGCGCGCGACATCTTCGTGAAGTGCGACATGATCGTGAAGGTGAAGGAGCCCCAGAAAAGCGAATGGGCCCAGCTCCGCGACAGCCAGATCCTGTTCACTTATCTCCATCTCGCGCCGGATCCCGAACAGGCCAGGGGTTTGCTCGCCTCCGGCTGTACTGCGATCGCCTACGAAACCGTCACCGACGCGGCCGGTCGCCTCCCCCTGCTTGCGCCGATGAGCGAAGTCGCCGGCCGCCTCGCCATCGAGGCCGCCGGCGCCGCGCTCAAGCGATCGGCTGGCGGCCGCGGGCTGCTGCTGGGCGGCGTTCCCGGCGTGCAGCCGGCGCGGGTCGTCGTGCTCGGCGGCGGCGTGGTGGGAACGCAAGCCGCGCGCATGGCCGCCGGCCTTGGCGCCGAGGTCACCGTGATGGACCGCTCGATCCCCCGCCTGCGCGAACTCGATGATCTCTTTGCCGGGCGCGTGCGCACCCGCTTCTCCACCATCGAGTCGGTCGAGGAGGAGGTGTTCGCTGCCGACGTCGTGATCGGCGCGGTGCTGGTGCCGGGCGCGAGTGCGCCCCGGCTCGTCACGCGTGCGATGCTGACGTCGATGCGACCGGGCGCCGTGCTGGTCGACGTCGCGATTGATCAGGGCGGCTGCTTCGAGACCTCGCACCCGACCACGCATGTCGATCCGACCTATCTGGTTGACGGCATCGTGCATTATTGCGTGGCTAATATGCCGGGCGCGGTGCCGGTGACGTCGAGCCAGGCGCTGAACAACGCGACGCTGCCGTTCGGCTTGATGCTCGCGAACAAGGGTTTCGCGGCGGTGCTGGAAAATCCACATCTGCGGAACGGGCTGAATGTGCATCGCGGCCGCATCACCAACAAAGCGGTGGCCGAAAGCCTCGGGCTGGAGTTTGCTCCGGTGGGGAGCGGTCTGGCGGCGTAGCGTTGCTGCTCATACCGGCTTGCGATGGCGGCTGCCGAGCGCGGCCTCGATCGTCTCAGGCTTCTCGATGCGTTCGATCAGCATGTCGATGCGGTCGCCGCCCCAGAACAGCTCGCCGTTGAACACCATGGTCGGCACGCCGAACACGCCGAGCGCTTCGGCCTCGTCGATGATGCGGTCGTGTTCGGCGCGTGCGGGGCCATGGACGTAGGCTTTGAACTGACCGGCTGAGCCACCGCACGACGTGATGACGTCGGCGATTGCGGCGAGATCGTCGATCTCCAGCTCATGGCTCCAGAACCGACGAAAGACCGTGTCGTGATACGGACGGAAGAAGCCGTGCTGTTGGGCGAATAGCATGCCGACGCTGGAATAGAACGCGTCGTAGATCCGCCGGGGCCCTTTCATGACGAGCCCCTGCGCATTGGCATAGCGCCGTGCGTCCATATAGGCATAGCGCACCTTGCGCCAGAAATGCGGCGTGCGCTCCTCGACCGTCCCCATGAATTCGGCGACGCGTAGCGTATAGGGCAGCCATTCGAGCTCGACGCCGTGCGTCTCCTGCAGTTCGAACAGGCGCTTGTTGGCGACGAACGCGTAGGGGCTCTTGTAATCCGTGTAGATGCGCACGCGGGGGTTTGGCATAGGCAGATTCCTTTCATACGCGCAGCGGGACCTGCTAACCGGGGCGCGGGTGCTCAGATAGGCCGGAAGAAGAAAACTATTGCCTCGGGTCCGTTCGGCGGAAGGAGTTTCCCCTCCGGGAGGCAAAAAAGCCAATCGCTTCCATTGCTGTTTGGGGCCGAAACGACGACATTTCCATCAGAAATTGATGGATTGACTGCTATGGAACGCACCAGGTTTGAGCCCTTCGGCGAGCAATTGGTGTCCGCAACGGACACCCAGCCGCGCTCGCGCGGGTCAAAGCTGCTGCTGCGGGTCGGCACTGGCCTGTTCTGGTCGCTGGTCGCCGGCATCGTGCTGGCGCGCGCGGCCTTCTTCGAGCCCGGCGTCTATGACGGCTTCAGCCGTGTCGCCTCGCTGGCCAAGGATCTTATCTTCTAAGGCGCGCCTGATCTTCTAAAGGGCGCCTGACCTTCAGAGCCAGATTATTCCGGGCCGAGGATAGAACTTCCCTCTGCCCTGATATGTCGAAAACTTATTTCCCAATCGGATGGCGCTGCGTATAAATCCTTCTCCTTGGGGAGAGATTTGTGTCGCAGAATCAAGCATCCAGCCCGGCCGACGCCAAGCCGACCACGGCCACTGGCCGCATCGTCGCGCTGATTCCCGGGATCCTCCTCTGTATCGCCGTGGCCGGTGTTTCGGCCCTGCTCGAACGGGCGGAATTGGGCGTCTTCGAGCATCCCTATGTCGAGGCGCTGGTGATGGCGATCTTGCTCGGCATGGCCGTGCGCAGCTTCTGGAAGCCCGCGCCGCGCTGGCAGTCCGGCATCGCCTTCAGCGCCAAGCAACTGCTCGAAGTCGCCGTCATGCTGCTGGGGGCCTCGATCAGCTTTGCTGCTATCGCGGCGTCCGGCGTCGCGCTGTTGGCCTCGATCGCAGCCATCGTCGTGATCGCGCTCAGCGTCTCCTTCGGCATCAGCCGCCTGCTCGGTCTCTCAACGCGGCTCTCGATCCTGATCGCCTGCGGCAACTCGATCTGCGGTAATTCGGCGATTGCCGCGGTGGCGCCGATCATCGGCGCCAACAATGACGAGATCGCATCCTCGATCTCCTTCACCGCGATCCTCGGCGTGATGATGGTGCTCGGCCTGCCGCTGCTGATCCCGCTGCTGCAGCTATCGGCCACGCAATACGGCATCCTCGCAGGCCTCACCGTCTATGCCGTGCCGCAGGTGCTGGCCGCGACGGTGCCGGCCGGGCTCGTCTCGACGCAGATCGGCACGCTCGTCAAGCTGATGCGCGTGCTGATGCTCGGGCCGGTGGTCGTCGGCCTCTCGCTGACGGCCTCGCGCTGGCACAACGAGGCCAAGAAGACCAGTGTCGGCTTTTTCCGCCTGGTCCCCTGGTTCATCCTCGGCTTCCTTGCGCTGGCGACCCTGCGATCCCTCGAGATCGTGCCAGGCACGGTGGTCGGTCCGGTGACGAAGATCACCAGCTTTCTCACGGTGGTGTCGATGGCGGCGCTGGGCCTGGGTGTCGATGTGAAGGTGCTTGCCAATGTCGGGGGGCGGGTGACGGCGGCCGTGACGTTGTCGCTGCTGCTGCTGCTCGGCATCAGCATCGCGCTGGTGCACTGGTTCAAGTAGAAGCAATCGCGCGGCGATGGCAGTGCACCCTCTCCCCTTGTGGGAGGGTGGCTCGCCGCGCAGCGGCGAGACGGGTGAGGGGTTCTATCCGCGAGTCAATCTGTAGCAGGGAGCGCGCGGACGCATACCCCTTGTATCTGCACGGCCAGCATTTGTGCGATGGAAGTGACTTAGCGCCTTGGCCGGTGGCCACCGGCCAAG
>NZ_JBVVPT010000042.1:0-46991 GCF_055811715.1 Bradyrhizobium sp. WSM4872 | reverse complement strand
GCGGCCCGGGTCCCCCGCGCCGGCCGCCGCCGCCCGGGCCCCGCCCGCCCCCCCGCCCCCCCCCCCCCCCCGCGGGGGCCCCGCGCGGGCCCCCCCCCCCCCGCCCCCCCGCGCGCCCGCCCCCGCCGCCCCCCCGCCCCCCCCGCGCCGGGCGCCGCCGCCCCCCCCCCCCCCCCCCCCCCGCGGCGGTCTCCGGAACGGAGATAGGGTTCGCGCCCGAAACGATCGCGCCTCATTCGCGATCTGCCGCGCATTTCTTTTCAAGGAGAGACGATGACCGCCTATCTGATATCGCTCGCGCTCGCGGGCCTGGTTGCAATCGCGCTGTGGGAGACGTTGTCTTGAGCGAGGACATGGAAATTGCCCTCGTGAGCGAGCCGGTCCGCGCGCCTGCGCGACGGAAGACGTCCAGCGCGCGCACCCTGACCGAAATCCGCTCGCTGGCGCGGAGCCACACCAGGACCGCGCTCAGGGTGCTGGTCGGCGTCATGCGCAGCGACGACGCGACACCGGCCGCCCGTGTCTCGGCCGCCAATGCAATCCTCGATCGCGGCTGGGGCAAGGCGGCGCAGCCGATCGAGAGCGGCGAGGATGGCGTGCTGGAACTGATTCACCGGATCGAGCGGATCATCGTGTATCCGGGGAATGCGGCTGGCGGCACCGCTGGGCGCGACGCCTGAGCCAACGGCTGTGAAGGGTGAGCGAGCGCATCCATTGTCCATCCTGAAAATTCCGACGGCCAAGATCTTCGAGCCGCTGCTCAAGCCCGCCCGCTACAAGGGCGTCTACGGCGGGCGCGGCTCGGGCAAATCGCATTTTTTCGGCGAGCTTCTCGTCGAGACCTGCCAGGCCGAGCGCGGCACGCTGGCGGTCTGCATCCGCGAGGCGCAGCGGACGCTGGCGCAGTCATCCAAGCGGCTGATCGAGGGCAAGATCGCAAGTCTTGGTCTCGGCCACGGCTTCCAGTTGTTCAGCGACAAAATCGAAACGCCCGGGGACGGGTTGATCATCTTTCGCGGGCTTCAAGCCAATCTGGTTGTCTCCTTCTACTTCGCCAAGCGCGGCTTCGAGAATGTTGCGAGGGTCATCAAGCGGTGAAGATGCCAGATGACGAGATCAGGGCGATCGTTGCCGAGATGCTGGCTGAGCAACACAGGCTTCAGCAAGCGAATATCGATGCGATCGTATTGAGGACGGTGGCGTCGGTGCTGGCGTCTTTCGGAATCGAGAATGACGACCGAAAGGAGCTGAGGGCTGATTTTCAGCACCTGCGCCGATGGCGAACGAGCGTGGAGCAGGCGCAGAGCTACACCTTCAAGGCTGTCATTACGGTGATCGCCACCGGGCTGATGGGCGCGGTTTGGCTAGGTGTCAAGGTCGTGCTGGGCAAGTGAGCCTCAATCGGCACGACATTCTGCACTTCCACTCACGTTCATTTCGTCTCCAATGGACCGTCCCATGTACAGAATTCGCACCGTCGATGCATCCGATGACGACATCGTCGATACATTGGCCGACCTGCATCAGTCGACGTTCTTCGATGCGGCTCCCTTGCCACAATTCGAGTTAGGGACGTGGTGGCTTGCCTATCACGGCGATGAGCCAGTGGCCTTCGCCGGTGCCGCGCCGTCAACGCACATTCGAAATGGCGGTTATTTCTCCAGGGTCGGTGTGTTGCAGCGGCACCGGGGACGTGACCTCCAGTGCAGGCTGATGCGGGTGATCGAGGCAAGGGCACGGCGTATTGAATGGGACAGCATCGTCTCGGATACGACGGACAATCCGGTGTCTGCCCATAATTTCATCCGGGCGGGCTATCGGCTCTTTGAACCTCATGTGCCCTGGGCTTGGTCGCATACGCTTTACTGGCGAAAGGCGCTTCGCTGAGCGAATGGAGCGAAGTTTCCCGTGGTGCGGAACGTGATTCACGCAACGTAAGAATGGTTCGCACGAGATGAAGCGCAACACGGACGTTCAAGGGCCCGGCAGCTTGACAGCTGCCGGGCCCTTTTTGCGTATTGAAGCGATGCGGGCGAAGGACTTGCGAAGTCAGCGGTGGCGGGCTTTAAGTTTGCTCCTGCGGGAAATTCGGCAACCATAAGCCGATGTAAGGGAGCGCCGTCGATGCCCACCAAGCCTCAATTGCCGGAACGTTCGTCGCGCGCGACGGGGGCGCCTACCGCGCTCGACGGTCTGCTGGTCGTCGATTTCACGCGTGTGGTTGCTGGCCCGGCCTGTACGCAGACGCTTGCTGATTTCGGCGCGCACGTCATCAAGATCGAGAATCCAGACGGGGGCGACGACACGCGTGCGTATGAGCACGCCGAGATCGGTGGAGAGAGTGCTGCCTATCTGAGCCTCAATCGCAACAAGCGCGGCATCACGCTCGACCTTACCGTGCCGGAGGCTCGTGAGATTGCGCTGGATTTGATTCGCAAGGCCGACGTGGTCGTCGAGAACTTTTCCAGCGGGGTCATGAAGAAATTTGGCCTCGACTATGAAACGGTTGCGCCGCTCAATCCGCGGTTGGTCTATTGCTCGATCTCCGCCTACGGGCGCACCGGACCGTTTGCCTCGCGTCCCGGCTTTGATCCGATCACGCAGGCGGAAAGCGGCTTCATGTCGCTCAACGGATTTGCTGATGGCCCTGCGGTTCGCACCGGCCCGCCCATCGTGGACATGGCGACGGGGATGTCTGCCTGCAACGCCATCCTGATGGCGCTGTTGGCGCGGGATCGGCTCGGTCGCGGCCAGCATGTCGAGGTCGCCCTGTTCGACGTCGCGATGGGTATGACCGGCTTCTATGGCATGGCCTATCTGATCAACGGCGAAAATCCCGGCCGGTTTGGTAATTCGCCGAGTGGCTCTCCTACCGTCGGCGTGTACGAGGCCTCCGATGGACCGCTTTACATGGCCTGCGCGAATGACCGGCTCTATCGCCGGCTGGTCGTTGAAGTGCTGAACCGGCCGGATCTGATCACCGATCCGCAGTTTGCCTCGCGCAAGGCGCGTTCCGAGCACAAGGGGCTTCTGCGGGCAGCCATCGCGGAGGTCTTTGCGAGCGATACTCTCGAGAACTGGATGACCAAGATGAAGCTGGCCAATATCCCGGTCGGCTATCTCCGGACGGTCGAGGAGGGGTTCAATGCACCGGAGGCGCGAGCGCGCCATCGCTTGAACCGGATTCCACATCGTACGGCAGAGTGGGTCCCGAACATCGAGCCGCCGATTGCCATGAGCTTGACCGGCCCGGTTGATCCTGTGGCTGCTCCGTTGCTGGGCGAGCACACGGAGCAGGTGTTGCGTGATACGCTCGGTTACGACGAACGTCGGATATCGCAGTTCGCCCAAAAGGGTGTCTTTGGCTCGGGCAAACCCGCGACGTCGGGCTGAGCCTGAGCGTTGATCGTACAGGCCAGGCCTCGCGCGGCTTGCGGATCACGGCTTGGCGATGCCGGCGCCTTCGCGACATCGCATCCTTCCTGGCAGCCGGGTTCAGGGCGACCATACCCGGCCAGCGCGGCCTTGGCTTGATTTGGCGATGTTCCAGCCGCATAAATGCTTGAAGCGAGGGATACGAATGGCGCCTAGTCAAGAGCCGAGCGCGGGCCGGTCCGCGGCGGCGCAATCCGATGAAACTGCCCATGCGGCCATGGTCGCGAAGGCCCGTGCGCTCGTCCCACGGCTGCGAGAGCGGGCGGCGCGGACGGAGGAGTTGCGGCATCTGCCGCCCGAAACGGAGAAGGATCTGCACGACGCGGGCCTGTTCCGGATGCTTCAGCCCAAGCGCATTGGCGGCGCAGAACTCGACTATGTCGCCTTGATCGATTGCGCGGACCTGCTCGGACAAGCAGATGCCTCGGTGGCATGGAATCTGGCCAATCTGGCGAGCCATCATTGGATGCTCGGCATGTTCGAGCCGACGGCGCAGGATCTGGTCTGGGGTCGTGACCCGGACGCGCTGATCGCGTCCTCGTTCATTTTTCCGGCCGGGCGTGCCACGAGAGTCGCGGGCGGATACCGGCTCCATGGCAGCTGGCCGTTCTCCTCGGGCGTTGCCTCTTGCGCATGGAACATGCTTGCAAGCGTCGTCTACTCCGACGACGAGGCAGACGGCATCGAGTATCGGATATTTCTGCTGCCGAGAGCCGACTACAAGGTCCTCGACACCTGGAATGTCGCGGGACTGCGGGGGACAGGGTCTTGCGACGTGGAGGTCAGGGACGCTTTCGTGCCCGACGATATGACGGTCGCGGTCGGCGATCTCGACGGCGGCCCGACGCCGGGAAGCAAGCGCAATCCCAACCCGCTGTATGCGCTTCCGGTGTTCTCGCTGTTTCCCTACGTCCTCTCCGGCGTCGCGCTGGGGAACGCGCAGGCGTGTCTCGACGATTATGCGGAGGTCGTCCGTCATCGCATTTCCACCTACAACCACGCCAAGCTGAGCGACTTTCAAAGCACCCAAATCAAGATCGCCAAGGCCTCGGCGAAGATCGACGCTGCACGCCTGATCATGCGCTCGGCCTGTCTGAATGCCATGGAGGATGCACGGCGCGGTCGTATCCCCGATATGGCGACCAAGACCAGATATCGGCGCGACGGTGCTTTTTCAGTAAACTTCTGCACGGATGCGGTGTCGATGCTGTTTGCCGCGAGCGGAGCGCGAGGCCTGTTCACGACGGGCGCGTTGCAGCGGCAATTCCGCGATGCGCACGCGATCAATTCGCATCTCGCGTTCAATTTCGATGCGGCCGGAACCAATTATGGACGTGTGGCACTGGGCCTGCCGTCCGAGAATCTCACGCTGTGAGGCCGGCCGATGAATGATCTGCCGAAGCAGCCGGCCGTTCCCGATCCGGGCAACGAACTCGCGAGCGACAACTCGCCGATCGATCCCCGTGATTTTCGCAGCGCGCTCGGCACCTACGCCACGGGGGTGACGATCATCACGGCTGCGGCTCCTGACGGCAAGCCCTATGGCCTGACGTGCAATTCGTTCGCCTCGGTCTCGCTGAATCCGCCGTTGGTTCTTTGGAGCCTGGTCGTCTATTCCTCTAGTCTGACCATCTTCCAGAACGCCAGTCATTTCACGGTCAACGTGCTTCGCGTTTCGCAACAGGCGCTTGCGAGCAAATTCGCCAAGTCGTCTGATGACAAGTTCACCGGTGTCGACTGGACGCCGGGCCTCGGCAACGCGCCGGTGCTCGCCGAGAGCGTCGCCAATTTTCAATGCCGCTCGGTCAATCGTTATTACGGCGGCGACCACGTGATCTTTCTCGGTGCAGTCGAGGCCTATACTTACAATACGAAGGAGCCGCTGCTCTTCGCGCGCGGCGCGTTCGGCCGATTTCTTGCCGACGGCTAGCGCAAGCAGTCAGTGCAAGCGTGCTTCAGTTCGCGCTCGATGGTTTAGCGCTCCCCGCCGAAAGCTTGTAGATTTCGAGCGCATCCGCATCCGCGCCTCGCGCGGCCTTGGCGAGCCTGAAAAGTTGTCCGGCAAGCGAGGCCATGGGCACCGGCGTCGACGTCGTCTGCGCGACATCGGCGACGGTATCGAGGTCTTTGAGCATTGTAGCGATATGACCAAGCGGCGGTGAGTGAATGCCCTGGACCATCCGCGGCACGAACAGCTGCAACGGAATGGAGTCAGCAAAGCCGCCGGCGAGTGCTTCGGGCAACCGGTTGGCGTCGATTCCGGCGTTCACTGCAAGGCGTGTTGCCTCCGCAAGAACGGCCATTGCGCATCCGACGATCACCTGGTTGCATAGCTTTGTGGTCTGGCCGGCGCCGGTCGGGCCCATGTGGGTGAACCTGCGTGCCATGGCGAGCACGTAGGGGCGGACCCGCTCGATATCGCCGGCTTTTCCGCCGGCCATGATGGCAAGCGTGCCTTCCTCGGCGCCCTTGGTACCACCGGACACCGGCGCATCGATCCAACCCGCGCCGTTCGCAGCTAACAATCGCATTGCAAGGTCCCGTGCGGCATCGGGATGGATGGACGAGAAGTCGACCACGAGCTTACCCGCGCCGGGCGCTGTTGAGATGCTCGCGGGCCCGAAGATCACCTCTTCCACGGCGGCCGCATCCGTCACGCACATGAAAACGATGTCCGAGCTCTCCATCAAGTCGCGGGGGGTGGCTGCACGCCTGGCACCGGCCTCCACGAGCGCGGCCATCTTTCCTTCCGAACGGTTCCAGACAGCGACCTGATGGCCGGCGTTGAGCAGGCGTCGGCTCATCGGTGTCCCCATCAGTCCAAGGCCTAGATAGCCGAGCCGCTCGGCGCCTTGCGGGTTTGTCTTGCTCGCTTCAGCCATAGGTTGCCTCCATCTGTCGGTCCGCGGCGCTGCATTACCATATATCGCGCAACTCACGACGAAACCGCCCCGGCCGGCATGGCTTGCTTGATTGTTTGAACCATGAAACATTTGCTGCGGTCGGGTTGGATGGCGCCGGTCGGCGCCTGGGCAGCGGAGTGGGCACGATGCGAACCGTTTCGAAGTGGATCCTGGCTTTGGGGGCGGCAGCGGCCGTGAGCGCGAGCGCAGGCCCGTCATGGGCGCAGCAGACAATTCGTGTCGGCTGGACGATTCCGGCCGAAGAATCCAAGTACTGGATGATGCGCCGCCCGGCTGAGTTTCCCAATATCGGCAAGGCCTACAACATCGAATGGACCCAGTTTCAGGGCACCGCTCCGATGACGCAGGCATTGGCGGCCGGCGCGCTGGATTGCGCGACGCAGGCGCCGCTGTCGCTCGCCAACGGCGTAGTTGGCGGCAACCTCAAGGCCTACATCGTGGCGCAGCACGTCTTCGAGAAGGCCGGCGGTTTCTCGGTCTACTGGGCTGTCATGGACGACTCCCCGATCAAGACGATCGCCGATCTCAAGGGCAAGACGGTCGGAATCTCCGTGATCGGCGGCGGCACCCAAGGCCCGTTCAATCTGTTGCTGAAGCAGAACGGCATTGATCCGGCCAAGGACATCAAGCTGGTCGAGGTCGGCTTTGCCGTCTCCGAAGATGCGTTGCGGCAGGGCCGCGTCGATGCGGTCAACATGAACCAGCCATTTGCCGCGCGCGCGGAGGCAAAGGGCGGCACGCGCAAACTGTTCTCGCTGTCGCAGGCGATGCCGAACATCGTGCACATCCTGGAAGCCTGCCGTGCCGATTTCGTCGACAAGAACCCGGAACTGGTCAAGGCTTACGTGCGTGACATTACCTCTGGCATGAAGAAAGCGCTGGCGAACCGCGAAGAGACGTTGAAGGTCGTCAACGAAGTCCTGAAGGCACCTATTCCGGTTCTCGAGACCTATCTGCTCAAGGACAATGATTTCGGCCGCGATCCGGGCGCTGCACCGAATTTCCCCGCGATCCAGAAGATGCTGGACATCTACGCGGAGACAGGGATGCTGCCAAAATTGGATGTCGCGCAATTCAAGCATTCGACGATTGTCGCTCCGCTGCAATAGGCGATCGGGCGAATGAACCGAGCGAGAACGTCGCCGCGTCCAGGATGATCCGGGACGTTGCATGAAGAAGATGCACGTATGAAGAAGCTCCGATCTCGGATCACGACGGATGGCCTCGACCGGGCTCCGCACCGCGCGTTCATGCGCGCCATGGGGCTCGACGACGCTGCGATTGCCAAACCGATGGTCGGCGTCGTCAGCATGAAGGGCGAACAGACGCCCTGCAACATGACGCACGACTTTCAGGTCGCAGCGGCCAAGACCGGAATCGAGGAGGCAGGCGGCACGCCGCGCGAGTTTTCGACCGTATCGGTTTCCGACGGTATCAGCATGAATCACGAGGGGATGAAGTTCTCCCTGTTTTCGCGGGAGCTGATCGCCGATTCCATCGAAGCCGTCGTCCATGGTCTCGCCTACGATGCGCTGATCGGATATGGCGGATGCGACAAGACGCTTCCCGGCGTGATGATGGGCATGGTCCGGTGCAACGTCCCGTCCATCTTCATCTATGGCGGCAGCGCGCTGCCGGGCCGCGTGGATGGGCGGACCCTCACCGTGCTCGACTCCTATGAGGCTGTCGGCAGCTTCATGACCGGAGAGATCGACAGTGCCACGCTCGAGCGGATTGAGCGGGCCTGCCTGCCGACCATCGGCGCGTGCGCCGGCCAATTCACTGCCAACACCATGGGGATGGTGTCGGAGGCGATGGGCCTCACCATTCCCAACGTGTCGATGGTGCCGGGTGTCTATGCCGAGCGCGCGCAGATATCCAGGCGGGCCGGGCGCCTCGTCATGGAGATGCTGGAGCGCGGCGGGCCGTTGCCGCGCGACATCGTGACGCGGAAATCCCTGGAAAACGGCGCGGCAATCGTAGCCGCCACGGGCGGTTCGACCAATGCTGCGCTACATCTGCCGGCGATCGCGAACGAGGCTGGCATCGCATTCACGATCGATGATGTCGGCGAGGTTTTTGCCAGGACGCCGCTGATCGGAAACCTGCGGCCTGGAGGCAAATATACGGCGAAGGACGTCTACGATATCGGCGGTGCCGCCGTGGTGATCCGGGAACTGATCCAGAGCGGGCATATCGATGGCAGTTGCCTGTCGATCACGGGCCGTACGCTTGCCGAGGAATATGGTGCCGCCAATGCACCTGACGGAGAGGTCGTTTACGCGGCTCGCACGCCGATCATGCCAGATGGCGGCGTCGCGGTGCTGAAGGGAAACCTCTGCCCTGACGGCGCGGTCATCAAGGTCGCGGGCCTGAAGAGCCAGTTCTTTGAAGGCGTGGCGCGCGTTTTCGAAGACGAGGAGGCCTGCGTCGCGGCGGTTCGTGATCGCACCTATCAGGCGGGCGAGGTTCTCATAATCCGCAACGAGGGGCCGGTGGGCGGCCCCGGCATGCGCGAGATGCTCGGCGTCACCGCGCTGATCTACGGACAGGGCATGGGCGAGAAGGTGGCCCTGATCACGGATGGACGCTTCTCCGGCGCCACGCGCGGAATGTGCATCGGCTATGTGTCTCCCGAGGCCTTCGTCGGCGGTCCCCTGGCGCTGGTACGCGATGGTGACAGAATCCGGATCGATGCTGCGAACCGGCGGATGAATATGCTGGTCGACGAGCAGGAGCTCGCTGCTCGCCGGCAAGATTGGAAGCCGCGTCCGCCTCGTCACCGCGCCGGGGCGCTGGCGAAATATGCGCGATTGGTTGGCCAGGCACCGGGCGGGGCCGTGACGCATGAGGGGCCCGCGGAATGGCCCTGGTTCGGATGATACGGCGCACTTGCCCGAAAACAGCCGATGGTCTGGCAAGTTTCTTGCTAAGCTCGCGTCGCTGACGGAGGATGTTCAGCAAGCCTGTTGCGCAGGGTTCGCGCGCATGAAGTGAGACGGGATGAAGGTAGTGCCTTCGAGATCGAGCGAATGGGTGAGACCGGTGACGCCGAAAAAACCGGCTT
This sequence comes from Bradyrhizobium sp. WSM4872, assembly GCF_055811715.1. Lineage (NCBI taxonomy): Bacteria > Pseudomonadati > Pseudomonadota > Alphaproteobacteria > Hyphomicrobiales > Nitrobacteraceae > Bradyrhizobium > Bradyrhizobium sp. WSM4872. The sequence goes on along the minus strand of NZ_JBVVPT010000042.1, from coordinate 37,565 downwards.
CTACAATCATCGAGATCGAGAGCGTCTCGCAGGTATTTCAGACCTCGGCGCGCAAGGATCATGTAGCGCTATCGGACATCTCGCTGGCGATCGGCGAGGGAGCCTTCGTCTCCATCCTTGGTCCGTCCGGCTGCGGCAAGTCGACACTGCTTTACGTCGTCGGCGGCTTCGTCAGCCCGACCAGCGGTTCAGCGAAGATCAAGGGACGGACGATCACGGGTCCAGGGCCGGATCGCGGTCCGGTGTTTCAGGAATTCGCGTTGTTTCCGTGGAAGACCGTGCTGGGCAATGTGATGTATGGCCCTCGCCAGCAGGGCGTGCGCACCACCGAAGCGGAAGTACAGAGCCGGGCCTTGATCGAAATGGTCGGGCTCAAGGGCTATGAGAACTTCTATCCCAAGGAGCTGTCCGGCGGCATGAAGCAGCGCGTGGCGCTGGCACGAACGCTGGCTTACCATCCTGAGGTTCTGTTGATGGACGAGCCGTTCGGCGCGCTCGATGCTCACACGCGAACGCGGCTGCAGAACGATCTGTTGAATATCTGGGAGCGTGATCGCAAGACGGTGCTGTTCGTCACGCATTCTGTGGACGAAGCGGTTTTCCTGTCAGACAAGGTCGTGATGATGTCGAAGTCTCCCGGCCGCATCCGCGAGGTTATCGACATCGATCTGCCGCGGCCGCGCCGCCGCAGCGAGCTGCTGCTGGATCCACGCTACCAGAAATACGTTGTCGATATCGAGCGGATGTTCGACGAGACCGACCCTGTCGGGTCTCCGTCATGATGTCGCCCGCCGCCCTGGCGAGACGGGCTGCCCCGGTGCTTGCCTGCATCGGATTGCTCGCGATCTGGCAGGCGGCGTCCCTCGCGTTGAAGAATGACAGCTTCCCGACGGCAGTCGAGGCGATCCGTGCAATCCCGGACATCCTCGGAGACAAGGAAGCGTTGATCAATATCCTCGCCTCCCTTCGTCGGATGGCGATCGGGTTCGGGGTGGCGGTGCTGATCTCCATCCCACTCGGCCTGTTGATGGGCCGCAGCCGGGCCGTCGCGGCATTCTTCAATCCGCTCTTGATGGTGATCTACCCGGTGCCGAAGGCGGCCTTGATGCCGATCATCATGCTGTGGCTCGGCGTCGGCGACATCACGAAGACGCTGGTGATCTTCCTCGGTGTCAGCCTGCCCGTGATCTATCACAGCTTCGAGGGCGCCAAGGCGGTGGAAGAGAAGATGCTGTGGTCGGGTGCCGCGATGGGGCTTTCGCCTGCGCAACGGCTGGTCCGGATCGTACTGCCGGCGGCGCTGCCGGAAATTCTGACCGGTTGCCGCACCGGACTCGTGCTGGCGCTGATCACGATGATCACCAGCGAGATGATCGCCCGTCAGTCCGGCGCCGGCAATATCCTGTTCAATGCGCTCGACATGGGCCAATACGACACCGTCTTTGCGATGATCATCATCGTGGGGGCGATGGGAATTTGCCTCGATGCGATCTTCGAGCGGGTCCGCGCAAGGCTGGTGCGCTGGTCCGAACCGCAGTTCGACATGCCGCTGAGCTTCTCATGATCCCACAGCTTCGCTCCACCAGCATCATCCTCGGGCTCGCGCCGATCGTGCTGGTGATCGCACTGTGGCAGGGCCTGGTATCATTTGGCTTTGCGCCTGCGGTGTTGCTGCCGCCGCCGGGATACGTCTTCAGCAGGCTGCTTCAGCAACTCCTGACGTGGACGTTCCAGCAGGAGATCGCGGCGACTCTGATCCGGCTGTTTGCCGGTTTTGCGATTGCGGTCGTGCTCGGTATCAGCATCGGCATCGCAGCCGCCGCCAGTCCGGCTATCAACGCCGTGGTTCGGCCAATTGTGCGTGTGCTCGCGCCCTTGCCCAAGGTCGCGCTCTATCCAGCATTGCTGCTGCTGCTCGGTTTCGGTCACGGATCGAAGATCACGCTGGTGGCGGCAGATGCACTCTTTCCCATTCTGTTGTCTACCTATTACGGCGCGTCGACGGTGGAGCAGAAGCTGATCTGGTCGGCCATGGCGGCGGGAACGCCGCGCTATGAGATCCTGTTCAAGGTGGTGCTGCCGGCCGCGATGCCGTCGATCCTGACCGGTTGCCGGATCGGCCTTGTCATTTCCTGCATCGTGGTGTTTCTGGCGGAGATGATCACGTCGAGCGACGGGCTCGGACATGTGCTCGTCACGGCGGCTCGGACCTTTCAGGCCGTCGATATGTTCGTGCCGCTGATCACGATCTCGCTGCTGGGCCTGATCCTCAATGGCCTGCTGGGGGCAGTGCGCGCGTATCTGCTGCGGGGTTTCCCCGAAGCATGAACTGACGAAGAAGAAACAGGAAGACCGGGAGTAGACCATGCTGGCTGATCGCATCGAGGCAAAATGGATCGACGCATTTTGCGAGATTTTTGAGCGATGCGCCGTCAAGGCCGGTGATACCGCGGCGATCCTCTCGGAAACTCAGTCACGTGCGTTGAATGTCCACCTGGCGGAGCTCGCGCTGCTGCGGATGGGCGCCCGACCGTTTCACGTGGTCATGCCGACCCCGCGTAACCGGAATATCGTTCCGGTTCGCTCGACAGGGGCGAGCGAGGCGATCCAGCGGCTCGCTCCGGTCATCACTGCGCTTCAGCAAGCCGGCTTTGTGGTGGATTGCACTATCGAGGGCCTGATGCATGCGGTCGAGACGCCCGAGATCCTCAAAGCCGGCGCGCGCATCCTGGTGATCTCCAACGAGCACCCCGAGGCGCTGGAGCGGATGGTGCCGGATTCCGCGCTCGAGAAGCGCGTTCGCGCGGCGGCGAAGATGCTGCGCGGGACCAAGCGGATGCGGGTGACGTCAAAAGCCGGCACGGCGCTCGACGTCGATATGGTTGGCGCGTCCACGGTCGGCGTGTGGGGCTGGACGGACAAGCCCGGTACGCTGGCGCATTGGCCCGGGGGCATCGTCGTCAGCTTCCCCAAGAGCGGAACGATCAATGGCACGCTGGTGATGGCGCCCGGCGACATCAACCTGACCTTCAAGCGTTACCTGACCTCGCCGGTGAAGATGACGCTGAAGGACGATTATGTCGTCGAGCTGGAAGGCGAGGGCACCGATGCCGCAATGATGCGTGCCTATCTTGCCGCCTGGGGCGATCGGGAAGCCTATGCGGTGTCGCATGTCGGCTTCGGCATGAATCCCGGCGCGCGCTACGAGGCGCTGTCGATGTATGACCAGCGCGACACCAACGGCACGGAAATTCGTGCCGTTTCCGGCAACTTCCTGTTCTCGACCGGTGCCAACGAATTCGCCGGCCGTTACACGGCGGGCCATTTCGATCTGCCGATGATGGGGACGACGATAGAGCTCGACGGCATTGCGGTGGTCCGCGAAGGGGTGCTGCAGGACGTCTTCGGCTAACCGCGATCGAGCACTGGTGGCCGCGCCAGGTCAAAGTGCCGAAGCAGGTCGACCATGGCCTGAAGCCGTTTTGCCCGATAGGCGTCGATGTCCATGCCTGAATAGTCGAGAAAGCCCGCACCTGTGCGCAGGCCGATCCGGCCCTCGTGCATGTTCCTTGAAATTACGTCCGGCGCGCGATAGCGGTCGCTGCCGAGTGCGCCTTCGAGATAACGGCTGGCGTAGTACAAAATGTCGCCGCCACCCCAGTCGATGAATTCGAGCAAACCAAGTACGGCGTAGCGGAAGCCGAAGCCGTAGCGGATCGCCTTATCGATCTCCTCGGCGCTGGCGACGCCTTCCTCGACCATCCGTGCGGCCTCGTTCATCGCCAGCGCCTGGATGCGCGGAACGATGAAGCCGGGTGTCGCCGCGCAGACCACCGGTACCTTGCCGATGCTTTCGAGTAGCGCCTTGACCTCCTCGATGATGCCTGGATCGGTGGCCTTGCCTGGCGAAACCTCGACCAGCGGGATCAGATAGGCCGGATTGAGCCAGTGCACATTGAGGAAGCGGCGAGGATTCACGATCGCGCCTGAGAGATCGTCGACAAGGATGGTCGACGTCGTCGATGCGATGATCGTATCGGGGCCGACTTGTTTTGAGGCCGCCCCCAGCACATCCCGCTTGAGCTCGACGATCTCGGGCACCCCTTCGAAGACTATTCCCGCATCGGACAGTGCCGCCTCGCTCTGACTGGCCGGCACCACCGAGACCCGCGCGTTCAGCGGATCGACATCCGCCTCGGTCAGTAGCCCCAGCTTCGCCAGACTGGCAAAGGTCTTGCTGACTTCGCCGAGCGCATCTGCCTCCAGCCTGGCGAAATCTTCGGCTGAACGGGCCTTGATGTCGATCATCGTGACCATATGCCCCGCATAGGCGAACGCGACGGCGATGCCGCGGCCCATGCGGCCGGCCCCAAGACAGGCAATGGTGGCTCGGCTGGTCATCGGTCAAAATCCCCCGCGAAGAAGCGTCAGCAAAGCGGCCTTGTCGAGATTGCCGAGGCCCAGCGTCTCGAGGGTTCGGCCGCCTTGCGTAAAATCCTCACCGCAGATTGCGCCACCGATGGCCAGAAATCCTTTGGCCAGCGGCGTAGCAACGCCCGCCAGGCCGGCGACAGAGACCAGCAGCGATAGCCCAAGCCGCAAATCTTCTCTCATGTAGCGGTGCTCGGTCAGCACGATCCGCTCGCGCCAGTCGCCGGAATCGGTCAGCCGGTCATGCGAGCCGCGGCCGTACATCCAGATCTCGCCTTCCTTGGCATAGTGATGGGCGAGCGGAAAATGCGGTGCGCCATATCCGAGCGCCTCACGCACGGCAATTCGTTCGGCATCGAGCGCGTCGGTGACACGGCGAATCGCGGCTTGCGTTCCTTCCTTGTGGATGTCCCACTTCTCGAAATGTTCGATCGGGCCAGCATTCATCACGATCAGGGGCGGATGGATAATCGGGCCTGCATTCATCAGCGCACCGGAGAGAGCATCGCCGCACGGCTGGACCGCGCCGGGGAAAGCCTGTCCAATCACCTCAAGTGCACGCGGCGCCTGATCGAGCGGGAAAACGCCGACCGGCAGCCGCTTGGCGCGGATCGTGATCGCGACCTCGAATGGCCCGTGCTTGCGGGTCAGCCAGGGCAAGGTCCCGGTTTCGGCAAAGCACGCCTTGGCGCGGTTGCCGGCATCCCGCGCAGCCTGGGCGAAGATCATCGAGCCGAACGTGGCCGGCGGCAGAAACACGACCTGTCCATCCCGCAGATGCGGAGCAAGCAGGCGGGCAATATCAGGCTGCGCGAAGGCCGGGGCGGGGCACAGGATCAACTCTGCACCGTTGACGGCCTCGGCGATGCCGGTCGTCACCAGCGCCAGTTTCACGTCATGACGGCCGTTATGATCCTTCACCAGGACGCGCGAGCCGGCGGCGCGATGGGCAGCGACCCGATCCGCGTCGCGGCGCCAGAGTCGGACCTCATGTGCCGACAGCGCAAAATCGCCCGCGGCCGCGAAAGAGCCGTTTCCCCCACCCAGAACCGCAATCTTCAAGATGCTTCTCCTTGCGTGCGCGATTGCGCATCAAGCTGCTTCAGCAGGAAATGCTGGACCTTGCCCAGCGCTGTGCGCGGCAGGTCGGTGACGAAAACGATGTCGCGCGGAACCTTGTAGCGGGCGAGTTGGGTCTGAAGATGCGCTTTCAACGCGTCTGCTTCGAGCCGACAGCCGGATCGCGGGATCACATAGGCGATGGGCACCTCGTCCCAGCGTGGATCGGGCCGGCCGATCACGGCGCATTCGCTGACATCGGGATGTTCGAGCAGGACGCGTTCAACCTCCGCCGGATAGACGTTCTCGCCACCGGAAATGATCATGTTCTTCTTGCGATCGCGCACCCAGAAATAGCCGTCCGCGTCGCACAGGCCGATATCGCCGGTACGATACCAGCCGTCGTGCAGCGCATCGCGCGTGGCGTCCGCATTGCCCCAATATTCGAAGAACACGTTGGGGCCGCGCACCGCGATTTCCCCCGGTGCGCCCGCCGGCACTTCGTTGCCGGCGTGATCGATCACTTTCGCTTCGCAGCACAGGCCGGCAAGTCCGGTCGATCCCGCGCGCGAAAGATCGCCACCAAGCCGGGTGTAGGCTGCGATGGGACAAGTTTCCGTCGAGCCGTAGACCTGAAGCACGGGTACGCCGCGCGCTACGAAGCGGTCGATCAGATGCGGCGGCACGATGGTCGAGCCGGTCGCGACGGCTTTGAGTGACGAAAGGTCGGTCGTGGTCCAGGCGGGATGCTCGCTTACGGCCTGGATGATCGCCGGCACCATCACGGTCAAGGTCGGCCGGTCCCGTTCGATGGCTGCAAGCGCGGTGTCCGGCATGAAGCGTGCGTGAACCGTGACTGTCGCGCCCAGCTGGAGCGCCGCCGTGGTCTGGATGTTGAGGCCACCGACATGGAAGAACGGCAGCAGGGTCAGCACATGGTCATCGGACGTCATGTTGTGCATGTGCTGGCTCATGACGCCGTTCCAGAACAGCGCCTCCTGGCGCAGCACCGCGCCTTTGGGCCGTCCGGTCGTTCCCGATGTGTAGACAATGAGGAGTGGACAGGAGAGATCGGTGTGCGGGTTGCGGCCGATGCCCCGGCTCCGAGCCAACAGGTTTTCGAACGTCATGCCGCGGGGCGGCTCGAAATCAAGCCCGACGATTGCGGTCCCCTCAAGCTCGGCAAGGACCCCCTCAAATGCCTGCTCGAGCACCAGGACCTTGGCGCCGGCATCGTTGAGGATGAAAAGCTGCTCGGCGACAGCGAGCCGCCAGTTCAGGGGCACCAGCATCGCTCCGAGCCGCGCGCAGGCATAGAGCAGAACCAGATAGTCCGGCCGGTTCAGGCTGAGGATCGCAACGCGGTCGCCCCGGCCTACGCCGAGCTCCTGCTTCAATATTGCCGCCGTCCGCTCGATGCGTGCAGCGAATGCCGCATAGCTCAACCGTTCGCCCTCGAAGGCGATGGCCGTCTTGTCTGGCGCGAACGCCGCGTTGCGATCGATCAGACTGCAGAGATCCACCGTCAGTCGTCCGTTTCGCCGGCCTCGTACAGCGCCTCGCGCCCAATCCGGTCGAGGCAGAGCTCGGCTGTCCAGGGCAGCATCAGCGAGCCGCAGCGGCTGTCGCGATAGATCCGCTCCAGCGGCAACGAGCGCAGCATGGCCTGACCGCCGCAGGTACGGATCGCGAGCGCGGCGAGCTCATTGGCACCCTCCATCACCGAATATTGTGCGGCATAAGCGCGAAGCACCTGCTCCTTGCTCGGATTGGCGCGCGCTTCGGTGACTGCCTGGAACCAGATCGCCTTGATCTGCTCGAGCTTGATCTGCATCTGCGCGACCGCAATTTGCTTGGTCGGATACATCCTGCGCTTGACCGGCGGCATGCCCGGTACTTCGCCGCGCAGATATCGCACGGTGAAGTCATAGGCGGCTTGAGCAAGGCCCATATAGGTCGGCGACAGCGTCAGGAACATGTGCGGCCAGCGCATCGCGGCCTGGAAATAGACGCCGCGCGGCATCAGCGCTGAATCTGCGGGCACGAACACGTCCTTGAACAGCAGCGTGCGCGAGACCGTTCCGCGCATGCCGAGCGGATCCCAGTCGCCGACGACCGAAACGCCGTCCGATTTCGAGGGGATGGCGAGGTAAAGCGTGTTGCGGCGCGAAGCCTTCTCGCCTTCCTCGATCTCCGTGCAGAGAACCCCGTAATAGTCGGCATGGCCGGAGAGTGATGCAAAGATCTTCTTGCCGTTGACGATCCAGCCACCCTCGACCGGCCGTGCTTCCGTGCCGAAAGCGACGCCGCCTGCCGCTGCCGCACCGCCCTCCGAGAAAGGCTGCGAATAGATCGCGCCGTCCTCGACGATGCGCTTGTAGTGGACTGCACGCCGCTGCTCGTGCTCGGCGCGGGTTTGAGCATCCATGTCGAGATCGTCGGCGAGCGGACCGGACCACAGCGTCGAGCAGACATGCATGTTCCAGGTGAGCGCAGTCGCGCCGCAGTACCGGCCGATCTCGGCTGCCGCCAAAGCGTAGGTTTGATAATTCGCGCCGAGCCCGCCATGCTTCTTGGGCACGGCAATACCGAGCAAGCCGACGCGATGCAGGTCGCGATAATTCTCCGACGGGAAGATCGCCTCGCGATCGTAAGTCGCGGCGCGGCCGGCGAATACACTCTGGCCGATCTCGCGCGCCCGCGCGATGATGCCGGCCTGCTCGTCGCTTAGTCGGAATGCGACGGGATCGAAGATCGGTGCATCCAGCGCGACCTTGTCAGTCGCGCCGATGGTCTTGCTGACTTGCATGGTCATTGCGCAGTCATCCTACGTGTTGATCGCGACGGAGTTCAGGAAGCGGCCGAGGGCCTCGTCAAAGGCATCGGGGCGCTCCAGGTTGGCGAGATGGCCGACACCGGCCAACTCGACATACTCGGCAGATGGAATGTAGGTCGCCGTCTTTGCCATCATTGGCGCCGGCGCGTTGTTGTCCTTGGAGCCGGACAGCAGCAGCGTCGGGATGGAAATGTCCTTGAGGGTGCTGCGTTGGTCGAAGCCGATCAAGGCCAGCATCATGGCGCGATAGCTCGCCTCGGGCACGCTTGCCATGCACTCGCGTGCAAGCTCCATTCCCCTGGGATCGGGATCGTCGCCCACCAGTTCCTTCACCAAAGAGGGCGCCAGCGACTTCATCGTTTCGCCGCGATCGAGCGGCCCGAGCCGTGCGGCGATAAACGATTTCTGCCAATCGCCATCGGCCTTGCCGAACGCCGGGCTGGTCTGCGCCAGCACGACCGCGCGCGCCAGTTTTGGGAATTGCACCAGCCATTTCTGGACGATCATGCCGCCGATGGAATGGCCCACCAGAATTGGCTTGCTCGCCCCAAGCTGCTCGATGAATTGCTGAAGCGCATCCGCCAGGGCAGCGATGCTGTCGCTGGCGAGCGGCGCCGATCCGCCATAGCCTGGCATGTCCCATGCAATCGTGTGGAAGCGGCCACCGAATGTGGCAAGCTGCTGCCGCCACGCCCGTGCCGCACCGCCGATGCCATGCAGGAAAATCAGAGGTGTCCCGCCCGGATCGCCCGCTGCTTCATAGGCGAAGCGGCCGTCGTTTGTTATCATTGGCGCAGGCTGCGACACGCGACATCCTTTCGCTTGGCCCTTCGATGCTAACAGGCCTGTGAGGGATGGGAAGCGATAATTTTATACTTAAAGCAATTTTCGGGCCGCTCTTCGGTGTGCGGTTGTTCTTAAGGGCGAGCGAGCCTCGTTTGCAAAAGTTTGAAGGTTAAAATATATCAAGAAGAGCGATCAGCAGAATGCAAGGAAGCCAGCGCATGTCCGGATTACCGCATTCGCCGCACGCGCTGGTGACCGGTGGCGGTCGCGGCATCGGTCGCGCGATCGCAGCAGCGCTCGTCGAGGCCGGTGCGTCTGTGACCGTTCTTGGGCGGAACGCTGCGAGGCTTGAAGAAGCTGTCAATGCAGGAGCAGCGCATTTTGCGGCCGTCGCCGACGTCTCGGACGAAACCTCATTGAAAGCCGCCATCGCTCAAGCGAGTGCACGCCAGCCGATCGATATTCTGATCGCCAACGCGGGAAGCGCCGAGTCCGCGCCGTTCTCCAAATCCGACAGCGCCCTGTTCGCGCGCATGATGGATGTCAATTTCATGGGCGTGGTCCATGCTGTCAGCGCTGTGCTGCCCGGGATGAAAGATCGCCCCTATGGCCGTATCGTCGCGATCGCGTCGACGGCGGGGCTCAAGGGATATGCCTATGTCAGCGCGTACACCGCGGCCAAGCACGCTGTGGTCGGTCTCGTGCGGTCCCTCGCACTCGAGATGGCTGGCAGCAATGTGACCATCAACGCAGTGTGTCCCGGTTTCACCGACACAGATCTCGTCGCCGGCAGCATCGAGAACATCATGAAAAAGACGGGGCGTAGCCGCGAGCAGGCCATTGCCGAGCTCGCAAAGCATAATCCACAGGGACGATTGATCTCTCCTCAGCAGGTCGCGGATACCGTGCTCTGGCTGTGCGGCGAGGGCGCCGGCGCAATCACCGGGCAGGCGATCGCCGTTGCCGGTGGTGAGATTTAGCGCGCATGGCACCGGCACGGAACAAGAAAGCCAAGGAGATCGTATGAGCAGACCAGCCAATCCCGTGACCTTACCGCTTGCGGACTATTCGCCGCAGCACTTCCTGCTGGCCGTCGTCGATGGTGTTGCAACCGTGACGCTCAATCGTCCGGAACGGAAGAATCCGTTGACCTTCGAGAGCTATCGCGAACTCACCGATTTTTTTCGCGCCTGCGCGTTCGACGATGCGGTCAACTGCATCGTCGTGACCGGCGCTGGTGCCAATTTCTCGTCCGGTGGCGATGTGTTCGAGATCATCGGTCCGCTGGTGAAGATGGACACCAAGGGGCTGACGGCGTTTACGCGGATGACCGGCGACCTCGTCAAGGCGATGCGGGCCTGTCCGCAGCCGATCGTTGCTGCGGTTGAAGGCATCTGCGCAGGCGCTGGCGCGATCATCGCCATGGCGTCGGACATGCGGCTTGCGGCGAGCGGGGCCAAGGTTGCATTTCTCTTTAACAAGGTGGGCCTTGCCGGTTGTGACATGGGCGCCTGCGCGATCCTGCCGCGGATCATCGGACAGTCCCGCGCTTCCGAGTTGCTCTACACCGGCCGGTTCATGACTGCGGAGGAGGGCGAGCGCTGGGGCTTCTTCAGCCGCCTCGTCACGCCGGAGCAGGTGCTGCCCCAGGCACAGCTACTGGCCAAGCAGATTGCTGAGGGACCAACCTTCGCCAACACCATGACCAAGCGGATGCTGGCCATGGAATGGGCGATGTCGGTGGAGGAGGCGATCGAGGCGGAAGCCGTTGCTCAAGCGCTGTGCATGACGACGGCCGATTTCGAACGGGCCTTCGAGGCTTTTGCCAACAAGGTCAAGCCGGTATTCAGGGGCGACTAAGCCGGGCTTTGCGGCAGCCGGCCGCAATGGGGACTTGCGCGAGATTATTTTAGGCTTAAAATAGTTTCGCCGGGTTGAATTGGCGAGGCTCCCATGAAAGTCGCGATCATCGGTGGCGGACCTGCGGGTCTCTATGCTGCAATCCTGCTGAAGAAGCAGCGGCCGAGCGCCGAGATCGCGGTGTACGAGCGCAACCGCGCCGACGACACCTTCGGCTTCGGCGTGGTGTTCTCGGACGCCACGCTCGATAATTTCGAGAAGCACGATCTTCCCAGCTATCGCCGCATCACCCAGGAATTCGCCTACTGGGATGACATCGCCGTGCACTTCCGCGGAACGGTCCATCGGGTCGGTGGCAACGGCTTTTGTGGCTGCTCGCGGCAGAAGCTGCTCCTGATCCTGCAGGCGCGCGCGCGCGAACTGGGCGTCGTCCTGAACTTCGAAGCGGACGTCGAGGACGAATCACGCTTCGCCGACGCCGATCTGATCCTGGTCGCGGACGGCATCAACAGCCGCTTTCGCGATAAATACGTCGATCATTTCGCGCCGGAGGTCGATCTCCGTGCCAACAAGTTCGCCTGGATGGGTTCGACCAGGCCGCTGGATGCCTTCACCTTCATCTTCCAGGAGACGGAGTGGGGACCGTTCATCGCCCATGCCTATCAATATGAAGCCGGGCACTCGACCTGGATTTTCGAGACCGATCCGGACACGTTCGAACGCGCCGGACTCACAGGGCTGAACGAGACCCAGTCGGCTACGCGAATGGCCGAGATCTTCGGCTGGTTCCTCGATGGGCACCAACTGCTCACCAACCGCTCGACGTGGCGCAACTTCCCGATGATCCGCAGCAAGCGCTGGGTCAAGGACAACATGGTTCTGCTCGGGGACGCCAAGGCGAGCGCGCATTTCTCGATCGGCTCGGGCACCAAGCTCGCGATGGAAGACGCGATCGCGCTGGCAGAGGCGATGGAGAAGGCGCCCAGCATCAAGGCGGCGCTGGACGTCTACGAGCACGGCCGCCGCGAAGAGGTCGAGAAGACGCAGCACGCCGCTGACGTCTCGCTGGTCTGGTTCGAGCATGTCGACCGCTTCTGGGATTTCGATCCCGTGCAGTTTGCCTTCGGCGTGATGACGCGCTCGAAGGCGATCACCTATGACAATCTGAAACTCCGCGCTCCTGACTTCGTGGCGGAGGTCGAAAGATCGTTTGCCAAGCGTGTTCGTGACAGCGGTTTCGACGTCGACACCGAAAAGCCGATGGTGCCGCTGTTCCAGCCCTTCCGGCTGCGTGAGATGGAGATCGCCAATCGCGCCGTGGTGTCGCCGATGTGCATGTATTCGGCGAAGGAGGGCGTGCCGACCGATTTCCACCTGGTGCATTATGGATCGCGCGCGATCGGCGGCGCCGGCCTGATCTTCACGGAGATGACCTGCGTCGCCCGCGAGGCCCGCATCACGCCCGGCTGCACAGGACTGTGGAACGACGAGCAGGAGGCGTCCTGGCGACGCATCGTTGATTTCGTCCATGCCAATTCAGCCGCAAAAATCTGCCTGCAGCTGGGGCACGCCGGGCGCAAGGGTGCGACCAAGCTGATGTGGGACGGCATGGATCGTCCGCTCGAGGAGGGCGGCTGGGAGGTGTTTTCGGCGTCTCCGCTGCCCTATTTCCCCGACAGCCAGGTTCCGCGCGAGCTCGATCGGGCCGGCATGAACGCGGTGAGAGATGCTTTCGTCGCGGCGGCCGAGCGCGGCGAACGCTGTGGCTTCGACATGCTCGAACTGCACTGCGCCCACGGCTATCTGCTTGCGAGCTTCATCTCGCCGCTGACGAACACCCGCACGGATGAGTATGGCGGCTCGCTGAAAAACCGCCTGCGCTTCCCGCTCGAAATCTTCGAGGCGCTGCGGGCCGCGTGGCCGTCGCGTAAGCCGATGTCGGTGCGCATTTCCGCGACCGACTGGGCCGAGGGTGGCATCGGCGGCGATGATGCGGTGGCGATCGCGCGCGCGTTTGCCGAAGCCGGCGTCGATCTCGTCGACGTCTCGACCGGGCAGACCGTGCGCGATGCGCAGCCGATCTATGGGCGCATGTTCCAGACGCCGTTCTCCGACCAGGTCCGCAATGAGGCGCGCGTGGCCACGATGTGCGTCGGCAACATCACGACGGCGGACCAGGCCAACACCATCCTGGCTGCCGGCCGGGCGGACCTCGTCGCGCTCGGGCGGCCGCATCTGGTCGATCCCTCCTTCACCATGCGGGCGGCGGCCTGGTACGGGGCGGACGACGCGTTCTGCCCGCCGCAATATCTTCCCGGAAAAGATCAGATTTTCCGCAACAGCGTGCGCGACCGGCAGGATCTCGAGGAGCTGAGAATTAAGGCTAAGCCCAAGACCCGGGCCGAGCTCAAGGCGGAGGCGACAAAGCCGCTTGCGGCGGAGTGACCGGCCGTGCGAATTTAGCCCGTTGCCTGGTGTGTACCGAGTGGAGTGAGGGCGATGAAGGCGATTATCGTCGGTGGCGGTATCGGTGGTCTCACCACCGCATTGATGCTGCGCTCGCGGGGCCTGGCTTGCGAGATCTTCGAGCAGTCCGACACCATCCGCGAGCTTGGCGTCGGCATCAACACGCTGCCCCATGCCATGCGCGAGCTGGCGGGCCTTGGTCTGCTCCAGCAGCTTGACGATGTCGCGATCCGCACCGACCAGCTCTATTACCTCAACCGCCATGGCCAGGAAGTCTGGCGCGAGGCCCGCGGTATCGACGCCGGCCACGATGTGCCGCAATTCTCGATCCACCGCGGCCGCCTTCAGGGCGTCATCCATCGGGCTGTCGAGGAGCGGCTCGGGCCGGAGGCCATCCACACCGGCTGCCGCCTCGGTGCCTTCACGCAGGACGAGGCCGGCGTCACCGCTTACTTCTTCGATCGCGCTGGCGCGCACATCCATACCGCGCGCGGCGACATCCTGATTGGTGCTGACGGCATCCATTCGCGGGTCCGTGACACGCTGTTCCCGGGCGAGGGGCCGCCATGCTGGAACGGACTGATGCTATGGCGCGGTGCGCGGGATTGGCCGCTATTCCTCACCGGCAAATCGATGATCGTCGCCGGCGGCCTCAACGCCAAGGTGGTGATCTATCCGATCGCGGAGGGATCGAGCCCGGCGAGCCGTCTCACCAATTGGGCGGTGCTGGTGAAGGTCGGCGAGGGCAATGCCCCGCCGCCCCGGAAGGAAGACTGGTCGCGGCCGGGCCGGCGCGAGGAGTTGATGCCGCATGTGGCGCGCTTCTCGGTGCCTTACGTCGATGTGAAGAGCCTGATCTCGGCCACGCCCGAGTTCTACGAATATCCGACCTGCGACCGCGATCCATTGCCCTATTGGTCATCGGGCAGAGTCACGCTGCTCGGCGATGCCGCGCATCCGATGTATCCGGTTGGCTCCAATGGTGCCTCGCAGGCCATCCTCGATGCGCGCTGCCTCGCCGACGCGCTGGTGCGCGCCGAGCACCCGCGCCAAGCCTTGCTTGAATACGAGAAGAAGCGCCTGCCCATGACTGCGGACATCGTCCGCTCCAACCGGCGCGGCGGCCCCGAGGGCGTCATCGACGCCGTCGAGCAGCTCGCGCCTGATGGTTTCGACAATATCGACAACGTGCTGAGCTATTCTCAGCGTGAGGCGATCGTGCGCGGCTATGCCACCAAGGCCGGCTTCGCCGCAGTGCCGGGACTTGCGGCGGTGCGCGCCTGAAGCTAGCCGCCGGGAGGCGGCGGCAGGAAGTGGATGTTGAACTCGGCCGCCATCGCCACCACGTCCTCGGGCTTCTGTTCCTTCATGTTGTGAAGGCCCCAGAACAGGTCGAACAGCTTGCGTGTCGGTGACACCCAGAACAGCACCTTCGCCGTTTGCTCCGATTTGTTGAAGATGCCGTGCGGCACGCCCATGCCGAGCCGGATCAGGTCGCCCGCGGTCGCCTGTGACTCGGAATTGCCGAGCATGAAATCGAGCTTGCCCTCCAGCATGTAGAGATATTCATCCTGGTCCGGATGAATGTGCGGCGGCACGAACGTGCCCGGCGGCAGCGTCGCATGCCAGGAGAAGCTGTGCTCCGTATTGCTCTTCGGCACATAGGTCTGGCCGAGGATGTTCCAGGAGATGCCCTGGATTCCCTCATTGGCCCGTGTGATGCCGGTGATTTCGCTCTTCATTGTGATCCTCCCTCGACGCGACCTGCGGCTTAGTTCGCCGCCTTGCAGTCCTTGGCGTAGCGGTCGCCGTAATTCTCAAAGACTTTCTGGACGATCTCGGTCTGGAACTTGCCGTCCGCGCGCTTGGCGACTTTGGTAAGGTAGAAATCCTGGATCGGATAGCCGTTGGTGTTGAACTTGAAGGCGCCGCGCAGCGAGGTGAAGTCGGCCTTTTTCAGAGCGGCCGCGACCGCGTCCTTGTTGGAGAGGTCGCCCTTCACGGCCTTGACGGCGCTGTCGATCAGCATCGCGGCATCATACGCCTGGAAGGCGTAGGTGCCCGGCACGCCGTTATAGGCGGCCTCGTAGGCGGCGACGAACTTCTTGTTCTGGGGATTGTCGAGATTGGGCGCCCAGTTCGCGCCGCCGAACATGCCGACTGCGGCGTCCTGCTGCGCCGGCAAGGTCGATTCATCCACCGTGAAAGCCGAGAGCACCGGAATGCTGTCGGCAAGGCCGGCCTGCCGGTATTGCTTGACGAGATTGACCCCGAGGCCGCCGGGCATGAACGTGAAGAGCGCATCGGGCTTCTGCGATGAAATCTTGGAAAGCTCCGGCTGGAAGTCCAGCGTGTTGAGCGGCATGTAGGATTCCTCGACGATCTCGCCCTTGTAGTCGAGCTTGAAGCCGGCGACCGAGTCCTTGCCGGCCTGATAATTCGGCACCATCAGATACATGCGCTTGTAGCCGCGATCCTGCGCGACCTTGCCGAGGATTTCGTGCACCTGATCGTTCTGGTACGAGGTCACATAGAAGAACGGGTTGCAGTCCTTGCCGGCAAACGTCGACGGGCCGGCATTGGGGCTGATCAGGAAGGTCTTCGATTCCGTGACCGGCCGGTGAATCGCCTGGAGGATGTTCGAGAAGATCGGACCGACCACGAAGTCGACCTTGTCGCGCTCCAGAAGGCCCTTGACCTTGGTGACCCCTGCGTCCGGCTTCAATTCGTCGTCGACCACGACGACCTCGACATCGCGGCCGCCCATCTTGCCGCCAAGATCCTTGACCCCGAGCGCAAAGCCGTCGCGAACCTGTTGGCCGAGCGCGGCGGCGGGTCCCGAGAGGGTTACGATCACACCCAGCTTGATTTTCTCCTGGGCGAGGGAAGGGCTCACCGCGGTGCCAAGCAGCAAGGCGGCTGCGGCCAACGTCATTTGCGTCTTCATGATCTCTCCCCCGTGACGACAGGACTTGCGTTGCAAGCCGCTACTCCAATCCAAGTTTATGCCGATGATTGCTGCCGCGGCAAGCGAGCTCAAAGCGTCGTCATCTGCGGGCAGCGGTGCATGCAAGCGGCGCGCCAATTATTTGAAGCCTAAAGAAATCGGCATGCGGTCGATTGTTGCGGCTTTAGGCTTGCAGCCGGCTTCGATTTATTTGAAGCTGAAAATGTTGGGAATCCGTGCCGGGCGCCAATGCTAGGCCGTGAGTGACTGCATCAACATGCTCGATTCCGAGACCAAGGCCGTCGAAACTCCGGAGGATCACGCCGAGGAGCTTCGGCTGTGGCTACGCCTCTTGACCTGCACGACCCTGATCGAGGGCGAGGTCCGCGGCCGGTTGCGGCAGCGCTTCGACGTCACATTGCCCCGTTTCGACCTGATGGCACAGCTCGACAAGGCACCCGACGGCATGACGCTGTCCGACGTCTCCAAGCGCATGATGGTGTCGAACGGCAACGTCACCGGCCTCGTCGAGCGCCTCGTGGAATCCGGTCATCTCGACCGCCGTACGTCGGAGACCGACCGCCGCGTCCAGGTGATCCGGCTGACCAAACTCGGTCGCGCCGAGTTTCGCAAAATGGCCGCGGAACACGAGACCTGGATCGCCGATCTCTTCGCCGACCTGACGCCGAAGGATGTGCGCGAATTGATGCGGCTGCTCGCCAAGACCAAGGCATCGGCGCAGAAATCGGCCGGTCGCCGCCGGGCCTAGTCCGCGGCTGAACGCCCATCCATCCCATTTGCCGCCCGAAAAAGCACGGATGCCCAAAATCCGCTATTGCACGAAATTGCTTTAAGCCTAAAATGTTTCCAAGTTAGTGCTGCCGGGTGCTTTCCATGCTGAAAGGAGCGTGCGATGGCCAACGCCGCCAAGGTTCAAGTCTCGGGCTCGCATGACGACAATGCCGCGACAGCCCATGTCGATACGTTCGCGCGGCAGTATCTTCCGCCACCCGAGCTCTGGCCGGAATTCGTCTTCACGCGACCGGAACTGCAATATCCGCCCCGCCTCAACTGCGTCAGCTACTTCCTCGACCGCTGGGTCGAACAGGGACATGGCGACGCTCCCTGCGTGATCAGCCCGGCCGTCAGCTACACCTATCGTGAGCTGCAAACGCTCGTGAACCGTATCGCCAATGTGCTGGTCGGCAAGCTTGGTCTCGTCACCGGCGGGCGCGTGCTACTGCGCTCGGCCAACAATCCGATGATGGTCGCGACCTATCTCGCGGTGATCAAGGCCGGTGGCATCGTCGTCGCGACGATGCCGCTGTTGCGTGCCAAGGAGCTGTCCTATCCGATCCAGAAGGCCGAGATCACACTCGCGCTCTGCGACGGCAAGCTCGCCGACGAAATGGAGAAGGCGAAAGCCGCAGCCCCCGGCCTCAAGCGCGTAGTCTATTGGGGCAACGGCGCCGGCGACTCGCTCGAGGCGCTGATGGGGGATGCAAGTCCGGACTTCAAAGCTGTCGATACCGCCTCCGACGACGTCTGCCTGATCGCCTTCACGTCGGGCACGACCGGCGATCCCAAGGGCACCATGCATTTCCACCGTGACATGCTGGCGGTCTGCGATGGCTATGCGCGCAACATCCTGCGCGCGGAGCAGAACGATCGCTTCGTCGGCTCGGCACCGCTCGCCTTCACGTTTGGCTTCGGCGGCGTGCTGTTTCCGATGCACATCGGCGCCTCCTTCGTCGTTCTGGAGAAGACGGCG
This sequence comes from Bradyrhizobium sp. WSM4872, assembly GCF_055811715.1. Taxonomy (NCBI): domain Bacteria; kingdom Pseudomonadati; phylum Pseudomonadota; class Alphaproteobacteria; order Hyphomicrobiales; family Nitrobacteraceae; genus Bradyrhizobium; species Bradyrhizobium sp. WSM4872. The sequence goes on along the minus strand of NZ_JBVVPT010000042.1, from coordinate 19,409 downwards.
CCCGACGAGATTCTGAGTGCGATCGAGCAGTACAAGACCACGGTCTGTTTCACCGCGCCGACCGCGTACCGGGCGATGATTGCCAAGCTTCCGGGCCGTGATATTTCCTCGCTTCGCAAATGCGTGTCCGCCGGCGAGACGCTGCCGAAGCCGACATTCGATGCCTGGCTGAAGGCAACCGGCATCAAGCTGATGGACGGCATCGGCTCGACCGAGTTGCTGCACATCTTCATCAGCGCGACCGAGGACGAGATCCGCCCCGGTGCGACGGGCAAGCCGGTGCCGGGGTATGAAGCGAAGATCGTCGATGATTCCGGCAATGACGTTCCGCCGGGCGTGATGGGACGGCTTGCCGTGCGCGGGCCGACCGGATGCCGCTATCTCGCCGACGAGCGGCAGCGCAAATACGTCCAGAACGGCTGGAACATCACGGGCGACACCTATCTGATGGATAGCGAGGGCTATTTCTGGTACCAGTCACGCTCGGACGACATGATCGTGTCGGCCGGCTACAACATCGCAGGCACGGACGTCGAGGCGGCGCTGCTCACGCATCCGTCCGTCGTCGAGTGCGGGGTCGTCGGCGCGCCGGACGAGGCGCGCGGCATGATCGTGAAGGCCTATGTCGTTGCCGCGCCGGGCGTAACGCCGGACGCCGGGCTCGTGGCTGCGTTGCAGGAGCATGTCAAACGCGAGATCGCGCCGTACAAATATCCGCGCGCGATCGAGTTCGTGACGCAACTGCCGAAGACCGAGACCGGCAAACTAAAGCGCTTTGCCCTGCGGCAACTGGCGCAGACCGCGGTGACCTCCTCCGGCGTCGCGGCGGGATGAGAGAAGGATAGAGAATTGTCCGTAACGACGCCGAAAGGCCCGCATCTCGCGGTGCTGCCGACAGCAGCCGAGGATGAAACCCGCGCCAGGGCGCAGGTGCTCCAGCCGTCCGGTTGGCCGGTGCCGAAAGGCTATGCCAACGGCATGGCCGCCGAGGGACGCATCGTCGTCACTGGCGGCGTCATCGGCTGGGATGCCGAGGAGCGTCTCGCGGAGGGTTTTGTCGCGCAGGTGCGCCAGACCCTGAGCAATATCGCCGCGATCCTCGCGGAGGCCGGCGCGCAGCCCGAGCATCTGGTGCGCCTGACCTGGTACGTCGTCGACATGGACGAGTATCTGACGAACCTGAAAGAGCTCGGCAAGGCCTACCGCACCATCTTCGGCGCGCACTACCCGGCGATGGCGCTGGTTCAGGTCGTCCGGCTTGTCGAGAAGGCGGCGCGCGTCGAAATCGAAGCCACCGCCGTCATTCCCCGCTGAACCGCGATCGGCGCGCGCTCAGCTTGCCTTGGTCAGCTTGCCTGGTCAGCTTGCTTTGGCGAGGTCATCGTCCTCGGGCGAGTTCAGGTATATTCCTGACATGGTGTCGACCCAGCAGAGATGGTCATGCACCTTTTTCACGCCGCTGACGTTCTCCGCTGCGACGACCGCGGCCTGTCGCGTGCGCTCCTCGGTGATGACGCCGCTGAGATGAACGATGCCGTCGCGGACGATGACGTTCAGCCCAAACGGGCACCAGTCGTTCTTCTCCATGGTATCGATGATGCGGCTGCGAATGTGATCGTCGTCCGCGGTCGGGTCGGGTACGTCTCGGGCGAGGTCCGCCACCGCCTGGAGCAGGTTCGCCCGCGACACGATGCCGACGATTTTGTCGCCGCGGATCACCGGCAGACGCTTCACATTGTTCCGTTCCATGAGATCGACGATCTCGGCAAGCGCCGTATCCTCGGTGATGGTAACCGGTGAAGAGGTCATCACCTCCGAGACCTTGCGGCCGTGCTCGTGGACGAAATCGCTGGCCGATTTGCCGGATCCCAGAATGAACCGCAGCCAGCGCCCGCGTTTGCGTCCCGTTCCGATTTCGCTGCGGCGGATGAAGTCGCCTTCCGAGACCACGCCGACCAGCTTGCCGGCATCGTCCACGACCGTGAGACCGCTGACATGCCGCTTCAGCATGATGTTTGCCGCCTCGACGATGCTGGTGTCGGGGGTAACCGAGATGACCGACCGGGTCATGATCTGATGGGCACGCATGGCGGACTCCGCTGATTGTGATGACGTCTGAAGTTCAGCTTAATCTCGGCATCGCCACTCGATTTGATGCAGGTCAAGCGAGGAAAGTCCGCCGCGGCGGGTGCGTAGCCCGACTTGATGCAGCTCAACGTTCCCGGCCGGGTTGGCTGTACCCTGATTGGAGAAGCACCCCAAGGAGACTGATCGTGAGTGAGCTCGTCCAGTTGCAAGAGCCTGCGGCCGAACCATTGCCTTTAAATCCAGTTGCAGGGCTAGCCAGCGCGAACCAGCGTGCACTGGATACCGCTCTTGGTGCGCAGGGGCTCATATTCGAAGAGGTCGTGTTCATGGCCAACGAATTCCTGGACCGAACGCAAACCGAAACGCATTTGTTTGCGGAGTTCGCGTCGAAACTGGCCGGCTCTCACTCCGTGAAGGATTGGACGACCATGTACCAGGAATGCAGCCAGCATCAGCTCGACTTCATTCGTCGCGACTGCGATCGGTATCTTCGGCATGGCGAACGGGTCGCGGCAGCCATCTTCGTCATGCTCAACCCGCGGTCGCGAGTGACCGGCGCGGGCGCTAACGGAAAGTCCGAAACGAACAAGAATATTCAGCCATGAACGTTGCGCAGGCATCGAACCTCCTGTTGGCTGAACGGCAACTGGCGTCCGAGCCGCCCGTCGATCTGGTAAAGAGTTCCGCAACGCCGGCCGCGGTCGTCCAGCAGCCTATTCCGGCTGCCGATGCGCCGTCCGTGCCCGAACCATATCCGCTCGATCGGGCCTTCCATGCGATGCTGGCGCGATTCACGGGTGGAATTTCGCCCTTAGCGCTGTCGCTCGCCTATCTCGATTGGAGTTCGCATCTTGCAGCAGCACCGCAGCGCCAACTGGAAGGGGCGCGCGACATCGTTCGGGACACCACCCAATATTTCGACGCAGTCGCGCATGCCGCTGCACCAGGCCAAAACCCCTGGTCGGTGATCAAGCCTCAAGCGCAGGACCGTCGCTTCGCAGGGCCGTTATGGCAAAGCCCTCCTTTCAACTTGATGGCGCAGTCGTTTCTCCTCGGAGAGCGCTGGTGGCACGATGCCGCGACCGGCGTACGTGGCGTCACGCCCGCGAATAAGGCAATCGTCGAGTTCTCAGGGCGCCAGATGCTCGACATGCTTGCACCATCGAATTTTGCCGCCACCAATCCCGAGGTCCTTCAGAAAGCCTTACAGAGCGGAGGAGAGAATTTCGTACTCGGCTGGCAGAACTGGTCCAGGGACTTGATGCGCATACTCTCCGCGGGGAAGCCGGCAGGCAACGAGCAGTTCGTTGTCGGCAAAACCGTCGCGACGTCGCCCGGTAAGGTGGTTTATCGCAACGAGCTGATCGAGTTGATTCAGTATCATCCCACCACCGAAAAGGTGCGGCCGGAGCCGATCCTGATCGTGCCAGCCTGGATCATGAAATACTACATCCTCGACCTGTCGCCGCGGAACTCGCTCGTCAAATATCTGACCGGCGAGGGTTTCACCGTATTTGCGATATCCTGGCGCAATCCGAGCGCGAGCGATCGCGACGTGGCGTTTGATGACTATCGCACATCGGGCGTCCTTGCTGCGCTGGATGCGATCGCCTGCATCTTGCCGCGCCGGAAAGTTCATGCTCTTGGCTACTGCCTCGGTGGCACGCTGTTGTCGATCGCGGCCGCCGCGATGGCGCGCGACGGCGATAACCGGCTGAAGACGATCACGATGCTCGCTGCGCAGACAGATTTCACCGAAGCGGGCGAGCTGACGCTTTTCATCAACGAGAGTCAGGTCTCGTTTCTCGAAGACATGATGTGGGAGCGGGGATATCTCGATACGACGCAGATGGCGGGCGCCTTTCAGCTGCTGCGCTCCAACGATCTAATTTGGTCGAGGCTCTCGCACGACTATCTGCTGGGCGAGCGCGCACCGCCGAGCGACTTGATGAGCTGGAACGCCGACGCTACGCGCTTGCCCTATCGCATGCACTCCGAATACCTGCGCAAGCTGTTCCTCGGCAATGACCTGGCTGAAGGTCGCTACCGCGTCGACGGCAAGAGCATATCACTCTCCGACATCCACGCGCCGATGTTTGTCGTCGGTACGGTCAGGGACCACGTAGCCCCGTGGCAGTCCGTCTACAAGATTCACTATCAGGTCGATGCCGATGTGACCTTCTTGTTGACGAGTGGAGGTCATAACGCCGGCATCGTCGCGCCTCCTGAGGAGCCCAGGCACAGCTACCAAGTCATGACCAAGGCGGAGGATGCGCCCTACGTCGACCACGATGAATGGCTGAAACTGGCACCGCGCGCACAGGGATCTTGGTGGCAAGAATGGTCCAGATGGCTGACTGCCCGCTCTGGTGAACTCGGTGAGTCGCCACGGATGGGGTTTGGGAACGTCGACAGCCTGCCCGATGCGCCGGGAGACTACGTCCACACCTAGTCCTCAGGCTCCGCATTCGGCGCAAGGTCGGCGGAGCGGAACGGCTTGGCCTTGTCGAGTTTCTGGTAGGCGCGCGAGGCGGTCCGCAACAGTTTCTTTTCGCGCTTGCGATTGCGGAAGCGAATGCCCGCCTCGGGGACGGTCTCGTTCAACGACGCCGCCAGGGCCTGCCCTCGCGCATCGTCGTTCAATTGCCCGAGAGATTTTTGCGCCTTGCGCAATTGCTTGAGGATCGACTTCTGCTTGGCCAGCGATTCGTCGGCGAATAGGTCGTCCAAGGACTCGATCGAATAGGTCAACCGCTTGTTGAGAAGCCGCAGCTTGTGCCGCTTCTCGACGTCGAGCTTGCGGAGCTTGCGCGCTTTCTTGAGCAGCGTCTTTTCCCATTCCGTGAGTTTCGCTGTTGCGTGGTCGGCGAGCGTGCAGCGGCGCAGCCTGATGGCTTCCTTGCTGCGCCGGGTCGACCACGGGCCGCTCTCGATCCAGGCTGACGTCTGTCCGACAAGACGGCGATACCGCGCGGATTGCAGCGCGCGCGCCAGCTGGCGATGGCTCTCGGCGCGCTTCTCGTCCCAGTGCTGGAGCTCGGCAATCACGGTCAACTCGCCGCCACTTTCGGCGATGACCCGCTCGATCGCTACGTCGAGGTCCCGTACGATGCCGAGTTGGCTGTTCAACCATTTCAGTTCGGTCCAGACCTCCGGCCGCACGGCGTCATCGACCATCGGCGAGAAGAAGCGGATGGCGGTGCGCAGATGCGTGAGTGCAATCCGGATCTGGTGCAGCGCCTCGGGGTCGCCGCGGCAGGTGCCGTCATGCTGGGCGAGAACAGCGGCGAGGTGACGGCGGGTGATGATCCGGAAGGCCGTGTCGCAGACCATGCTGGGGCTGAGGCGGCCGGGCAGGACATTGCGCCTCGCCGAAGGCTTAACGCGCGCGGCCGTCGAACTCGTGCTGGGTCGCGCCATTTGCAGATTGCCTTACTTGCTCCCGGCGATCGCGTCCCGGCAGTTCTGGAGCGTCTGCTCTTGCGTCCCGGATGCATCGATGGTCGCCCAACCGACATGGCCGATATTATAGTGCTCTTGCAGCGCGGCAACCTCCTGCGTGGCGTCGGATGCGTCGCCCCGGCGGCCGCCGATCCGCGCCTGCCGGGTCGCAAGGTCCGCAACCAGAAAGAGGCCGCTTAGCGGCACTTTGCGCTCGCGCGCCAGTGCGGCGACCGCGTCTCGTTCGTCCTCGCGGGCGAACACGCCATCGATGATCGCTGAATGGCCTTGCGCCAGCACCCGCCCGGCGTGCCGAGCCAACATGTCGTAAACGCGGGCCGTGACCTCCGGCGTGTATGCGGATGCCGGCAGCCGGTCCGTGTCCTCGACCCCGAACATCTGCTTGCGGACGAGGTCGCTGCGCAGTACGACGGCCCCCGGCTGCGGCGTAACCTCCGGCGCGAGCGCGCGTGCCAAAATCGTCTTTCCGGTGCCTGACAATCCGCCGATTGCAATCAGCCGGGGAGCGGGAGGATGGATCAGCGCGCGGGCGAGGCCAAAATAGCGCCGTGCCCCGTCGAGAATACTGGGATCATCGGAATGCGGCGGCTTCAGCCGTGCGAGCGCGACCTGGGCGCGGATCGCCGCCCGGATGGACATGAATAGCGGCAGTGCGGAGAGCGCGTCGAGATTTTCGACCGGAGTCGCGGCGAGATAGCGGTTCAGCACGATGTTGGCCGCGCGTGGCTGATCGTGGTGCAACAGGTCCATCAATCCGAATGCGAGATCGTAGAGGACGTCAGTGGTTGCGATCCGGGCGTCGAATTCGATGGCGTCGAACAGCACCGGCCGCTCGTCGATCGACACGATGTTCGCAAGATGCAGGTCGCCATGGCAGCGGCGCACGAAGCCTTGGCGGCCGCGCTCTTCGAGCAAAGGCCGGAGGCGGAGGAACATTGCTTGCGAGTCTCTGCCGAGTTCTGCAATCTCTTCGGTTTCGAAATGATTGCCGGTCCGCAGGCCATCGCTGTTGCCATCGATCAGGCCGGGAATGGAGGAAACCCATGCATATCCGTCGGCGCGAACAGCCTGCGCATGCGAAGCCACGATCGCGTCGGCGACAGCCGAGGCAAAATTTGCATCCAGCGGGCCTGCCTTGGCCAGATGATCCAGCGTCCGGCTTTCGTCGAAGCGCGACATCTCGACCGCATACTCGAGCGGCCGGCCACTTCCGTCGATCTTCACCGATCCATCGGGCTCTTCCGTGATCGGCACGACGCGGTGATAGATCTGCGGCGCCAGCGGCCGGTTGATCCTGATCTCCTCCTCACACGCCGCCTTGCGCTTCTCGAGCGTCGAATAATCGAGGAACGGAAATTTCACGGCGCGCTTGATTTTCAGAGCGCGCTTGCCTTCGAGAAAGACCGAAGCTGCGTGCGTATCGATCCGCCTCACGTTCGGATGCCCAGCGGAATTGGTGAGCGCCGCAAAGATCCGGTCCTGGGTCGCAGAATCGTCGGTCATTCCAGCTGGTTCGTCCAGATGCGTCGGAAGGCGGCTCGCCCCGGGATCAGGGTAATCCATAGAAGCAGATCGCGGCCAGTCCTTGACTTCGGTCAACGCCTGTCTCCCTCCGACCGGTCGGAGCTCCCGGGCTTGACGAGGATCAAGCGTCCCAACCAAAGCCAGCCTATTCTGGCGCCTGAGGAGAATCCCGATGCCGATCAAGGACGTCTTTCTGCCGCTCGTCGGCCAGCCACGCGGCCCGGCCCTTGCTGCGATCGAGAAATGCGTGGCCGTTGCCGCCGACCTCGGCGCCAGGATCACCGCGCTTGCGCTCGAAGAGGATGTTTTCGTGCGGCCGAAGGTGATGTTCCCGGATGATTCCGATGCGGCCGAGGCAAACGGATCGCTTGGGGCGGGCGACACGCAGGATCTCCTGGGTGCGTTCACCCGTGCAACCTCCCGCACCGGCATTCGCGCTCAAAGCCGGTCGGCCAGGGTGCCGGCAGACCAGATCGCGTCAGTCCTGGCCGAATATGGGCGCTTCAGCGATCTCACGCTGGTCCCCGTAAAGCCACACGACAGCCGAACCGAGCACATCATCGAGACGCTCCTGTTCGAATCCGGGCGGCCCGTGCTGCTCTGCCCGGAGCAGCATGTGGACGAACTGCGCCCGGAATTCGAGAACATCATGATCGCCTGGGATCACTCGGCGCGTGCGGCCCGGGCGGTCGGCGATGCGCTGCCTATCCTTCAGGCAGCGGCCCTAGTCCGCGTGGTGACCGTGGCGGACGACAAGTCCGAGGCGATCGTGCAATCCGGGACGGCTCTCGTCGATCATTTGAGGGAACACGGGGTCTACGCCTCGTTCGAAACCGCGAAAGGCAACGGCAGCTCGGTTGGCAAGGTGCTCGGAAGCTGGGCGAATTTCCATGCCATCGATGCGATCGTGATGGGCGCCTACCATCATTCGCGCCTGAACGAAATCGTTTGGGGCGGTGTGACAAAGACTGTCATTGGCGAGCCACCGTGCTGGGTTATGATCTCGTACTAGGCGGGTCGCCAGTCTATCGGGCTTGATCGTCAACCATCGGAACCGCCACCGACCGGGCGCATTTGCTTTCATGTCAACCTATCGTCTGAAGAACCTGCTGTCGCCGCGTTCGGTCGCGCTCGTTGGTGCCAGCGCCCGCCCGGTCTCCGTTGGACGCGCCGTTCTGGAGAACATACGTAAGGCTGGATTCACGGGGCAGTTCGGCCTCGTCAATCCGCGCCATGCCGAGATCGGCGGCATCGCGGCCGTGGACAGCCTCGATCAACTGCCGTTCGTGCCCGAGCTTGTGGTCATCACCGCGCCGGCGCGCGCGGTTCCCGGCATTGTCGATCAAGCCGGGCGACGCGGCTCGGCGGGTGCCCTGATCGTCTCGGCCGGGCTCGGTCACGGACCGGGGTCCCTGCACGAGGCCGCCATCGCTGCGGCCCGCAAATACGGCATGCGGCTGATCGGGCCGAACTGCTTGGGCATCATGATGCCCGGCGTGAGCCTCAATGCGAGCTTTGCCGCGCACATGCCGGGGCCGGGGAATCTCGCGCTGATCTCGCAATCGGGCGCGATCGCGGCCGGTATGGTCGATTGGGCCGCACAGCGCGGCGTCGGCTTCTCCGGCATCGTCTCGATCGGCGATCAGATCGACGTCGATATTGCCGATCTGCTCGACTATTTCGCGATGGATCACAAGACCCGCGCGATTCTGCTCTACATCGAAGCCATCAAGGACGCCCGCAAGTTCATGTCGGCCGCGCGTGCCGCGGCGCGTGTGAAGCCCGTTGTCGTGGTGAAGTCCGGCCGAATGGCGCAAGGCGCGAAAGCGGCCGCCACCCATACCGGTGCACTCGCGGGCGCCGACGCCGTCTATGACGCGGCGTTCCGGCGCGCGGGCGTCCTGCGGGTCTCCGATCTCCGCGAGCTGTTCGATTGCGCCGAGACGCTCGGCCGCGTCGAATCGCCGGCGGGAAAGCGCCTCGCCATCCTGACCAATGGCGGCGGCATCGGCGTCCTCGCTATCGACCGATTGGTAGAGCTCGGCGGCATTCCGGCGACCATCTCGGCGGACGCCCGAAAGAAACTCGATGACGCGCTGCCGCCGACCTGGTCCGGCGCAAATCCCGTCGACATCGTGGGCGACGCCGATGCGTCGCGCTATGCGGCGGCGCTGGAGGTGCTGCTCGCCGATCCCGACAACGATGCGGTCCTCGTCCTCAATGTGCAGACCGCGATCGCCTCGGCTGCCGATATCGCAACGATGGTGACCGAACGCGTCAAGGCATATCGCGAGAAGCACCGCAGTTGGGCCAAGCCGGTGCTTGCCGCCTGGATCGGGGCAGACCAGAACATCATCGAAACACTGTCCGGCGCGGGCATCCCGAACTATCCGACCGAGGACGACGCCGTGCGCGGCTTCATGTACCTTGTGAGGCATCGCGAAGTCGTGGAGGAGCTGAGCCAGGTTCCACCCGCAATGCCCGATACGTTCGTGCCGGACGCACGTGCTGCGAAGCAGATCGTCGCTGCTGCCATCGCAGATGGCCGCCAATGGCTCGAACCCGTCGAGATCAAGCACCTGCTCGAAGCCTACGATATCGCGATGGTGCCCACACACGCCGCGGCGGATGTCGAGCAGGCGGTGGCCTACGCGAAAGACATCTTTGCGCAAGGCGCCACCGTCGTGCTGAAGATCATGTCGCGCGACATCGTCCACAAATCCGATGTCGGCGGCGTCGTGCTCAATTTGACCACGCCCGACGCGGTGCGCGCCGCCGCCACCGACATCTTCGCCCGGGCAAGCAAGCTGCGTCCGCAAGCCCGCATCGAGGGCGTCATCGTGCAGGCGATGGTCGTGAAGGCGAAGGCGCGCGAGTTGATTTTGGGCCTCGCCGACGATCCGACCTTCGGCACCGTCGTCGTGTTCGGGCGCGGCGGGACCGCGGTCGAGATCATCAACGACAAGGCGCTTGCGCTGCCGCCGCTTGATCTGCAATTGGCCCGCGACCTGATCGACCGCACGCGTGTGTCACGGCTGCTTCGCGCTTACCGGGACGTGCCGGCGGTGAAGCCCGACGCCGTCGCCATGGTCCTGGTCAAGCTGGCGCAGATGGCCGCCGACATTCCCGGGATCCGCGAATTCGACATCAATCCGCTGCTGGCGGATGAAACCGGCGTGACCGCGGTCGATGCCCGCGTCGCGGTCGGGCTGCCGCAAAGGAAGTTTGCGGGCTCCGGCGCTGCCAATTTCGCCGTTCGGGCCTATCCGTCGCAATGGGAGCGCCGCCTCAAGCTCAAGGAGGGCTGGCGGATCTTCGCGCGGCCGCTGCGTCCGGAGGACGAGCCGACCATCCACGCATTCCTGCGTCATGTCACGGCGCACGACCTTCGCCTGCGTTTCTTCGCGCCGATGAAGGAGTTCACCCACGAGTTCATCGCGCGCCTGACCCAACTCGATTATGCACGCGCGATGGCCTTTATCGCGTTCGACGAGGCGACCGGTGAGATGGTTGGCGTGGTCCGACTCCACTCGGACTCGATCTACGAGAGCGGTGAATATGCGATCCTGTTGCGGTCCGATCTCAAGGGCAAGGGTCTGGGATGGGCGCTCATGCAGCTGATCATCGACTACGCGAGATCGGAGGGGCTCAAAGCGATCTCCGGTGATGTTCTCAGGGAGAACACCACCATGCTCGAAATGTGCCGGCAGCTCGGCTTCGAGGTGAAGCCGGATCCCACCGAACCGGATATTTGCGACGTCAGGCTGAAACTCTGAGCGCGACCGCTATGAGCGCGCTTCAGCCGGATTTGCGGCGGGGGCCTCGTTGGCCGTTTTCCGCAAAGTCTTGATCAGGACCGCAATCAGCGGCACCAGCACGGGCAAGATCGTGCTGAGCGGATGATGTACGGCCCCCGACACCTGGGCCTGGAATGTGCGTGCCTCGAGCTGAAGTGCTTCGATGGATGCGCCGTGAATCTCGTTGGCGAGTTCGATGTCGCAGCCTGCAGGAGGCCGGCCGGCAATCACAAAGAGAATTGCGGCGATGGCAAAATTGACGGTGCCGAGGATGGCCGCCGCGCCAATGGCACTCCAGATCTGCACCAGTGCGAAATAGGCGGAGAGCTCCAGCATCAGGAGCCCGAATGCGGCGATCAGCGCCGCAAAGGCGCGCAGGCCGAGGCCGATCAGCAGGTGGCGCAGCCTGATGTCCGCGATGATCCTGTCGGTACGCCAGAGCACACGCAGATGTTTGACGACATTTTCCGTGTTCACCTAGTGCCTCCGCAGCATGAAGCCGACGACCACGCCGAGCGCGAAGGCCGAGGCAAGTGATGTGATCGGGCGGTCCGTAATGAGGCCCTGAAGCTGCTCCTGCTCCTCGTCGACGGTCTCGCCGAGCGCAGCCTTGATCTGATCGGCAAGCGCCTCCGCACGGGCTTTCGAACTGTCGAACATCTCCTCGCCGGCGGTGCTCAGCAAGCGTGTGACGTCAACCTTCAGCGTGCGCAGTTCTTCGCTCATCCTGTCGCTGTCGAACATGGATCTGATTTCCCCGTTGATGGAATCAAACTTAGGACCCGCCGGCGCGACCGCGCTTGATTTGCGTCAAGGAGGCAGACGCGTCGTGGTCTTGAGACAGGTCAAACCGGCTGCCACATGCCGGCCTAGAATGACCGGCTGAATGGGGACCCGGTTGTCCCGATGAGGTGGAAGCGTGAACTCCGAACCGCTGTTGCTGGCAACGCCCTCCGGCGAAGAGCTGAAATTGTGCCCGGAAGGGCCGTGGATTGCCGCGAATGTGTCGATGCTGGAGACGTTGTCCCGGTCGGTCGGGGCGGATGTCGATCGATCCAGAACCGTGACGCTGGACATGTCAGGCGTCAGCGCGCTCGACACGCTCGGCGCCTGGGTCCTGGAAAAGCTGTCGCGCAGAGCTTCATCATCCGGCAGGTCGGCCGAGTTTATCGGTGTCGCCGACCATTTCAGTGGCCTGATGGACGAGGTGCGTCAGGTCAACCGCCACACGCCGGCGCCGACGCCCGCACCCAACCCTGTTCTGCTCAGGCTGAACGATCTCGGCAAGTCCACGGTCGGCGCGCGCGAAGACATCACGATCTTTCTTCAAATGCTGGGCGCGCTGTTCATGGCCGTGATCGGCGTGCTGCGCCGGCCGCGCTCGCTGCGACTGACATCGTTGATCTATCAGCTCTACCGCATCGGCTGGCAGGCCATCCCCATCGTCGTGCTGATCACCTTCCTGATCGGCGCCATCATCGCCCAGCAGGGCTTCTTCCATTTCCGCAGGTTCGGTGCGGAGTCCTACACTGTGGACATGGTCGGCATCCTGGTGCTGCGCGAGCTCGGCGTGCTGATCGTCGCCATCATGGTCGCCGGCCGCTCGGGAAGCGCCTACACCGCCGAGCTCGGCTCGATGAAGATGCGCGAGGAGATCGACGCGCTCTCGACCATGGGCCTCGATCCCGTCCACGTCCTGATCCTGCCGCGGGTTGCGGCCCTGGTCATTGCGCTGCCGATCCTTGCTTTCATCGGATCGATCGCCGCACTCTATGGCGGCGGCCTGGTCGCGCAGTTCTACGGCGGCATGGCGCCGGCGATCTACATCGCGCGGCTGCACGACGCGATCTCGGTCGCCCATTTCGAGGTGGGCATCCTGAAGGCGCCGTTCATGGCGCTGGTGATCGGAATCGTCGCCTGCAGCGAGGGCTTGCGCGTGAAGGGCAGCGCCGAGTCGCTGGGACGACAGACCACGACGTCGGTCGTCAAGTCGATCTTCCTGGTGATCGTGCTCGACGGCCTGTTCGCAATCTTCTTCGCCTCGATTGGAATGTGATGATGGGCGAATCGCAGGAGCAGTTCGCGATCCGCGTCCGCGACCTCGTGGTCGGCTTCGGCCGGCAGACCGTGCTCGATCATCTGTCGCTCGACGTGCGCCGGGGTGAGATCCTCGGACTCGTGGGGGCGTCCGGTGGCGGCAAGTCGGTGCTGATGCGAACTATCATCGGCCTCATCCCGCGCCAAGGCGGGACCATCGAGGTCACGGGACGGCCGATCGGCGGCCGCACCGAAGGCGCGGCCACGACATGGGGCATCCTGTTCCAGCAGGGCGCGCTGTTCTCCTCGCTGACGGTCCGGCAGAACATCCAGTTTCCGCTCCGTGAGAATCTCGTCCTGTCGCAGGAGCTGATGGACGAGATCGCGATCGCCAAGCTCGAAATGGTCGGACTGCGGGCGCAGGACGCCGATAAATATCCGGCGGAGCTGTCCGGTGGCATGACCAAGCGCGTCGCGCTGGCGCGCGCGCTCGCACTTGATCCGCCGATCCTCTTCCTGGACGAGCCGACTTCGGGCCTCGATCCCATCGCGGCGGGTGATTTCGACGCGCTGATCGGGACCCTGCAAAAGACCCTCGGCCTCACCGTGTTCATGGTCACCCATGATCTGGCGAGCCTGACCACGGTCTGCGATCGGGTCGCCGCTCTCGCCGATGGCAAGATCGTGGCGATCGGTCCGATGCGCGAACTGCTGCAATCCGAGCATCCCTGGGTGCGCGCCTATTTCCATGGCAAGCGCTCGCAGATGCTGCAACACGAGATGAGATGAGACATGGAAACCCGCGCTCCCTACGTGTTGATCGGCAGTTTCGTCCTGGCGGCGATCCTCGCTGTGTTCGGCTTCGTCTATTGGCTGAACAACACCGGCGGCATCGGACCGCGCACGAGCTATCACGTGCAATTCCAGGGCCCGGTGCCCGGTCTTCTGGTCGGCGCCGGCGTGCTGTTCAACGGCATCCGCGTCGGTGAGGTCACCCAGCTCGGGCTTGCGCCGGACAATCCGCGCTTCGTCAATGCGACGATATCGGTTGCTTCAACCACCCCGGTGCGCGCCGACACCAGGGTCGGGCTCGATTTCCAGGGACTGACCGGCGTGCCGGTGGTGACGCTGGAGGGAGGCATCATCGTCACCAAATCCGGCGAGCCCCCGACCCTGATTGCCGAGGCCGGAGCGGGCCAGAGCATGACGCAGGCCGCGCGGGATGCACTGCGGCGGGTTGACACCGTGCTGGAGGACAATTCGGGCCCGCTGAAGGACACCATCGCCAATCTCAAGACCTTCTCCGACGGGCTTGCGCGCAACACCGGCAAGATTGACGGCATTTTGGCGGGCCTGGAGAAGATGACCGGCGGCGGAACGCCGGCGCAGAAAGTCACCTACGACCTGCGCACGCCGCAGAACCTCGGTCCGGCCGGCAAGACGCTCTCGGCGTCACTGGCGGTCCCCGAGCCGACCGCGGTCGCCATGCTGCAGACCCAGCGCATGCTGTTCGCCCCTGGCGGCGACAATCCGGGCTTTGCCGAGTTCCTCTGGGCCGACAGCATTCCCAAGCTGGTGCAGGCGCGGTTGATCGACAGTTTCGAGAACTACGACATCGCCCACGCGCCATTGCGAACGGCCGATCTCGGGCAAGCGGACTATCAGCTGCTGATCGACATCAGGCGCTTCCGCATTGCCACCGAAGGGGAGACACGGGTCGAGATCGGCCTGTCGGCCCGGATCGTCGACAAGAACGGCAAGGTGATCGCCTCGCGTCTCGTCGAGACCAGCGAGAAGCTCGACAAAGTCGAACCGGTCCCAGCGGTCGCAGCGTTCGATAGGGCCTTCACGCGTATCGCGAAAGAGCTGATCGGCTGGACGGTGCAGGCGGTGTGAGGCCGGCTATTCCAGGGTCTTGAGGTAGGACAGGAGATCGTGGATCTGGTCCGGACTGAGCTCGAAGGCCGGCATGTCGGCGTGGCCGGTGTTGATGCCCTCGGCCAGCGCCTCCCCAAGGCTCTCGATCGGATAGCGCTGGTGCAGGGCCCGCAGCGGCGGTGCGATCTTGAGCGGACTGTTCGACGCACGGTCGATCGCGTGGCAGCGCGCGCAATTGGCGCGCGCAAAGGCCTTGCCGCGTTGTTCGGCGGTCGGGGCCGCCACGGCAGGCGTCATCAGAAGCAACCCGATCAACCCGTGACGCAGCGTTCCTTGCAGCATGTAAAGTGACCCCGTTTAAGTCTGGGAGAAGAATAGGGCGGGGATTCCCTCCAAAATTGATCTGGGTCAACCGGCTTTGGCGCAGTGCAGTAAAATGCAGCTGCGCGGCGGAATGGGCCTGATGGGCAGCCGGCGCTTGGAGCGGTCGATGAAGCCCGTAGTCACGATTGAGCCGAACTGGCAGCTCTGCAGCGATTGCGCCGTTCGGGCATCAGCGGTTTGTTCGTCGTTGGATGCGGTCGAGCTTCGGGAATTCGAACATCTCGGTCGGCGCGTCCATTTTGCCTCGGGCGAGACCGTGTTCTCCGAGGAGGACATCACCACCTCGTTCTACAATCTCATCGAGGGCGTCATGCGGCTGTACAAGCTGCTGCCCGACGGCCGCCGGCAGATCGTGGGCTTTGCCTTGCCCGGCGATTTCCTGGGGATGAATATCTCGGGCAGGCACAATTTTTCGGCCGATGCGATCGGCGCGGTGACCGTGTGCCAGTTCGCGAAGGTACCCTTCGGCCGCTTCATCGAGGACCGGCTGCACCTCCTCAGGCGGATCAACGAGCTGGCAATTCGCGAGCTGAACCAGGCCCGGGACCACATGGTCCTGCTCGGCCGCCGTTCGGCGGACGAAAAAATTGCGGCCTTTCTGCTGGGCTGGCGCGAGCGGCTGGTTTCGCTGAAGGGGGCGTCGGACACGGTTCCGCTTCCGATGAGCCGCCAGGACATCGCCGACTACCTCGGCCTGACCATCGAGACCGTCAGCCGCACCTTCACCAAGCTGGAGCGCCACGGCGTGATCGAGATCATTCATGGCGGGATCAGCCTGCTCGATGCGGCAAAGGTCGAGGCCTTGGCCGCAGCCTGATTTCGACGCAGCGCGGCTCGATTTTGATCGGGATCAATGCATTCGGCCGGGTGCCTCGAATAATGCCTGAAACCACAGGGGAGGGCATCATGCCGGCTGACGCGTTGCTTATGAGCATCTTTGTCGTGGCAATCTTTGTCACATTCGCCGGGGCACTGGTCTGGGCAGACCGGCAAACCAGTCCAGGCCGGCTCAAGTCAGACGTCAAGCGTCAAAGCTCCTGAGATCGCGGTCGCATTTGCGGCGCCCGCGGCGTGGGCTATGCCGTGCGAGTCCGGGAGGGTTGGCAGCGCCTCAACGCAAGGCGGCGTGCGGCGCCTGCAACTCTGCATCGCCTAGGACGCATTGGCTCATCCTTCGGCTGCCGGCTTCGCACCTGACCGCGGCATTTTCGCCGCGTTTGCCTCAAATCGAGAGCATGCTTTCCGGTTGAAAAACTGGGCTACACTGACTACGCAGGGACCCCAGTGCCTCGCAGTCTTAGGAGCCCAGTGGCGTGCCTCAGGACAAGACCGGCGACGACCCCCGACAAGCGGCGGGGAATAAATTATCGGTCCTGCGCAAGCACCCGATCTTTGCGGATCTGGAGCCGGAGGCGCTGGATCAGCTCTGCCGTTACGCCAAGCACACCACGGTGAAGCGCGGCGCGACGATCGCCGCCAAGGGCGATCCCGGCAACAATCTGTTCGCGGTGATCACTGGGACGGTGAAGATTTCCTCTTCGTCGCCCGACGGCCGTAACGCCATTCTCAATCTGATCGGTCCCGGAGAGATCTTCGGCGAAATCGCGGTGCTCGACGGCGCCCCGAGGTCGGCCGATGCGACCGCCAACACCAATTGCGAGCTCTACATCATCGATCGCCGGGACTTCCTGCCGTTCGTGAAGAGCCAGCCGGCGCTCGCAATGAAATTCATCGAGCTGCTCTGCGCGCGCCTGCGCTGGACCAGCCAGCAGGTCGAGCAGGTGATCCTGCAAAATCTGCCGGGCCGGCTCGCGAGCGCGCTGCTCGGCCTCACCGAAGAGCGCAAGTTCGACTCCGGCAGCGGCACGCTTGCCATCACGCAACAGGAGATCAGCGAGATGGTGGGGATGACGCGCGAGAGTATCAACAAGCAATTGCGCGCCTGGGCGGGCCGCAACTGGGTTCGCCTCGAGCACGGCGCCATCGTCGTGCTCGACATGGATGCCTTGCGCGAACTCGCCGAGAGCGGGCTCGACAGCTAGCTGTCGATGATCGCGACGGCGCGGGTCCAGCCCGCGGAGGCCCGCTCGATCTTCACCGGAAAGCACGAGACCGTGAACCCGGTCGAAGGCAGCTGGTCGAGATTGTGCAGCTTCTCGAGATGGCAATAGCCGATGTGCCGCCCCGCCTTGTGGCCCTCCCAGATCAGGCCGGCATCTTTCGTTTCGGCGTATTTCTTCGCGGTATGGACGAAAGGCGCGTCCCAGCTCCAGCCGTCGGTGCCGGTCAGCCGCACGCCGCGTTCGAGCAAATACATGGTGGCCTCATAGCCCATGCCGCAGCCTGAGCTGACATAGTCGGCTTGGCCGAACCTGGCGCCGGCGCCGGTGTTGACGACGACGATCTCCAGCGGCGACAGCGTATGCCCGATCCGCCTCAACTCCTTCTCGACGTCGTCGGCGCTCGCCACATAGCCATCGGGGAGACGCCGGAAGTCGAGCTTCACGCCGGGCTGAAAGCACCATTCCAGCGGCACCTCGTCGATCGTCCATGACGGCTCGCCGCGATTCATGGTCGGATGGAAGTGCCAGGGCGCATCGAGATGCGTGCCGTTATGGGTCGAGAGCGAGACCTGCTCGACGGCCCAGCCCTGGCCGTCCGGCAGGTCCTGTGCCGTGAGGCCCTCGAAGAACTGCAGCATCCGCGGCAGGCCCTGCTGGTGATCGATGTACTGGATCGTCGGGTGATTGCCCGGCGGATCCGCCGTCACGTCGTTTCTGAGCGGCACGGAGATGTCGATCAACTTCCGCGGCATGGGCATTCCTCGGGATGGTCCGTTTTGTTTCGCAGCATCTTGAGGGGGCCCACCGGCGGCGTCAAGCAACGCGCATGAACGCTTGCCGCGCCAGACGACAGATGATTTCGGAAAAACTGGACGATGGGCCGGTTGTCTGCCCAAAGCCGGCTTGATCCATCGATGCAACTCTAGCATCGATCGATGCCGGATTTGGCTTGGACAGAGAATGCCGCGCGCCCTAGGGACGACAATGGCGCTTGACTTCACACCGGAAGTGGAGCGACCCAAGGCGGCCCGCAGCATCTGCCCAACGACATAATCAACTCAGGAGGAAGCTCAGATGAAGATACTTACCGGGGTCATCACAGCCGCTCTGATGGCGGTCTCAGCCCCCTTGGCGACCGCACGCGATTTCCGTTCCGCCGACATCCATCCGGCCGATTATCCGACCGTCGAGGCCGTCAAGTTCATGGGCAAGCAGCTCGCAGCGGCGAGCGGCGGCAAGCTCGGCGTGAAAGTGTTCCCCAACGGTGCGCTGGGCTCCGAGAAGGACACCATCGAGCAGCTCAAGATCGGCGCACTCGACATGATGCGGATCAACGCATCGCCCTTGAACAACTTCGTGCCGGAAACCATCGCGTTGTGCCTGCCCTTCATCTTCCGGGACACGCAGCACATGCGTACCGTCCTTGACGGGCCGATCGGCGATGAGATCCTGGCGGCCATGGCGCCCGCAGGCCTGATCGGTCTCGCCTATTACGACAGCGGCGCCCGGTCCATCTACACCGTCAAGGCACCGATCAAGTCGCTCGCGGACGTCAAGGGTCTGAAAATTCGCGTCCAGCAATCCGATCTGTGGGTCGGCATGATCCAGAGCCTCGGGGCCAATCCGACCCCGATGCCGTATGGCGAAGTCTATACCGCTCTCAAGACCGGTCTGGTGGACGCTGCCGAGAACAACTGGCCGTCTTACGAGTCCTCGCGCCATTTCGAGGCCGCCAAGTTCTACAACGTCACCGAGCACTCCCTCGCGCCCGAAGTTCTCGTGATGTCGAAGACGGTCTGGGACACGCTGAGCAAGGAAGATCAGGCGATGGTCCGCAAGGCGGCCAAGGAATCGGTTCCCGTCATGCGCAAGCTCTGGGACGAGCGTGAGCAGGCGTCCCGCAAGACCGTTGAAGCGGCCGGTGTTCAGGTCGTGACGATCGCCAATAAGGCGGAGTTCGTCGACGCGATGAAGCCGGTGTACGACAAGTTCGCCGGTGACGAGAAGCTGAAGGGCCTCGTCAAGCGTATCCAGGACACGAAGTAAGACCATAGCGTCGGGGGGGGGGGGGCGGGCGCGGGGCCCCCCCCCCCCCCCGGGGGGGCGGGGCGGCGGGGCGGCGGGGGCCCCCCGAGCACCCCCCCCACCACCCCCCCCCACACCCCCACCCTCCCGC
>NZ_JBVVPT010000041.1:0-51476 GCF_055811715.1 Bradyrhizobium sp. WSM4872 | reverse complement strand
TTGACAACAGAGATAGTCGCTCACCCGTCTCGCCGCTGCGCGGCGAGCCACCCTCTCCCACAAGGGGAGAGGGGAACTGTCAGCGCGGCTCGACAGCGATGTTGCTAAACTCACGCCTCGCCGCACAGCCAGGCTTTCATCTTCTGCAACAGACCGTGCCGCAACTCGCCCACCGAGGCCGCTTCAGCCGGTGTCAGTGTCTGCAAAGCTGCGTCGACCTCGTTGGTTGCCAGCGTCGGCTCGGGCGCAGACGACGATGCAAGCCCCGCCGCCGCGAGCGCGATGGGGCCAACCTGGGTCAGGAACACACGCTCATACTCGCGCGACAGGCGCGCGAGCGCGTCTTCCAGCGTCAGCCAGTCGACCGCCTTGATGTCGTTCATCAACTTGCGGACGGGACCGCCCCCGGTCTCCATGCGCCAGAAATGCACGACCTTGGAGCGGCCACCGGACTGATAGACGAGCGTGCCCAGAAATTCGTGGATGGCGACGTCGTGGCCGGTCTCTTCCAGCACCTCGCGATGCGCGGCTTCTCTCGGCGTTTCGCCGTCGTCGAGCTTGCCCTTGGGCAAGACCCATTCGTTGCGCTTGCGCTGGCGCACGACGGCAATCAGCGGCGGCGCACCTCGCCGCAGCACAATACCACCCGCCGCCATGACCGGCGCCCGTGCCATCACCCAATCCGTCGTCGTAGAAACGTCCCCACGAACGATATAGGCGGCCGAGGCGCCAGATTGAAGGCTAGTTTTTTCTCAGCAGCGCTTGACCCGCCCGGATGCGCGTGCCTTCGGCGATGCCGTCGCAGAAGGTGAAATCGCCGGGCGCGAGGATAATAATGGTCGAGCCATGCTCGAACCAGCCGAGCTCCTCGCCCTTGCTCACGTTGACGTCGCAGGGAAAATTGACCGGACCCCTTGTCTGCGCGTTCAGCACCATGTCGAGGAAATGCAGACGGATGCTTGCGACCAGGATGGCGGCGACCGGCACCAGCGTCACGGCCTCGCCCGTCGGCAAACGCGTGCGGATCACCGCGCGCTCGTTCTTGCAAAACAGACGCTCGACCCGCTTCAGCGCGATCGGGTTGACGTTCCAGACATCGCCATGGATCAGCGTGACGCGCTCAATATGCGCGTCAAAGGGCGCGTGGAAGCGGTGATACATGCTCGAGGTCAGCCGCAGCGTGACGAAGGAGCCGTTGCGGTGCTGGTCGACCAGCGCGGAATCGCCGAGCAGATCGAGCAGCGAGTACGGCGCGCCCTTGACCTGGAACAGCTCGGTGTCGGCGATCCGGCCATGGGCGCCGACGATGCCGTCGGACGGGCTGGCGACGATGGAGGGGTCCGGATCAAAGGGTCGCAAGCCGGGCTTGAGCTTCCGGGTGAAGCAGTCGTGCAGACTCCTGAAATGGGTCTTGCGCGCCTCCGACAGATCGAGGTCGGAGAACAGCTTCCACAGCGCGATGGAGCCGTCCCGCACCAGCGGGTTCTCGATCTTCGAGAACCAGCCCATGAAGCGGGTCAGCGCGGCGCGAGGGATGCGGTTGGTCAACAGGAAGTTGAGGTCTTCCTGCTGGGTGAAAGAGGCGATGAGGGCTTTGACTGTCATGAATCTGTCAGCTCGCAGTATTAGCGCTTGTTGTCATGGAAACGACACTCCCGATTCTTTCTTTGTCCGTGGCCGCCGCAGCGTCCGCTGCCGCCGCCTTCCCGAAGCTCAAGGCGCGGATCGAATTGTCCCGCGCCAAGCACCGCTCGCTCGCCGGGCACTCCAAGATGTCGCGCCGCGTGGCCAGGCTGCTTCCGTTCTACGAATTCGAAGGCGATGCGTACTTCGCCTGCGACGGCGCGCCGGCGAACATCGCAGGCCTGCGCAAGGACGGCTTCTTCCGTCTCGCGCGTCTCTACGCCGAGCGCTATCCCAAGGGCCGCGCGATGACGAAGGAAGCGGCGGAAAAGATCTCCGACCTGCACTTCACCGAAACTTACCGCGTGCCGTTCCAGTTCTCGCGTCTCGTTCGCGAGCATTTGGGCACCTCGAGCTTCGTGGAGTCCTCGCGCGGCGTCACCGTCACCGATGTCGACGGCAACACCTCCTACGACCTCACGGGGTCCTACGGCGTCAACATCTTCGGCAACGACTTCTACAAGGAGTGCATCGAGGGCTCCGAGAAGCGGGCGCATGCGCTCGGACCGGTGCTCGGCCCCTACCATCCGGTCATCCTCGAGAACGTGGCGCGGCTGTGCCAGATATCGGGCCTCGACGAAGTGTCCTTCCACATGTCCGGCACCGAAGCCGTGATGCAGGCGGTGCGGCTTGCGCGCTATCACACCCGGCGCACCCATCTGGTCCGTTTCGCCGGCGCCTATCATGGCTGGTGGGGCGACGTGCAGCCCGGCGTCGGCAATCCGATCACCGCGCACGAGACCTACACCCTCGCCGAGATGTCGGAGAAGACGCTGCACGTGCTGCGGACGCGCAAGGACATCGCCTGCGTGCTGGTCAATCCGCTGCAGGGGCTGCATCCGAATAGCAACGCGCCCGGCGACTCCTCGCTGGTTGATTCCTCCCGCGGCGGCAATTTCGACCGCGCGGCCTACACCGAATGGCTCAAGAAGCTGCGCGACGTCTGCACGGAGCGTGGCATCGTGCTGATCTTCGACGAGGTCTTCGTCGGCTTCCGTCTCGCTGCAGGCGGCGCCCAGGAATACTTTGGCATCAAGGCCGACATGGTGACCTACGGCAAGAGCCTCGCCGGCGGCTTGCCGGTCGGCGTGGTCTGCGGCAAACGCGAGCTGATGCGCCGCTTCCGCGACGATCGTCCCGCCGACGTCTGCTTCGCCCGCGGCACCTTCAACTCGCACCCCTACGTCATGACGGCGATGGACGAGTTCCTGAGCCGGCTCGCCAGCCCGAACTTCCGTGCCGTCTATGAAGGGTTGGATGAGACCTGGAACGAGCGCGCGCAAAAGCTCAACCGGATGATGACCGATGCCGACCTGCCGGTGCGGTTCGCGAACTTCTCGTCGATCTGGACGGTGAAATACGCCACGCCGTCCCGCTACAACTGGATGCTGCAGTACTATCTGCGCGCCGAAGGCCTGTCCCTGAGCTGGGTCGGCACCGGCCGGCTGATCTTCAGCCTGAACTACACCGACGCCGATTTCACCGAGGTCGCCGAGCGTTTCGTTCGCGCCGCCGAGAAAATGAAGGCCGACGGCTTCTGGTGGCACGATGGCGTCCTCACCAACAAGACCATCAAGCGGCAGATCCTGAAAGAGATGCTGGCCAAGCGCTTCGGGCGCTGAGGTTCTTCCTTCCACCACGGTCAGTCCGGGGCACAGCCTCTCCTCTCCCTCTCCCCGCTCTTCGCGGGGAGAGGGTTGGGGTGAGGGGCTGCTTCCGCAATCACGGTGAGAGCTGGACTCGCGGAGAGGGGGGGGGGGGGGGGGGGGGGGGGGGGGGGGGGGCGGGCCGCCCCCCCCCCCCCGGGGGGGGGGGGGCCCCGCGGGGGGGGGGGGGGGGGGGGGGGGGGGGGGGGGGCGGCGCCGCGGGGTGGGGGGGGCGCGCCGCCCCCCCCCCCCGGGCGCGCGCGGCCCGCGCGGAGCCCCCCCCCCCCCGGGTGTGGCGCCACACCAAACCCCGACCTCTCCCCGCACGCGGGGAGAGGTGAAGGAAGCACCGCGTTCGCGGCTCCCAAGACGTGGATGCCCGGGACAAGCCCGGGCATGACGTAGCCAATCGACATCGGAGTATCTTGTGAGAACGGCGCGCTCAGGCGTGCTGCTCTTCGAGCGTGGGCTCGCCGATGAGGCCCAGGGTGTGCTCGGGGTTAAGGTGCAGGCCGGGGTCCATCAGCTCGCCGCGCATCAGCGCCAGCGGCGCGTTGCGGTAGAGCATCAGATCGTGGAAGGGGTCGGTCAGGATCTTCGTCATCCAGACGAGGCCGGTCTCGACGTCGCGGATGAAGAACAGGTGCACCGTGCGGAACATGAGACCGCCGCCGCCGACCACGAGCCAGATCTTGGCGACCTGCCGCATGAAGTCGGTCGCACCCGCCCAGGGTGTGAACAGTCCGAACAGCGTGGGATCGACGACGAGCACCAGCGGCGACAGCGCCCAGATCGACATCAGCACCACCTTGCGCTGAAGATTGTAGCCGACCTTGATCTCTTCCTTGTGCTCGTGCGTCGCCTGGTTGATCTGGTCGTAGCCGTGCGGCTCGAAGAAGAAATGACCGGCCTGGCGCGAGGTCATCGAGACCAGCCAGCCGACCAGCGCCGATACCATGGGATCGATGAACAGCCAGACATAGGCGAACAGGAAGCTCAGCGCACTGACGAAGTGCAGGGCCTGATTGATGCGGCTGTGGTGATAGTAGCGATGGTCGTCCCAGCGCTGGATCCGCAGCTGCTCGAGATAGTTCTTGATCATGCTCTCCCCCAAATGCTTTCGGGTTCAGGATTTACAGAGATTCGATGTAGGCCGTGTGACATCATCATTTTGTCATGTGACGATGTGCAGCGGCGCGGTGACGCACGCGACGCGTGAGCTTGGGTTACGCTGCCTTGGCGACGTCGACCTTGCGGAAGCGCACCAGCGAGAAATGACCGAGCGGCGGAATCAGGCGGCGCTCGGCAAGCTCGATGCCGTTGGCGCCGGCGAGCCATTTGGCATAGCGCGACCAGGCGAACTCGGCGGTGCGGAAGCCGAGCGGACGCACCACCGGCTGCAGCTTCTGCTCGATGAAGCGGCGCATGCCGGTATCGGCGCTGACGCGGGTGAGGATGATGAGCTCGCCGCCCGGGCGCAGCACGCGGGCGAATTCGTCCAGCGCGACTTCCGGATTCGGCACGGCGGTGACGACGTATTGCGCCATCACGACGTCGAAGGAGTCGTCGGGGAATTCGAGCTTCTCGGCATCCATCACCGCGAGGCCTTCGACGTTGTTCAGCTTGCCCTCGGTGACGCGCTGGCGCGCCTTGTCGAGCATCGCCTCCGAGATGTCGGTGCCGAAGATGCGCAGATGCGGCGCGTAGAGCGGCAGCGAAATGCCGGTGCCGACGCCGACCTCGAGCACCCGGCCGCCGATCTTGTTGGTGGCCGCGATCGCGGCCTGCCGGCCCTTGGCGAACACGCCTCCGAACACGAGGTCGTAGACTGGTGCCCAGCGGTCATAGGCCTGCTCGACCGTGCCACGAGTGAGGTCGAGCTGCTGGGTGCCGTCAAGGTTCATGATCTTAGCCATCGATGAGGTTCTCGCTGTGGTTCGAACGTTGGGTCAACCACGCACCGGCCGCCGCGCCATGCGAGGCGAGGCGCGCAAGGCACGGCTCGGCTGAAGTGAGGTGAGGTTGCCGACGAACTGGCGCGCGCTGTTTTCCCAGGAGCGCTCCAGCGCGAAGTTGCGGCAGGTCTGGCGCGACATGGTGAGCGCGCGCAGACACGCGGCGCGCAGATCGTGGTCGATCGCGCCGATCGGATGATCGGCGATGACGTCCTTCGGACCCGTCACCGGAAACGCCGCAACCGGGGTGCCGCAGGCGAGCGCCTCGAGCTGCACCACGCCGAACGTGTCGGTCAGGCTCGGAAACACGAACACGTCGGCGGCGGCAAGATGCGCGGTGAGATCGGCGCCCTTCTTCTCGCCGAGGAAGACGACGTCGGGATATTTCTTTTCGAGCGCAGCTTTCTGCGGGCCGTCCCCGACGACGACCTTGGTGCCGGGCAGGTCGAGCGAGAGGAACGCTTCGAGGTTCTTCTCCACCGCCACGCGGCCCATCGTCATGAAGATCGGCCCGGGCAGATCGAGCTTGGCCGGAGAGTCCGGATGGAACAGCTCGGTATTGACGCCGCGGGTCCAGAAGCCGAGCCGCTTGAAGCCGCGCTCGGAGAGCTCCTGCCGCAGCGAGGGCGTTGCGACCATCGTCATGGCGGCGGCATCGTGGAAGTGGCGCAGCACGGCATAGCCGACGCTCGCGGGAATGCCGGTCCGCACCGAAACGTATTCGGGAAAGCGCGTGGTGTAGGAGGTGGTGAAGGCGAGCCGGTTGCGACGGCAATAGGCCCGCGCCGCCCAGCCGATCGGCCCTTCGGTCGCGATGTGCAGCGCTTCCGGCGCCGCCCTCTCGATCCGCCGCGCAATCTCCTTGCCGCTCGGCAGCGCAATGCGCAGCCCCGGATAGGTCGGCAACGGCCACGACCGAAAACCGTCCGGCGTCAGGAAGTCGATCTCGACATCCAACGTCTTGGCAGCGCCGGCCAGCGAGGTCAACGTCCGCACCACACCGTTGACCTGAGGATGCCAGGCGTCAGTCGCGATTAATACCCGCATGGGGAAATCCCGAGATTTTTATGATTCTCGGCTTTGGACCATCAACCACGGATATTTCAGGCGTGTGACGTCATGGAAGTGTCGGCCCGCTGTTTTGTTCGTTAACGGGTCCGCGCAGCCACGAAACCGTCATGAAACAATCCTTGCCGCCATGAAGCCGTTTTCGGTTTTCCGCGCAAACGTCCCGAAACTTCTTTCCGTTAGTGATCTAGCCAACAGAGCACCGAAACGGTGCCGGGGTGACCAAGAAACACCGCGCAACAGGGGCGACCAATGATCAATCTGGAGACGTTGAAGACTTATTCGCGCGCCGTTGCGTTTGGCGCAGTGGCTGTCACCGCGATCGCGTTCGCTGGCCCGGCAAAGGCCGCGCCGGTGCAGCTCTTCCCGTTCTTCCAGCCGCTGCCGCCGATCGCGGCGCCGCAGCCGTATCAGCCTTATCAAGCCACGCCCTATCAGGCCGCGCCGTCCGAGGATCAGGACGCCGTCGAAACCCCGGCCCGCTTCCGTCGCCAGACCGTCACCTATGCGACGCGTGAGGCGCCGGGCACCATCATCATCGATACGCCCAACACCTACCTCTATCTCGTGCTCGGCAACGGCCAGGCGATGCGCTACGGCATCGGCGTCGGCCGCGACGGCTTCACCTGGTCCGGCACCCAGTCGGTGACCAAGAAGGCGGAGTGGCCGGATTGGACCCCGCCGCCGGAAATGATCGCCCGCCAGCCTTATCTGCCGCGCCACATGGCCGGCGGCCCCGGCAACCCGCTCGGCGCGCGCGCCATGTATCTCGGCGGCACCATCTACCGCATCCATGGCACCAACGCCCCCGACACCATCGGCAAGCACGTCTCCTCCGGCTGCATCCGCCTGACCAACGACGATGTCGCGGACCTCTACTCCCGCGTCAACGTCGGCACGAAGGTCATCGTGCTGCCGATGACGGAACGCCGCGCCGACCTCGGCGCCGCGACGCGGTAAGCGACAGGACATTGTGACGCAAACGGCCCCGGAACCCACCGGGGCCGTTTTCGTTTGCCCTCGGCATCCCGACGCGCGCGTGCTGCGGCGCGATCCCTGATGGAGGCGCGAATGCAATCACGTCCGCAAACGCCGCAAGGCACATGGCTGCGCGCGATCGCCGGAGCCGGCGCATTGGCACTGCTGTTGACCGCGCCCGCCTCGCTCGCACAGCAGCCGCCGAGCGACGACGCAGCCCAACAGGCCTTCAACAATTCCTGCCGCACCTGCCACTCGGTGAAAGAGGGCGACAATCGTCTAGGCCCCAACCTCAATAAAATCGTGGGACGCAAGGCCGGCTCGCTGCCGAACTACAATTATTCCTCCTCGATGAAAGAAGCCGGCTTCGTCTGGGACCAGGACAAACTCACCCGCTTCATGGTCAAGCCGGACGAAATCGTATCCGGCAACAAGATGCAGCCCTATGGCGGCGTCTCGGCGGAGGAAGCGGGCAAGATCGTTGCTTATTTGCAGGCGGCTTCGCGGTAGAGCTACCGACTTCACCGCTCCGCAATCAACCTCAGCCACGCCGCCGAATGAAACGCGCTCATTAAGAGATACATCGGCACCATCCCTTCGAGCATCGCCCCATGTCCGGCGCCGCACAGCATGTCCGCGGGGCCATCGGGCGCGACCGTCAGCACGGCCATGATCGCGAAGGTCGGCGTCGCCGCCAACGCCAGCCATCTGGCGAGGTGGCGCGCGGCCACCATACCGTTGCGGCTCGCGCCGGCAGTTGCGCTCATGGGACTAGTCACGTCCTTCAGCGGCCTCCTCGCGAAAAGCCTTCTCGCCGGCGGTCGAGATCTCGACCCATTTCTTGTCGGGTGCCGCACCTTCGGTGTAGCTGTCGTGCCAATTCCACCATTTGTAGGTCGGCGTCTGCGGATAACCCTTCGGCGAATCCTCCCAGACCTCCTGCCGTCCCAGCGGCGTGATGTCGAGGTAATTCCAGGTGCCGCCCATCTGCTCGTCGCCGCGGCTCTTGACGAAGTAGGTGCGGAAGATGCGCGTCCCGTCCCGGTAGAACACGTTGGTCCCGTGCCACTCGTCGACGCCGAAATCCGCATCGAAACTATCGGTGACGGTGACCCATGGCATGGTCCAGCCCATCCGCTGCTTCAGCCTGCTGATATCAGCCTGCGGCGCCCGCGAGGCGAACACCAGCGTGGTGTCGCGGGCATTCAGATGCGCGACATGGGCGACCTGGTCGGCCACCATGGAGCAGCCGCGGCAGGCATGATCCGGCCAGCCGAACACGCCCGGCTCGAAGAAGGCGCGGTAGACGATCAGTTGTCGCCGGCCCTGGAACAGGTCGTGCAGACTGACCTTGCCGCCGGGCCCCTCGAACGCATAGGTTTTGGTGACTTCCATCCACGGCATGCGCCGGCGCTCGGCGACCAGGGCGTCGCGGGCACGGGTATGCGCCTTTTCCTTCACGAGCAGTTGCTGACGGGCGGCCTCCCAGTCCTGCGGCGACACCACCGGCGGTGTTTGCATGGCGGCCTGTCCGTTATTCCCTGCGTTGTCAGCTGATGTCATCATGGGTCTCCAACTTTTCCCGGGCGGCCGTTCCGGATCTCGCGATGGAAGATGCGGAACCGCTCGTCCCTCGCCGCACATTGTCGGCCGTCAACGATCTCTCGCACCGGACGGTTGCGTAGTGGGAGTAACAAGTGTGGCGGGATTTGAATGGAGTCGCTGATCACGGCCGCGGCCCGCGCGCTCCAAGCCGGCGATCCGCTCGGCGCGCTAAACCGCGTTGCGCTGCGCAACGATGCACCTTCGCTGGCGCTGCGCGGCATCGCGATGGCGCAGCTCGGCGATCTCGCCAAGGCGAAGACATTGCTGCGCAGCGCCGCACGCGCCTTCGGTCCGAGAGAGGCAGTCGCGCGCGCAAGATGCGTGGTGGCGGAAGCCGAGATCGCACTCGTCTCGCGCGACCTGAACTGGCCGGCCAACACGCTCGCGGCCGCGCGGGCGACGCTCGCAAGCCACGGTGACCTCGCCAACGCCGCCCATGCGGGTCACATCGAAGCGCGCCGACTTCTCCTGCTCGGATGCCTCGACGAGGCCGAGCGCACGCTGGCCGAGACCAAGACCACGCCATTGCCCCCTGCTGCGCAGGTCGCCCGCGAGCTCGTGATTGCCGGCATTGCCATCAGGCGGCTCAGAACGAAAGAGGCGCGCGCGGCGCTCGGGCGCGCGGCGAGCGCAGCACGGCAGGCCGGCATTGCCGCGCTTGCGGCCGAGGTCGAAGGCACGAGCCGCGTGCTCGACACGCCCGCAGCGCGCCTGATCACGCGCGGGCACGAACGGCCGTTGCTGCTCGAGGAGGTCGAGGACCTCGCGACGTCGGAGTCGCTCGTGGTGGACACGTTCCATCACGCGGTTCGCAGGCGAGGCATCCTCGTGTCGCTCGGAACGCGGCCGGTGCTGTTCGCGCTCGCCCGCATCCTGGCGCAGTCCTGGCCGGCCGATGTCTCGCGGGAAGCGTTGATCACGGGAGCGTTTCAGGCAAGGCACGTCGATGAATCGCATCGCGCCCGGCTGCGCGTCGAAATCGGACGGCTCCGCACCAAGCTCGAGCCTCTCGCCGATATCCGCGCGACCCGGCAAGGTTTTGCGCTGACGCCGCGCAACACGCGGCAGGTTCTCGTGCTGGCGCGGCCCGTCGAGGAGAAGCACGCCAATGTGCTGGCCTTCCTCTCCGACGGCGAGCCCTGGTCGAGCTCGGCGCTCACGCTGGCGCTGGGAACGAGCGCGCGCACCGTGCAGCGGGCCCTCGAAGAGCTGGCGCGATCGAACAAGGTGCAGTCCTTCGGACACGGACGGGCGCGGCGCTGGATGACGCCGCCCGTGCCGGGTTTCCCGACAGGCTTGTTACTCCCCGGACCGCTCATGAAGACCTAAGATGGGATTCACACCACAGGGACCGAGCAGATGAAACGTTCAGCCGCCGAGATCGTCAGGGAATACGGGCCCTTTGCAGGCGTCGAAGCCGTGCACGGCGTCACCTATGACGGCAGCCATATGTGGTTCGCATCCGGCGACAAATTGAATGCGGTCGATCCGGCCGATGGCAAGATCGCTCGCTCCATCGATGTCGCCGCGCATGCGGGAACGGCGTTCGACGGCCGCCACCTGTTCCAGATCGCCGAGGACCGCATCCAGAAGATTGACGCTGCGACCGGCAAGGTGCTCGCCACCATCCCCGCGCCCGGCGGCGGCGGCGACTCTGGATTGGCCTGGGCCGAGGGCTCGCTCTGGGTCGGACAGTATCGGGAGCGCAAGATCCATCAGGTCGATCCCCAGACGGGAAAAATTCTCCGCACCATCGAAAGCAAACGCTTCGTCACCGGAGTGACGTGGGTCGACGGCGAGCTCTGGCACGGCACCTGGGAAGGCGAGGACAGCGACATCAGGCGGATCGATCCCGAGACGGGCAAGGTGCTGGAGCAGCTCGACCTGCCCGCCGGGACCATGGTGTCAGGATTGGAGTCCGATGGCGGCGACCGCTTCTTCTGCGGGGGCGGAGATCGCGGCAATGTGAGAACGGTCCGCCGTCCGAAGCGCAGCTAGGGTGTGCCATGAAGAATGCACGGCAATTGCGCGATCGCAGCCGTTAATTTGTTTGCCCCAATTCCACCCCATCGGTGGGCTCTAGCGCCCTCCTCGCCTGCCCTGTAGACTTCTGCCCGGGCGGCCTGGGGGATTGATGCGACTGACGCTGAACTTGAAAACTGTCCTGATCGCCGTCGCGGTGCTCGCGGCGTCGTTTTTCATCAGCCTGAAGGCGATGGACTGGCTGTCGCCGCGAGCGACGAATTCCGCACCGCCGGTCGCGCAACTGCCGCCGCTGCCGCCGGTCGCGAAGAGCTCGATCGTGGTGGCGCCGGTCGCCATCGCGCTGTCGGCGATTCGCGAGCAGGCCGAGAAGGCCGCCCCGCGCAATTTCGCCGGCAAGGCCGAGAACCCGATTTCGCAAATCCTGGAGAACGCCGACATCGGCTGGTCCGCCGTGCGCGGGCCGATGGCAGCTGCCGGCGACAAGGACGTGCTGACGATCTCGACGCCGCTCACGGGCAAGCTGAACGTGACGGGCTCGCTGTCGTCGAAAGCCACCGGCGCGCTCGGCGAGGCGCTCGGTAGCGTGCTCGGCGGCAATGCCGCGAAACAGATCGGCGCGGTCAACATCAAGAATCTGAACGCCAGCGCCGAGATCAAGGGCAACGTCGTCGTCACCTCGCGGCCGAAGCTCGCGGCCAACTGGCATCTCGAGCCCAATCTCGGCGCCCAGGTCAATCTCGGCGATACCAACCTCAACATCTCCGGCGCCAAGGTCAACGTACCTGCACAGGTGAAGCCGCTGATCGACAAGACCGTCGGCGAACAGATCAACGCCGTTTCCGAACGGATGCGCAACGATCCGACCTTGCGGGAGAACGCGAAGCTGCAATGGGCCAAGGCCTGCCGCTCGATCCCGCTGCAAGGCTCGGGCTCCTCGGCCGCGCTGCCGCCGCTCTGGCTGGAGATGAAGCCGATCCGCGCCATCGCGGCGCAGCCGCGCGTCGACGCGCAGGCCGTGACCCTGCTGATGGGCCTGGAAGCGGAGACGCGCGTCACCTCCACGCCGACCAAGCCCGACTGCCCGTTCCCCGACAAGATCTCGATCGTGCCGCCGACCGGCACCGGTGTGAACATCGGCGTCCCGATCGACGTGCCTTTCACCGAGATCAACAAGCTGATCGCCGCGCAGATGGTCGGCCACACCTATCCCGAGGACGGCTCCGGTCCCGTGGACGTCACCGTCAAGAGCGTCAACGTAGTCCCGTCGGGCGAGCGCCTCCTGATCTCGCTGCTGGTGCGCGCCAAGGAGAAGAAGAGCTGGCTTGGTCTCGGCGCCGAAGCGACCGTGCACATCTGGGTCCGGCCGATGCTCGACCAGGCGCAGCAGACGCTGCGGCTCGCCGACATCCAGCTCGCGGTAGAGTCCGAGGCGGCCTTCGGCCTGCTGGGTGCCGCGGCGCGCGCGGTGGTGCCGCAGATGCAGCAGGCGCTGGTGCAGAAAGCGACAATCGATCTAAAGCCGATTGCCGCCAATGCACGCGAGAAGATCGCCGCCGCGATCGCCGACTTCCAGAAGAGCGAGGACGGCGTCAGGGTCGATGCAAAGATCGACAGCCTGACGCTGGCCGACATCGCCTTCGACTCCAAGACGCTGCGCGTGATCGCGGAAGCCGGGGGCTCGCTGAATGTGTCCGTGACGAAATTGTCGGGAATGTAGCGCGCGCCTTTTCCCGACGGCTCCGTGCGCGTCGTCGTTTGCGCCGCTGGCAATCTGGTCGGAGGATGCTAAGCTATTCCTCGCACCCCGGGGACGAGGTGCTGACAGCACTGGTGCTGACAACGCGAGGACGACATGGAAGCCGGCATGGTCACGCCTGCGCCGGCGCTGGTGCGCTTTTCCGGCATTCAGAAGACCTACGATGGCGAGCACCTCGTGGTGAAGAACCTCGATCTCGACATCAGGAAGGGTGAGTTCGTCACCCTGCTTGGTCCGTCGGGCTCCGGCAAGACGACTACGCTGATGATGCTGGCCGGCTTCGAGGTTCCGACCCATGGCGAGATCTACCTCGCGGACCGGCCGATCAAGAACGTGCCGCCACACAAGCGCGACATCGGCATGGTGTTCCAGAACTATGCCCTGTTTCCGCACCTGACGATTGCGGAAAATATCGCCTTCCCGCTCTCGGTTCGCAACACGAACAAGGCCGAAGCGCAGGATCGTGTCAAAGCGGCATTGCGCATGATCAAGATGGAAACCCTGGCGCAGCGCCGGCCCGGGCAACTGTCCGGCGGTCAGCAGCAACGCGTGGCGCTGGCCCGCGCCCTGGTTTTCAATCCACAACTCGTGCTGATGGACGAGCCGCTGGGCGCCCTGGACAAGCGCCTTCGGGAGCAGATGCAGCTGGAGATCAAGCAACTGCACGAGACGATGGGCATCACCGTCGTCTACGTCACCCACGATCAGGGTGAAGCGCTCACCATGTCGGACCGCATCGCCGTATTCAACGACGGCATCGTGCAGCAGATCGACAGGCCCGACGCGCTGTATGAGCATCCGGTGAACAGCTTCGTCGCCCATTTCATCGGCGAGAACAATGTTTTGTCCGGCACCGTCGAGACGGTTGAAAAAGAATATTGCCGCGTTGCGCTGGCTGGCGGCGGCGCCGTGACCGCACGAGCGGTCAACGTATCAGGCGCGGGCGCATCGACCTCGCTGTCGGTGCGGCCGGAGCGGATCGCCATTATCCCGGATGGCACCTCCGGCGACGAACCGAACCGACTGCCGGCAAAGGTGCAGAACACCATCTATCTCGGCGACCACGCGCTGGCCGTGCTCGATGTCGCCGACAACAAGGAGTTCATGGTCAAACTTCAGCCGGGGGCGCATGACAGCCTGACACATGGCAACCTGAGAGCTGGCAGCCTAACACCTGGCGATGACGTGTTCATCACCTTCCGCCCGGAGGACTGCCTGGCCCTCGATCCCGTCTGAACCAACCATGCAGCATCGCTCCAACGCGGGCGGACCTGCACCGACCAAGCTCAACGCAAGTCACGTGAAGAAGAAGGAACAAAGACCATGCTGAAGCGCAAGATTGTCCTGGGTTTCGCCGCGGCACTCACCGCCAGCGCGGCGCTGGCCACGGTGGCGCAGGCGCGTGACCTCACCGTCGTGTCGTGGGGCGGGGCCTATCAGGATGCCCAGAAGAAGGTCTATTTCGAGCCGTTCAAGAAAGCGGCCGGCGTTGCGATGAACGACGAGTCCTGGGACGGCGGAGTCGGCGTGCTGCGCGCCAAGGTGCAGGGTGGCGCCGCCACCTGGGACGTCGTCCAGGTCGAGAGCGACGAACTGGCGGTCGGCTGCGAAGAAGGCCTGTTCGAGAAGCTGGATTATTCGAAGATCGGCGGCGAGGCCGCCTATATCCCACCGTCGGTCAACGCTTGCGGCGTTGGCGCCATCCTCTACGATTTCGTTCTCGGCTACGACAAGGACAAGCTCAAGGAGGCCCCGAAGGGCTGGGCCGACTTCTTCGACACCAAAAAGATCCCGGGCAAGCGTGCCTTGCGTCAGGGACCGAAGACCACGCTCGAGATCGCCCTCATGGCCGACGGCGTCGCGCCAAAGGACGTCTACAAGGTGCTGGCGACCGACGAAGGCGTCGAGCGCGCGTTCAAGAAGCTGGACACCATCAAGGGCGACATCGTCTGGTGGAAGGCCGGCGCTCAGCCGCCGCAATTGCTCGCCTCGGGCGAGGTGGCGATGACCTCGGTCTACAATGGCCGCATCGACACCGCGAACAAGAACGAGAAGAAGAATTTCGGCATGGTGTGGGACGGAGCCCTCTTCACCCTCGACACCTGGGTGATCCTGAAAGGTAGCCCGAACAAGGACGCGGCCTACAAGTTCCTGGACTTCGCGGGCAAGGCGGAGAACCAATCGAAACTGTCGGAGAACATTGCTTATGGCACCTCGAACAAGGACGCAGCCGCCCTGCTCGCGCCTGCCGTTCTGAAGGACCTGCCGACAGCGCCCGACAACATCAAGAATGCGGTCGAGATCAACGTTGCCTTCTGGCTCGAGAACATCGACCGCCTGACCGAGCGCTTCAACAAATGGGCCGCGAAGTAGCGCGCTCCGCAGGGCTCGACCGAAGGTAACACCAATGACGGATGCGCTCTTGATCGGCGCCGATGCGTCGACCGAGGTGCCGCTCAAGCGCCGATTGCGGCGGGCGGAGCGAGCACGCCAGGTCAAAGCATTGGCGCTGGTTCTGCCGCTTCTCGTCTTCCTGCTCTTCACCTTCGCTGGGCCCATCGCCGGCATGCTGTGGCGCGCCGTCGATGACCGGGAGGTGCGTCTGGTTCTGCCTCAGACCATCGCGGCTCTCGCCAGTTGGGACGGCAGGAATCTGCCGGACGAAAAGGCCTACGCGGCGCTGGCGGGCGACATCCTGGCCGCGCGCGCTTCCGGAACGATCGCGATCGCGGCCAAGCGGCTCAACTACGCCCAGAACGGCTTTCGCACGATCCTGACCAGCACCGCACGCAATCTGAAGACCGTGCCCGAGCCCGGCACGGCGAAGGAGACGCTGGGCAAGATCAACCCGGCCTGGCGCGAGCGCGCCACCTGGACCACGATCAAGGACGCCAGCGGTCCCATAACCGGCTTCTATCTTTTGTCGGCGCTCGATCTGACGCGGAACGCAGACGGCGCGATTATCGCAGCCCCGCCGGATCAGGCCATCTACCGCGACGTTTTCGCCCGCACCTTCATCATCAGCTTCAGCGTCACGGTACTCTGCCTGATCCTCGGCTTCCCGGTCGCTTACTTGCTGGCCGCGCTGCCGCCCGGCCGGTCGAACCTGCTGATGATCTTCGTCCTGCTGCCGTTCTGGACATCGCTGCTGGTCCGCACCTGCGCCTGGATCGTTCTGTTGCAGAGCAAAGGCGTCGTGAACGACAGCCTGCTCTGGCTTGGCATCATCGATGCGCCGTTGCGCCTGATCTACAATCGCTTCGGTGTCTGCGTGGCCATGACCCACGTTCTCCTGCCG
This sequence comes from Bradyrhizobium sp. WSM4872, assembly GCF_055811715.1. Taxonomy (NCBI): domain Bacteria; kingdom Pseudomonadati; phylum Pseudomonadota; class Alphaproteobacteria; order Hyphomicrobiales; family Nitrobacteraceae; genus Bradyrhizobium; species Bradyrhizobium sp. WSM4872. The sequence continues at coordinate 35,501 of NZ_JBVVPT010000041.1, read as the reverse complement.
TTCATGATCCTGCCGCTGTACAGCAGCATGAAGGCGATCTCACCGGCTTACATGCGTGCCGCCGCCTCGCTCGGTGCGCCACCCCTCACCGCCTTCCTGCGGATCTACCTGCCTCAGACGCTGCCCGGCATCGGCGCGGGAAGCCTGCTCGTCTTCATCCTGGCGCTCGGCTATTACATCACGCCAGCACTCGTCGGCGGCGCCGCCGACCAGATGATCAGCTACTTCATCGCGCTCTACACGACCGAGACCGCCAATTGGGGCCTTGCGTCGGCACTGGGTGCGGTGCTGCTGCTCGCCACTGTTCTGCTCGCGCTCGTTTACGGAAAGCTGGTGCAGGGACAGCAGGTGACGGGAGGGATGAAGAATTGAGCGACAATTCCTCCATCCGCACGCCGAGCCAGCGCATCGCGTGGACCGCGACCATCGTGATCTCCACGCTGGTGTTCATCTTCCTGATCGCGCCGATCCTCGCGATCATGCCGCTGTCCTTCAGCTCGGGCTCGTACCTCACCTATCCGCTGCCGGGCCTCTCGCTCCGCTGGTACGACGACTTCGTCAATTCGCCGCGCTGGATGAATTCGCTGAAGAACAGCATGATCATCGGTGTGGCATCGACCCTGCTGTCGATGATGCTTGGCACGCTGGCGGCGCTGGGGCTGGCGCAGTGGAAGAGCCGGTTCAAGCCGCTCGTGCTGGCCTTCGTGCTGTCGCCGGTTGTCGTGCCCGGGGTCATCACCGCAGTCGGTCTGTATTTCTTCTTCGCGCCGATCGGGCTGACCGGCAGTTATCTCGGCTTGATTCTGGCCCACACCGCGCTGGCGACGCCCTTCGTGGTGATCACGGTCGGTGCAACGCTGCAGAGCTTCGACACCAATCTGGCCCGCGCCGCCGCCTCGCTCGGTGCTTCGCCGCTTGAGGCGTTCCGCCGCGTGATCCTGCCGCTGATCCTGCCCGGCGTGGCGTCGGGGGCCCTGTTCGCCTTCGCGACGAGCTTCGATGAGGTGGTGATCGTGCTGTTCATGGCAGGTCCGGAGCAGCGCACCCTGCCGCGCGAGATGTTCAGCGGCATCCGCGAGAACATCAGCCCGACCATCACGGCAGCGGCGGTGATCCTGACGACGGTCTCGGTCATCCTGCTCGCCACACTGGAAGGCCTGCGCCGGCGCAATGAACGGCTCAAGGGCGGCAGCGCGTGAACGGTCTTATCGTCATTCCGGGGCGCGCGAAGCGCGAGCCCGGAATCTATCGTGCCGCAGCGAGGGTGGCTGAATGGATTCCGGGTTCGCGCCCAAAGGGGCGCGCCCCGGAATGATGGAAACACCCCTGCTTATTTCTCAACCCTCCTCGCGCATTCCGGGCTTTGCTCCCGCGACCGATTGTCGTTAGAACGGTCCCCGCAACAAAACCCCAAACAACAATGCTGAGGGAGAAAAACAAATGCAAAAACTCATCGCCGCGATCGCGGCCGGCCTCGCTCTCGCCGCCACGTCAGGCGCCGCGCAGGCGCAGATTTCCGACGATGTCGTCAGGATCGGCGTGCTCACGGACATGTCGAGCCTCTATGCGGATGCGACCGGCAAGGGCTCGCTCGCCGCCGTCGAGATGGCGGTCGCCGATTACGGCGCCAAGGTCGCGGGAAAGCCCGTGCAGGTGGTCTCCGCCGATCACCAGAACAAGCCCGACGTCGGCGTCAACATCGCCCGCAACTGGTACGACAACGACAAGGTCGACGCGATCTTCGACGTGCCGACCTCGTCGGTGGCGCTGCCGATCTCGGCGCTGACGCGCGAGAAGAACAAGATCCACATCAATTCCGGCGGCGGCTCATCCGATATCACGGGCGTCGCCTGCTCGCCCAACACGGTGCACTGGACCTACGACACCTATGCGCTGTCGAACGTCGCCGGCAAGGCGATGGTCAAGCGCGGCGAGGACACCTGGTTCTTCGTCACCGCCGACTACGCCTTCGGCATGGCGCTGCAGCGCGACGCCGCCAACGTGGTCAAGGAGAGCGGCGGCAAGGTGCTCGGCGAGGTCCGGCATCCGCTCAACTCGTCGGACTTCTCCTCCTTCCTGCTCCAGGCCCAGGCCTCCAAAGCCAAGGTGGTCGCGCTGGCCAATGCCGGCGGCGACACTACCAATGCGCTGAAACAGGCGGCCGAGTTCGGCCTGACGCAGGGCGGCCAGAAGATGATCGCCTTGCTCATGGAGATCACCGACGTTCATTCGCTCGGCATCAAGTCGACGCAAGGCCTGATCATCACCGATGCGTTCTACTGGGACACCAACGAGGAGACGCGCGCCTTCTCCAAGCGCTTCAACGAGAAGGTCGGCCACATGCCGACCATGATCCAGGCGGGGCTCTATTCGGCGACCATGCACTATCTGAAGGCGATCGACGCCATCAAGACCGACGAGGCACCGAAAGTGATGGAGCAGATGCGCAAGACGCCGGTCAACGACTTCTTCGCCAAGAACGGCAAGATCCGCATCGACGGCCGCATGGTCCACGACATGTATCTGTTCGAGGTCAAGAAGCCCGAGGAATCCAAGGGCGAGTGGGACCTCTACAAGCTGATCGCCACCGTGCCCGGCGACGAGGCCTTCCGCCCGCTCGACAAGGGCGGCTGCCCGCTGGTGAAGGGGAACTAGGGATACTCTCGATCGTTGCGAGCGACTTGTCCGGCGTGCTCGAAGAGCGAAGCCGGAAGCGAAGCAATCCAGAAGTGCATCCGCGGTGGCAGCCTGGATTGCTTCGTCGCAAGAGCTCCTCGCAATGACGGAGGCGAAAAAAGACACGACAGCGCGCCCGGCAAAAGCGGGCGCGCTTCGTTTAGCAGTTCAGAGCCGCGTTACTCCGAGTACTTGAACTCCGGCATGTTCTTCAGCTCGTCCTTGCTGGCATTGAACACGGCGTGGTCCGGATACCATTTCGACGAGGACGTGGCCGTCGTCGCAGGCTTGTTGTCGGTGCCGGTCGCGGCACCCGTCGTGGTGGTCGCCGCCGGCCGGTTGGCTGCGCTGTTCGGGTTGTTTCCGGCAGTACCGGTGTAGGCCACCGCCTCGTTGACGAACTTCAGCTTCTCATAGGGCACCGCGACCAGATGCTCGCCCAGGCCGAGGAAGCCGCCGACGCCGATCACGGCGATCTTGATGTTGCCGCTCTTGTCCATCAACAGATCGTTGATCGAGCCGATGTTCTCGTTGGCGTCGTTATAGACCTTGATGCCGTCCATCTTGGACGTACGCCACTGTCCCGATGCGGTCGTGGTGGTCGTCGAGGCGGCGGCAGCCGGCGCCTTGTCGGTGGTGGCGGTCGGATTTTGCGCGAACGCAACGGTTGCGAGCAGTGCGGTACCGGCGAGACCGGCCGCGATCGATTTCATCAACATATTGTCCTCTCCTTCAGCAGAAAACTCGTGCGGAGAAAACAGCTCGGATCAGTCCCAGTTCCGCGCGTGCTGCAATTTCGTCGCGTGCTGCGCGAGCATCGGAGCCGTGTGCGATTGTTCCTAAGTCACTCAGGAACATTTTGCAGCGCACTGTTCCTCGCCGACGATCGTGCGTCCTGGGTGAAGCACGACCGCAGCGAGGAACGCGCTGATCTCCGTCGCGCAGGTCAGCTCTTGTAATCGATCAGAAGCGCGGCGAAGTCCGAGCCGCCGGATGAGCTGCCGTTGGCGCCGTAAGACGACGATGACGATTGCGACTGCTGCAGTGCCTGGAGAAACTGCTTGAGTATTTCGGCCGTGGTGGAGACGGTCGACGTGCTGCTGGTCGCGTCCGTCGACGACGAATCCGATGAGCTGTCGTCCGGCGGCGGGCCTGGCGGGGGACCGCCCGCACCACCGGGGCCGCCGGCGCCATTGGCGAAGGCGGACTGGAATACGTTCTTCAGCTCGTCGGCCTGGTCTGACGTCAGCGTCCCGTTCGACACCTCGTTGGTGATGAGATCGTCGATCTTCGACTTGATGTCGTCCTTGGAAGGACGCGCGCCGCTCGACTGATCGCTCGACCGGCCCCGCTGAAGCGCCGTGTCGATGTCGGTCAGCGCCGTCGAAAGCGCCGACTGGTCCGACGACGAGACCGTGCCGGCGGACACGTCCGATTGCAATTCCTGCTGCAGCCGCTGCAACGGCGACTGGTGGTGACCGGCGGAGGCCGCCGAAATCGAGGTCATGATGGCTCCGTGAGTTCTGCGGGGGTTTCGTAGCCGACCACGCCACGGTATGGTTAGCGCGCTTAACGAGACCTTGCCGCTTCCCTGCCCGGTGATGTCCTGCTGTTGCGGCATGGGCCATGGAAACAATCTGAAACAAATCTCCTCGCCATTTGGCCCGAATCTTGGACAAACAAAGCGCATGGCCCTTCCCAATCCCAACATCCTTGTCGTCGAAGACGACCGTGAAACCCGGACGTTGATTGCGAAATACCTGCGCAACAACGCCTGCAACGTCACCGCCGTGAGCGACGGCCGCGAGATGTCGCGCGCGATGGCCGATCATCGCGTCGACCTCATCATCCTCGACGTCATGCTGCCGGGCGAGGACGGCCTCAGCCTGTGCCGCAAGCTGCGCGCGGAAGGACAGACGCCGATCATCATGCTGACCGCACGCGGCGAGGACGTCGACCGCATCGTCGGTCTGGAGATGGGCGCGGACGACTATCTGCCGAAACCGTTCAACCCGCGCGAGCTGCTCGCCCGCATCAACGCGGTGCTGCGCCGCCAGGCGGCCGCGCAGGCGGCAAGCTCGATCGAAGGCGCGAGCACGCTCGCCTTCGAGGGCTGGCGCATCGATCTGCGCCTGCGCGAGCTGCGCAATCCCGAGGGCGCGCGCGTCGCGGTGACCAGCGCCGAGTTCGATTTGCTGCGGACGTTCTGCGAGCGTCCCGGCCGCGTGCTGTCGCGCGACAGCCTGCTCGACCTCACCCAAGGGCGCAGCACCGGCTCGTTCGAGCGTTCGATCGACGTGCTGGTCAGCCGCATCCGCCGCAAGATCGAGCCCAATCCGGGCGATCCGACCATGATCAAGACGGTGCGCTCCGGCGGCTATCTGTTCACGCCGAGAACCGAAGTGGTGAGAACGGAAGCGGCAAACACGGAAACGACAAGCGCGGAAGCGGTCGCGGCAGTCTTGAGCATCTGACATGCGGCTTTTGGGATTTTTCCATCTCAGGAGCATCAGCGGCCAGATCGCTGCGCTCGTCGTGGTGTCGATCGTCGCGCTTCATCTGGTCATCACGGCGGGTTTTCTGATCACGCGGCCGGATCGCGCGGCGGCGCCGCCCGACAGCGAGCATGAGCTCGCCAATGCCGCGCTGCTGCTGTCCGCGGCCGACGCGAGCGAGCGGCCGCGCCTGCTCGCCGACATCGCGCGCGCCTTTCCGGATCTGCGGCTCGAAGCGATCGCGCCCGGCTCCGTGACGGCCATCGCCGACGGCCCCCATATGCACGGGATGCGCCGCCATCTCGGTGAGGGCTACAAGGTCGTCACGCTGCCGCCGAACGGCGGTTCGTCGCGGATCGGCATTCAGCTGCCCGACGGCACGACAGTCGCGGGCCATGTTGAACGGGGGCGGCCGGGCTGGTTCTGGGGCAATCCCTGGATATCGACGCTGCTATCTGCCGTGATCAGCGTGACGTTGCTCGGCGTATGGGCTGCGCACGCGCTCGCCGCGCCGCTGTCTTCGTTTGCAAAGGCGGCCGAGAATTTCAGCCTGGACGGGACGGCCGATCCACTTCCCGAGCGCGGCCCGGAAGAGATCCGCTCGGTAGCGCGCGCGCTCAACCGCATGCACGAGCGGATCGCGCGGCTGATGTCGGACCGCACGCGGATGCTTGCCGCGATCAGCCACGATCTGCGCACGCCGATCACGCGGCTGCGCCTGCGCGCCGAGTTCGTCGAGGACGAAGGCAACCGCAAGCGCATGCTGATCGATCTCGACCAGATGCGCGCGATGCTGGAATCCGTTTTGTCGCTGTTGCGCAACGACCGCCAGATCGAGGCGGTGACGCTGGTCGACATCGCGAGCACGCTGCAGCTCATCGCCGACCAGTTCGGCGACATGGGCCACGTCGTGCGCTATGATGGCCCGCTATCTGCGACCGCCGCGGCGCGGCCCGACGATCTGCATCGCGGCGTCACCAACCTCGTCGAGAACGCGGTGCGCTTCGGTGCCGAGGTGACGATCCGGCTCGACATCTCAGGCACCAGGCTCGTCATCGACGTCGAGGACGATGGTCCCGGCATTTCGGATGCCCGTAAGCAGGAGATGCTGGAGCCGTTCGTCCGCGGCGACGATGCGCGCACCATGGACGAGTCCACCGGCTTCGGCCTCGGTCTGTCGATCGCGCGCGCGATCGCCCTCGCCCATGGCGGCGAGCTGTCGCTGCACGACCGGGAGCCGCATGGGCTGATCGTGCGGATGCAATTGCCGATCTGGCAGCAGCCGCGGCTTGCGGCTTAACTTCAGGCCGCGAGGGGCGGATGCGCGATGGGCATATCGTCGAAGATCGCCACCGCCTCGAAGCGATAATTGCAGGCGTGGCACGTCCAGAGATAGGAGACGCGCCCTTCGCCCGGCTCGATCCAGTCGGGCGTAGGGATCAGCGTGCCGCATTGGGCACAGGGGTTGTTTCTGGGCAAATCGTGTTCTGACATGTCGCCGCTGTGGGCTTTGACCATGGTTGATTTTGTCATGGCACCTCTCCCGATTCGCTGGCCGTGACATACTCGCTTTCGTGCGCCGGTGCGAATAGACAGGCCTGCTGTCGCGAGTTGTCCGCCTGAAGGAACTCTGGCGCCAGCATTGAGTCGTCACTGCGGCTCCGCCGCGAAAAAATTAACGGCGGCGTTTGGTCACATCATTGCCGCGTTCGGGAGGCCTAAACGGCAGCCGGGCGCTGGCCTTCACTCGGTCTCAGGGACCTCCGGGATATCTGATGAAAATTTTACATGTCGCCGCGCTGCTCGCGGCCGGACTGACGTTGCCGCAGGCCGCATTCGCAGGCCAAGCGGAGTACGCCGACATGGTCGCCGCCCATGCCCGCGCCAACGGTGTGCCGGAGGCGCTGGTGCATCGCGTCATCATGCGCGAAAGCCGCTATCAGCCCGGCCTGGTCGGCCATGGCGGCACCATCGGGCTGATGCAGATCAAGCTCGCGACCGCCCGCGGGGTCGGCTACACCGGCGACGCCGCCGGCCTGCGCGATCCCAACACCAACCTCACCTATGCCGTGAAATATCTCGCCGGCGCCTATCGCGCCGCCAATGGCGATCACACCCGGGCCGTTCGTTATTTCGCCGGCGGCTATTACTACGCCGCAAAGCGGCAGCGGCAGGAGGCCGTGCAGGTCGCCAATATGGGCGAGGCCAATGTGGGCGCCCCCTGGCTCGAGCCGAACGGCAATCCGCAGCCGATGTTCGGCACCGCCCCGCACCGCAAGCTCGCCCAGCGCGTCCGCAACGCCCGGGCACAGGCGCCCAAGTAAACGCCCAGGTAAGCGCGGTTCCCGCCAAGCGCGTTGACCACCCAGCCCTGCTGGCATACATTAGAGCCGTTCCGAGGGGTGCTCCGAGGAGGAGCTGAGATACCGCTAAATGGGCAAATCCGCCCAGGACCGCGGTGACCCTTTGAACCTGATCCGGGTCATGCCGGCGAAGGGACAGGGATGTTGCAGACGACCAAGCGATCGGATTCCCCGGTATCCATCATCGGCGCAGGCATTGCTGGCGCCTGGCAGGCCTTGCTGTTCGCGCAGGCCGGCCACGCCGTCACCCTGCACGAGCGCGGTGACGCCGACATGACCGATGCCACCAGCCATTGGGCCGGCGGCATGCTCGCGCCCTATTGCGAGGCGGAAGTTTCCGAACCGATCATCTCCAGGCTCGGCCTGCGCTCGCTCGACATCTGGCGGCGCGAGCTGCCCGACACGCCCTTCAACGGCTCGCTGGTCGTCGCCCATCCGCGCGAGCGCAACGATTTCGAGCGCTTTGCCCGGATGACCGAAGGCCATCGCCGGCTCGATGCCGCCTGCCTTGCCGAGCTCGAGCCGTCGCTCGAAGGCCGCTTCCGCGATGCGCTGTTCTTCCCGACCGAGGGCCATGTCGAGCCGCGCCGCGTGCTGCCGAAACTGCACGAGCGCATCCGCGCCGCGGGCGGCACCATCAAATTCGACAGCGACGTCGCCGCGGCCGAACTCGCAAAACGTAATCCCAAAGGCATCGTGATCGACTGCCGCGGCCTTGCTGCGCGCGACGAGCAGCCGGAGCTTCGCGGCGTCAAAGGCGAGATGATCCTGATCGAGACCGCCGAGGTGCAGCTCGCGCGCCCGGTGCGGCTGATCCATCCGCGCTGGCCGCTCTATGTGATCCCGCGCGAGGACAATCTGTTCATGCTGGGCGCGACCTCGATCGAGGCCGAGGACACCGGCGTCAGCGTGCGCTCGGCGCTGGAGCTGTTGGGCGCGGCCTATGCCGTCCATCCCGCCTTCGGCGAGGCCCGCATCGTCGAATTCGGCTCCGGCCTGCGCCCTGCTTTTCCCGATAATCTGCCGCGCATCGGCATCCGCGGCAACACGATCAGCGTGAACGGCCTCTACCGCCACGGCTTCCTGATCGCGCCGGCCCTGGCCGAGCTGACGCTCGGCTTTGTCGAGCGCGGCCAGATCGACAATGAGGTGATGCAATGCGCGTGATCGTGAACGGCGAGCAGCGCGAGGTAAGCTCGGCCAGCGTGGACGCGCTGCTCGCCGAGCTCGATTACGAGGGCACCCATTTCGCCATCGCGCTCAACTACGACGTCGTGCCGAAAAGCCGCTGGGCCGAAACCGCGCTGAAGGCCGGCGACGAAATCGAGATCATCACACCGCGGCAGGGAGGGTGATGGGGATGGCTCTCCATTTATCGCCTTGGCGCGCGCCACACACTCCGCTGTCATCGCCCGGCTCGACCGGGCGATCCAGTACGCCGCGGCGCCTCCGTATCATCGCACGGCCTCTGGAATACTGGATCCCCGCCTTCGCGGGGATGACAGCGTCATTTGAGGAGACACCTCGCCCATGGTGACCTTCTACGGCAAATCCTTCCCCTCCCGCCTGCTGATCGGCAGCGCGCTCTATCCCTCGCCTGCGATCATGCAGGCGGCGATCCGCGCCTCGGGCTCGAACATCGTCACGGTGTCGCTGCGACGAGAATCCGCCGGCGGCAAGACCGGGGACGCGTTCTGGAATCTGATCCGCGAGCTCGACGTCACCGTGCTGCCGAACACCGCCGGCTGCCGCAGCGTGCGCGAGGCGGTGACGACGGCCAAGCTCGCACGCGAATTGTTCGGCACGAGCTGGATCAAGCTCGAAGTCATCGCCGACAACGACACGCTGCAGCCCGATGTGGTGGGTCTCGTGGAAGCAGCAAGCCTCCTGATCAAGGACGGCTTTGAAGTGTTCCCCTATTGCACCGAGGATCTCTCGGTCGCCAACCGCCTGGTCGATGCCGGCTGCAAGGTGGTGATGCCGTGGGCGGCGCCCATCGGCAGCGCAAAAGGCATCACCAACCGCGACGCGCTCAAGCTGATGCGCGAGCGGCTGCCCGATATCACGCTGGTGGTCGACGCCGGCATCGGTGCGCCGTCGCACGCGACGCAGGCGCTCGAGCTCGGCTACGACGCCGTGCTGCTCAACACGGCCATCGCAAAAGCCGCCGATCCCGTCGCCATGGCCAACGCCTTCCGCCTCGGGATCGAGGCCGGCCGCACCGCTTACGAAGCCGGGCTGATGAACGCCCGCGACTTCGCCTCCCCTTCCACCCCTGTCGTTGGGACACCTTTTTGGCATGCCGTATCCTGATCGCTTTTATCCCGTCGTCGACAGCCTCAGTTGGGTCGAGCGCCTGACCAGGCTCGGCGTCGGCACCATTCAGCTGCGCGCAAAAGATCTCGACGATTCGCAATCGCTGCAGATGGTCACCGATGCGCTGGCGATCACCGCGGGCACGCCGGCCAAGCTGGTCGTCAACGACTATTGGCGCGCGGCGATCGTCGCCGGCGCGAAATACCTGCATCTTGGCCAGGAGGACTTGGCCGACGCGGACCTCGCGGCCATCCGCGAGGCCGGCTTGTCACTCGGCGTCTCCACCCATGACGATGCGGAGCTGGACATCGCGCTCGCCGCCGAGCCCGATTACGTCGCGCTGGGTCCGATCTTCTTCACCACGCTCAAATCGATGCGCTTCGAGCCGCAGGGCATTCCGAAGATCACGGAATGGAAGAAGCGCATCGGCCCCATCCCGCTGGTCGCGATCGGCGGCATCAAGTTCGAGCACGCGGCGGAGATTTTTGCGGCAGGCGCGGATTCCATCGCCGTCGTCAGCGACGTCACCCAGAACGCCGACCCGGATGCGCGGGTGCGGCAATGGCTCGGCCTATCCGCGGAGGCGGCGTGATGCGCCTCGCCCTCTCTTTAATCCGTCACCCCCGCGCAACGGCGAAGCCGTTGTCGCTGGAGGTCGCCGCTTCTTCAGCGGCCCTCGCAGGGCGACGGCCCGGCTCCATCCTTCGAGGCTCGCAAGTGCTCGCACCTCAGGATGACGAACAGCACGCGACGACGCAAAACCATATTCAACGGAGGATCCCATGAACATCCGCTCCAACCCCGACAAGACCGTCCCCGCCGTCACCACCGGCCCGCTGCCCTCGTCGCGAAAGATCTTTGCCTCGCCCGACGCCGCGCCTGATCTGCGCGTGCCGTTGCGCGAGATCATCCTGTCCGAAGGCGCCGGCGAGCCGAACCTGCCGGTGTACGACACCTCCGGCCCCTACACCGACCCGAGCGTGACCATCGACGTCAACGCCGGTCTGGCGCGCGGCCGCAAGGCCTGGGTGCTGGAGCGCGGCGGCGTCGAGGAATATCAGGGCCGCCAGATCAAGCCGGAGGACAATGGCAGCGTCTCCACCGACAAGGCCGCGCGCGCCTTCTCGGCCTATCACCAGCCGCTGCGCGGCCTCGACGGCCACAAGATCACCCAGCTCGAATTCGCCCGCGCCGGCATCATCACCAAGGAGATGATCTACGTCGCGGCGCGCGAAAATCTCGGCCGCAAAGAGCAGCTCGAGCGCGCGGAAGCAGCCCTTGCCGACGGCGAAAGCTTCGGCGCGGAAGTCCCCGCCTTCATCACCCCGGAGTTCGTCCGCTCCGAGATCGCGCGCGGCCGCGCCATCATCCCCTGCAACATCAATCACAGCGAACTCGAGCCGATGATCATCGGCCGCAACTTCCTGACCAAGATCAACGCCAATATCGGCAACTCGGCGGTGACGTCCTCGGTCGAGGAAGAGGTCGAGAAGATGGTGTGGGCGATCCGCTGGGGCGCCGATACCGTGATGGACCTGTCGACGGGCCGCAACATCCACACCACCCGCGAATGGATTTTGCGCAACGCGCCGGTGCCGATCGGCACCGTTCCGATTTATCAGGCGCTGGAGAAGTGCGACGGCGACCCGGTCAAGCTGACCTGGGAGCTCTACAAGGACACGCTGATCGAGCAGTGCGAGCAGGGCGTCGATTATTTCACCATCCACGCCGGCGTGCGCCTGCAATACATCCACCTCACCGCCAACCGCGTCACCGGCATCGTCAGCCGCGGCGGCTCGATCATGGCGAAGTGGTGCCTGGCGCATCACAAGGAAAGCTTCCTCTACACCCATTTCGACGAGATCTGCGACCTCATGCGCAAGTATGACGTCTCGTTCTCGCTCGGCGACGGCCTGCGTCCGGGCTCGATCGCCGACGCCAACGATCGCGCGCAGTTCGCCGAGCTGGAGACGCTCGGAGAGCTCACCAAGATCGCGTGGGACAAGGGCTGCCAGGTCATGATCGAAGGCCCCGGCCACGTGCCGATGCACAAGATCAAGATCAACATGGACAAGCAACTCAGGGAGTGCGGCGAAGCGCCGTTCTACACCCTCGGGCCCCTGACCACCGACATCGCGCCGGGCTACGACCACATCACCTCAGGCATCGGCGCGGCCATGATCGGCTGGTTCGGCTGCGCCATGCTCTGCTACGTCACGCCGAAGGAGCATCTTGGGCTACCCGATCGCAACGACGTCAAGGTCGGCGTCATCACCTACAAGATCGCCGCCCACGCCTCCGATCTCGCCAAGGGTCACCCGGCCGCCCAGCTGCGCGACGACGCGCTGTCCCGTGCGAGGTTCGACTTCCGCTGGAGCGACCAGTTCAACCTCGGCCTCGACCCCGACACGGCGAAAAACTTCCACGACGAGACCCTGCCGAAGGAAGCCCACAAGGTCGCGCATTTCTGCTCGATGTGCGGCCCGAAATTCTGCTCGATGAAGATCACGCAGGACGTCCGCGACTACGCGGCGACGTTGAACGACCCGAACGGCGTGGGCATGTCGATGAGCGGAACCGCCGAGGACGGCATGGCCAAGATGAGCGCGAAGTTCAAGGAGATGGGCTCAAGCGTTTATCTGGATGCGGAGAAGGTGAAGGAGAGTAATCGGGTGTTGTGAGGGGGATTCGTCTTGCCCTACTGTTACAAAACAGTTAGGATCTTTGGGTGAACGCTTAAGTGCGTCGAGGAAATCAAGGCGGTCCAACCTGGCGTTTAGGCATTGAAAGATGCCGAGTCAGCGAGTGACCGCCTTAACCTTTTTTGGAATCGGGATTCCAAAAGAGATACTTACCTTTGTCGCTCACAAAGCTCAGGTAAACTCGAAAGACCCTATATTTTAGGTCATTTCGCGTCTTAGTGGACAGCTTAACTGGGTAGGAAGGTCGTCGGTTAGTGACGGTATGCTTGGGATCGAGCGTATCAATCATTGCATGAACGACCACTCCATACTGCAAGAGTTGCTGCCGGGTAGCCGTCTTTGCGGTCTTGTCGAAAACTGCGGCCAACGGCACAATCCACCTTCGAGCGCTCTCGTCGCCTTCTACCAATTTTACGAATTCGATATATCCAATATTTCGGAGGTATTCGGGAGACGGCTTTATCAAGAGTTCAGCGATTGCGCGCTGGGAAATTCGATCAACGATCCGAATCTTCCTTGACTCGAGGCAAGCGAAGAAGCTCTGAAGCTTCGCACCGCGGACGTCTTCCGAGATTGAAACGGACAGCCCTTCCTGCCGAAGAATTTCGATCCGAGCCCAAAAACGGCTGAACAGATAGAGCAAGCTTCCGAAGTCATTATCGGTCAAGGGGTTCAGAGAACAAGCACCTCGTCGCAACGAACTGAAGTCGGACGTCGCAAGCGAGTGAACTTTTCCGACCAGCTCATCTGCGGCCTTGAGCAGAGGATCCAAATGGTCGTCGACAAATTTTCCGGCTGACTGAGATTTGTCGTAGCGTCGACGGAACTCCTGGTAGATAATATCGATTACCTTAACTGTCACGCCTCCGCCAAGCGCCACACCGAATAGCTGAAGCCAACTAAAATCTATAGAGTCGGGCATTGGGCCAATCTTCCCATACACGGCGGGCGAAGCGAGAATACCGCGCGTCCGTCAGGCTCCGCTGCGCTTAACCGTCGGCCAGCGGATCAAAATCGCGTATCTCAACATTGTATAAGCGGAATCTTTCTAGGATTTCTTGCGTTGTGGTTTGAAACCAAGTCTCAGCATGCCACAAATGACGATTCGTGTACTTTTCTCCCATTCCGGCCAGTAAGACCAATTCAAACCGATGTATTTGCCCCTGCTTGAACCCGTAGACGAGCTGACTGAGCGCATCATCATCATAGCCCCGCGTACAATCTTCAACCTGCCTCAGAGTGCGAAATCCGCACCTTCGTAGAGTTCGGGCTAAATAGTCGTATGAGAGCCACGTAATTCTCCGATCGCCACCCAGTTTTTTGGTGAGAAACGCCTTAAGCGCGTCTGGCGTGATTTCAATTTCATCAATCTCGCCTTCTTTAATCATCTGCCTCGCAAGCTGGCGAAGCGTATCATCCTCATCCTGAATCGCTTGGAATTCGCGATCGGCGACTTCCAACATACCAGCGAGCGCGTTGAAGCGCCTGCCAATTTGGTGAGGGATCACTGACGCCGACTTATATTGAATGTCGTGCTCTATTTCTGCCCAAGCATGCTGCAAAATCGTCCTAACCTGAATCTCGAAGACGGCTCCTTCGAATTTTGCGTACTCCGCGAGTGAAGCTCGATTTGCCGCAAGAACTACTAGAAAGTGTATGCTTTTGTATCCAAATCGATCTTCGTCGAGGAGTTTCTCGCCTTTGTCCGACCTTTCCAGAATTTGGAATTCCTCTGAGATGATCTTGTCGACCTGAACAAGCGTATCGGGGAAAAACGTTATAATTCGAATTCCAGAAAGATCGGTGATTTGCTCCAAAGGGCTTCGATATTTTGGCTCTCGAGGGTTCAAGTCATTCGGCTTCACCACTTTTTCGGCGAAACTTTCGATGCCCTTTGCTCTCCAATCTATAGAGCTCACTTTGATATTTTTTCGATCGATGGCTTCTTTGATAATGTTCTTCGCAACCAAACAAAGCTGCTCGTAGTAAGGACGCTTGAGCAGATAGGCACTTACGGCCTTATCTCTATGGGAGTCGAAATCGAAATTGCCGTCTGCTGTATCTTGTTCCGTGCAGTCGCACGAAATCCACTGGCCCGCGCACTTGGGGCATCTCTCGATATCGCAACCTTCGACATGAAACTGGCCCTTTATTATCCCGCAATCGCCACAACATCCCCGATCGGCCCCCCAGTCACCGAGCTCATCGCCGTAAGGAATTCGAGGATAGACTCGGCCACCAATTTCAACCGCAGTGATCTCTTGCGCCGCCTTGAGATGGTCTGGCCAAACCGTCAGTTCACTCGGTGACTTTTCACTGCCCTCACTCATCTTCGAACCCGCTATCGCGAAAATGCAAGTACTGAGAGTAATTCTATCGACTCCAATCGAACGGTTGCAAGGAACTTCTTGTTCTCGCAGGCTTCTCCAACAGCGAACGATAGACCGATTTTGCGGCGCTCATCTTATGGACCTATAATTTGGCTACTGTCCCTCTCCACCGCCTCCCCGACCAGCTCCGCCCCAACCTCCGCCTCGTCTTCGTCGGCACGGCCGCCAGCACACGCTCGGCCGAGCTCGGGCACTACTACGCCCATCCCGGCAACCGCTTCTGGCGCGCGATCCATGAGGCCGGGATCACGCCGCGGCGGTATCAGCCGGGCGAGTTCTCGAGCTTGCTTGATCTCGGGATCGGCTTCACCGATCTCTGCAAGTCGGGCGCCGGGATGGATCACCAGATTGCGCCTGAGACGATCGACGTGCCGGGGTTCAGGGCCAAGATCGAGAAATTTCGCCCAAGGACGATTGCGTTCACGAGCAAGAAGGCTGCGAGCTTGTTTTACGGCAGGCCGTCGGCCGCGATTGCGTTGGGGCGGCAGCCGCGGGAGGAGAGATTGCCCGAAATATTCGTGCTGCCCTCGCCGTCCGGCGCTGCGTCCGGGCATTGGACGCTGGGGCCGTGGCGGGAGTTGGCGAAGTGGATCGCAGGTGGATAGCGGATCGTCGCTCCAGCCTCAGCGTCGTCCCGGCGAAGGCCGGGACCCAGAATCACAGGCAAGGGTTTGGTGAAGACTCGTCGTTCGGTACTTCTACTGGCCGCAACCGAGAGATTCCGCGGTATGGGTCCCGGCCTTCGCCGGGACGACACCGTTACCGTAGATGGGTCTCGCGACCCGTCTAGGCCCTAAAGATCGAAATTGGTCGGCAGCATCACCACGTCGCGAATGGTCATGCCGCGCGGCCGCGTCAGCATGAACATCACGACCTCAGCCACGTCGCTGGCCTCCAGCAGGCTGCCGGAGTCCCTGGCTTCCTTCAGCTTCTCCGGCGGCCAGTCCGCGAGCAGCGCGCTGACGACGGGGCCTGGCGAGATCGAGCCGACGCGGATGCCGTGCTTGAAGACCTGGCGCCGCACCGTCTGGACGAAGCAGTTGACCGCCCATTTGGACGACGCATAAACCGGCTCCCATGGCGTGGGAAAATGCGCCGCCAGCGAGCTCGTGACGATGATGTCGCCGGTTCCGCGCGCGATCATGTGCGGCAGCACGTCGTGCACGTTTTTCATCACGACGTTGACATTCAGGTTCAGCATCCGGTCGATCGCCATGGTGTCGGCATCGACCAGATCGCCACCAACATACGTCCCCGCATTCGCATGCAGGATGTCGAGCTGACCGGCCTGCTCCAGAACGCGCGGCAGCAGCGTTGCGCAATCCTTTGGATTCAGCAGGTCGACCAGCAGCGGCAGCACGGCGTCGCCGTGCTTGTCGCAGAGCGCCTTCAGCGCGGCCTCGTCGCGGTCGACCATCACCACGCGCGCGCCCGCGGCCAACATCGCCTCGGTGCTGGCCAATCCGATGCCCGACGCGGCCCCGGTCACGGCCGCAACCTTGCCTTCCAATTCTCTCGCCATGGGATCCCATCCTGCTGACGTCACCAGGATGCAGAGTGTAGCGATTTCAGGCGGCGTTGTCGGGGACAAACCAGCGCCGCGGGATCACAGCAAGCGGCTTCTCAATCAAACCGGTACGCCACCCCGAACGTCGCCAGATGCGTTCGCATCGCGACGTCGTAGGTGCTGGCGGACGGATTGCGGCTGGCGTCGGTGGCGGATCTCGCGACAGTAAAGGACGAACTGCCGTAGTCGGCATAGCGGTATTCGGCGCGCGCCAGCCAGTGGCCGAAGAGCGCGGTTTCGATGCCGCCGCCGGCCGTCCACCCTGCTTTTGTGGTCGCCCCCGAGATGATCGCCGGCGTCAACCCGAAAAGGCCGCAGACGACGCTGACGCAGGTCGAGGTCAGCTCATAGTGCTGCCAGGCCACGCCGCCGGTCGCGTAGAGCAGCGTCCGCGGTGTCACGAGATAGCCGAGCCGGCCCCGCAGGCTGGCGTCCCATTTGGTGCGAATCGCCAGGCTCTCGCCGCGAGACTGGGAGTCGGCGAGCGATATGGTGGTGAAGCCTTCGCGCGTGGTGGTGCTGTCGGCAAAGCCAAAATCGCCTTCGAAGCCCGCGGTCCATTGCGGGGCGAACTGCCAGAGATAGCCGGCATAGGGGTTGACGCGGAACCCGGTGTTGTCCATCGGGCGAATGGTGGCGCGACGCGTCAGATCCTCGCGGAAGCCGGCACGCGATTCGGACGTCGTGATGAGATCGGTGCGCGTGGCGCGCGCACCTTGACCCAAGCCCACATACGCGCCGGTCCAGGACGGCAGGATCGCGGCCTGCGCAGCCAGCGGATGCGAATGGCCGCCGATGACGGGCTCGCCGAACTTCCAGGCGAGGCCGACGCTTGCGGTGTGCGTCCGCAAGCTCGCGTCGAAATTGTCGACCGTGAGCGCCGGGCCTGCAGTCGCCGTGCGCGTGAAATTGAACGGCGCCGCGCCGAAATCCGCGTAGCGATATTCGGCGCGCACGAGCCAGTTGCCCCACAGCGCGGTCTCGATGCCGGCACCTAAAGTCCAGCCGGTCCTGGTCGTGGAATTCGAGATCAAATTGGGTGCCAGGCCGTTGCTGGCACAGCTGGCGCTGACGCAGATCAAGGTGACGTCATAGTGCTGCCAGGCGAGGCCGCCGGTGGCATAGACCAGCGTCGCCGGCGTCAGCAGATAACCGGCGCGGCCGCGTAGGCTCGCGTCCCAACCGGCTTTGACTGAAACGCTGTCGATCCCAAAGGTGGACGAGCCGGCCCAGGGCGAGGCGCGAAACCCGGGAAGTGCCGTGGTCTTGTCCCCGAAGCCGACATCGCCTTCGACGCCGACGACCCAGCTGGGTGCCACCTGCCAGTTGAAGCCGGCATAGGGATTGACGCGAAAGCCGGCACCGTCGAACGGCTGGGTCAGCACAGCGCCGGTCAAGTCACGGGGAACGCCGTCTTGCAGCACTGATGTGGTGGTGAGATCCGCGCTGGTCGATCGAAAGCCGAGGCCCAGCCCGGCGTAGAAGCCGGTCCAGGACGAGGCCGCGAGCGGCGGCGCCTTCGTGTACGGTTTTGGCGCGATGTCGGCGGCCTTCGCCGGTGCTACGAGAGCCAATCCGGCCAAAAGTGCCGTGCCACACCGCAGGGCGGCAATCATTCGGCGGGTCGATGAACGTCGCATGTCGGCCTTGGCTCGCTGCAGGAATGTCGAGCGATTCCATACTGCGAACGGGCGGCGCCTATCGTCCTCCGATCGAAGGAGGCGGCGCACCAGGCGCGAGACTGTTGCAAGGGCGTCACTGCGGCGATACGACTTCAGCGCGAGGAGCGTCCGATGCTGACCCTCTACTCCTATCCAGAGCTGTTCGGCGCCGCCGACAACAACGGCTACGGCCTCAAGGTCTATGCCTTCCTGAAACTCGCTTGCGTACCGTTCGTGCATGAGCATTTGTTCGATGCCTCCGCCGCGCCGCGCGGGCAGCTGCCCTATATCGTGGATGACGGCGAGACGATCGGCGACAGCGAGACCATCATCGCGCACGCGACCGCGAAATACCGCCTGACGATCGACGCGACGCTTTCACCGGAGCAGCGCCGCACCAATCACTTCGTCACGCGCATGCTCGACGACCTCTACTGGGTGATGTCGTATTCACGCTGGAAGGACGAGCGTTATTATCCCGCGTTTCGCGACGCCTTCATCGCGCAGCACAATCAGATCGATGCGGCAGGGTTCGAGAAGGCGAAGGCGTATAATGCGCAGCGCTATCATTTCCAGGGCATCGGCCGCTACACGCCGGAGCAGGCCTATGCGCGGGGGCTGGCCGATCTGCAGGTGCTGGCGGAGATCGTGCCGGCGAACGGCTTCGTGCACGGCGCGGCGCCAACAAGCGTCGATGCCGGCATCTACGGCTTCATCGCCAACATCTATTACTTTCCGATCCCGACACCGCTGAAGGCCTTCGTCGATGCGCACGCGAATCTCGTCGCGCATTGCGAGCGGGTACATGCGATGGTGAGCGCGTAGTCCGCAGGTCTCGCAGGGTGGGCAAAGCGAAGCGTGCCCACCAACTTTTCATATTCCGCTGACACCATGTGGGCACGGCGCTTGCGCGCCTTTGCCCACCGTACGGCACCAAGTGCTACGGCATCGCCCCTATCGCATCGTGATCGCAAGGCCGCTGAGATCCGCATTCGCCATCAGGCCGACCTGCGTGCCGGACAGCTCGAGCACGGCGCCCTTCTGGTTGGTCAGCACGATCGCACGCGCGCCGCGGCCCACTGCAATGCCCGCACCGGCGGCGCCGTAGACGCCGGCGATGTCGGAGGGCCGGTTGATATTGGAGACGCGGCCGCGCAGCACGGTCTTGGAGCCGCCGAAGACGAGGCCGTAATCGAGACCGCCGGTCGAGAGCGAATAGGCCCGACCGCGGAAGTTCAGCACGCCGGAGCCGCCGGACCCGCCGATGATCCAGCCCGCCTTGTAGATCGTCAGCACCACGGTGCCGCCGTCGGCCAACGCCGAGGTCGAGAGGCCGGCAAGCGCGGCAATGCCGACCAGCGCGGCGCGAAGGGTGGATCCGAACTTCATGGGGGTCTCCGGGGGCTATTCTTCAAGGAGGGAAACGAATCAGACGCAGCGAATGTATCCGATGCATCGCGGCGGCAACATGATGGGGGTATAGAGCGCGAGGTGCGGCAGCGCATTCAACTGTCATCGTCCGGCTTGACCGGACGATCCAGTATTCCAGAGACCGCGGTGGGATACGGCGACGCCGCGGCGTACTGGATGCCCCGGTCAAGCCGGGGCATGACGGCGGAGTTTGGCGCGACAAGACGCTCACCCGCCATCATGCCATTCTGCTCCTGTTTTGCCCGACGGCGCAACGATTATTTTGCTTTTCCCGAAATCAAAAAGAAACATCAATGATTCCCGCCGGATGCCTACTGTGCATGGGGTTGTTTTCGCGTTTTTTGTTGGAGGCGCCCCAACCTGCCGCTACGCTTGCGCGTCCAGCCGTCCATCCGAGGTGATCCCATGCCGATCCAGCATTTCGCGCCCCCGCCGCACGTCAAAGCGCCGCCGCTGTCCTTTGCGACGCGCGCCGGCGATCTCCTGTTCGTCTCCGGCATTCCCGGCTTCGACGCGAGCGGCGCGCTGCCCGATGGCTTCGACGCGCAGTTCGCCAACGTCGTCGTCAACATCAAGCGCGTGCTGGCGGAGGCCGGCGCCGAGATCCGCGATCTCGTCAAGCTCAATGTGCTGCTGACCCGCGCCTCCGACGTCGCCGCCATGAACGCGCTCTACGCCGGCGCTTTCGGCCCGCCGCCTTACCCCGCCCGCACCACCTGCGTGGTCCACGCACTGCCCGATCCGAAGATGCTGATCGAGATCGAGGCGGTGGCGTCGCTGGCCAAGGGCTAGACGAGTGATCGTCAAGCGACAGTCAAGGGATAAGGGTCGTTCGAACAGCCGACGAACGGCTGACATATCCGTGAACGGTCGCCGCCCCGCTTGCCAGCCGCACCATTTTGCCGCACCAGTTTTGCCTCACGTTCCCATCAGGAGATATTTCATGCGTCGCGTTCTCGCCCTTTGTGCCGTTGCCGGCATCGCCACCTCCGTGTTCGCCGTGCCGGCGTCCGCGGCGGTCGGCTATTACGTGATCCGCTGGGACAACACCGGCATCTGCCAGGTCTGGAACGAAGACCTCAAGTACAAGCCGTTCCAGTGGGGCGTGTCGACCTACAAGGTCGTCAGCAAGCCGCTCCCGACCTTCACCGCCGCCTCGGAGCTCCAGATCAAGCTGCGCGGGGAGCGCCGCTGCACGCTCTAGGCGTGAGGCGACAGATCGGATTTCAAAGGGCGGGTCGCGCAAGCGGTCCGCCCTTTTCTTTTGGACGGGCCACTGGTTTTCGGCCGACATCGCGCATTTTCCGCGCACCCGCTTTGAACCTGGCCGGTTGGCGGACCTACTCACATCTTTCCGGGGCGCACCCCCAAGCGTCCCGCGCCAACCACCATCCTTGCCCGCTTGTTTTTGCCCGCTTGTTTTTCACCTCGCGGCTTTGGAGCCAATCGATGCGCGCGCCGACGACAGCAATGATTTTCGCCGCATCGCTCCTGCTCGCCGCAACGGCGTACGCGCAGGCCCCGCAATCCTTTCGCGTGATCTCGCCGGTCTTCGGCCAGCTTGTCAGCTTCGCGATGCCTTCGAATTTTTCCGCGGTGTTCGAGAACACCAAGGGCGGCCACTACATCCGCGAGGCCGTGCTGAAGGGCGAGACGCCTGAACGCTGGAGCGAGATGATCACCGTGACCGGCGAGAAGGGCATGACGCTCACTCCAGGTTCATCGCCGGAGAAGTTCGCGGGCTCGATCGCAGGCGGTTTCAAATCCGCCTGTCCCGACAGCTTCGCGGCAAGGCCGCTCGGCGCCAGCACATTCGGCCGCTTCGAAGGTTTCGTCGCCGTGATCGGCTGCGGCCGCATCGACAGCGGCCCGACGCGGCACAGCGAGACCGCACTCCTGGTCACGCTGAAGGGCACGAGCGACTATTACACGATCCAATGGGCCGAGCGCGGCCCCGAAACCGACGAGCCGCCGGTGAACGACGACCGCTGGCAGGCGCGTTTGCGCGCGCTCAGCCCGATCGAGCTCTGTCCGATCGTAGCAGGCGAAGCCGCGCCCTATCCGAGCTGCGTGAACAAGAGCTGAGCTCTCACGCGTCCTTGTAGGCGCGGGGATGGATCAGGATGTCGCGCGCTGCGGCAAGGTCGATAAATGCTTGCGCGCTGCCGCCCTGGTCGGGGTGCATGCCCTTGGCGGCGCGGCGATAGGCCTGGTTGATGTCCTCGCAGGTGAGCTGCACCCCGAGCGGCAGGCCGAGCACCTTGCGGGCGCGGTCCTCGCTGGACAATTTTTTCGGCGCAGCATTGCGGCGGCCGAAGCGCGGCGCGGTCAGGTCGTGAACGACATCGAGCACCACGCCGAGACGGCGGCGGGCCGCCAGCGTGACGCTGTGATCGTCATTGTCCACGGCCTGGCGCAGCACTGGAAGCGCCTGCTCGGCAGCCTGACGCAGCATGGTATCGGTGCTCATCCGCGAGATCTCGGCCACGAGACGGCCCGCCTCGGCCCAATCGGCGCCGTCCGCCGACCGCAGGCGTTCGAGTGCGAGTTTCCAGGATTCAAGCCGTTCCATCATGCGCGCAACGTTTAGCAATCAACACCAGTATGCCAAGGCCGCCGTTTCCGACCCCTTAATTTCGAGTTAGCCTTTCATGAAACTTCGAGAAGAAATCGGGAGGAAATTGTCATGGCGTTGCTCGCGAACCACATCGCAATCGTCACGGGCGCCGGTTCGGGCATCGGCCGGGCCATCGCTTCCGGCTATGCCCGCGAGGGCGCGCAGGTGGTGCTGCTCGACGTCAATGCCGACACGGTCGCGGAAGCCGCCGAGGAGATCCGCAAGTCCGGCGGCAAGGCCGAGAGCTTTGCGCTGGATGTGACCAAGCGTGACGACTGCTTTGCGCTCGCCAAGCAGGTCGCCGACAAGGTCGGGCAGGTCTCGATCCTCGTCAACAATGCCGGCATCACCCGCCGCAACGCCTTCACCGCGGAGCCGGAGACGGTGGCGAAGGACTGGAACGATATCATCTCGCTCAACCTCAACGGCGTCTTCAACATGACGCAGGCATTCCTCAGCCCCTTGCGCGCCGCGAAGGGCCGCATCGTCAATATCGGCTCGATCCAGTCCTTCGTGCATCTGCGCACGCCGAGTTCGGCGGCCTACACCACCTCGAAACACGGCGTGCTCGGCTTTACGAAGGCGCTCGCGGTGGAGCTCGGCAAGGAGGGCGTGCGCGTCAATGCGATCGGGCCGGGCTTCATCGAGACCAACATCAACGCCAATGTGCGCGCGACCAATCCGGCGCTGGTACAGGCCTTCGTCGATCACACCCCGCTGGCGCGCACCGGCAAGCCCGAGGACATCGTGGGTCCGGCGATCTTCCTTGCGTCGGACATGTCGGCTTACGTCACGGGAACGATCGTGATGGTGGACGGCGGATACCGGACGGTGTGAGGGGGATGATGCCCGCTTGGTAATGCGGAGTATGCTCGCGGGAACATGCAATCCGTGCCAATCGCGGCGGTGCGGCGGCATTCCCAAGGTCAATTCGTGCGATCGCCCGCGGTTAACCTTTCGTTAACCAAACCCGCCCACCGTAGATCTACGGCTTGGGGGTCGTTTGTTCTCGATCCGCTTCCAAAGACGGGAGCGGGCGTTGATCGGGGAGTGAGTCGATGACCACTGTTCATGTCGCTGCGTCCGAGCCGGGCGCGTATGTCCTTTCACCGAACCAGATCGTTCCGCTGCTGATCGGCGCGACCGTCGACGAGGTCGAGCGTGAGCTCGTGCTGCAGACGCTCGCCCGCTGCGACGGCAATCGCACGCGCGCGTCGCGCGTGCTCGGCCTCTCGGTGCGCACGCTGCGCAACAAGATCAGGCTCTACGCCGCCTCCGGCATCGAGGTCCCCGCCTATCACGACTAGCGCGCGACGTGCCGCCGATTGGTGTTGATCATGCCCAGGCGCGAGCCCGGCGGAATTGCCGCTGTCGTCAAACGCCGCTAATTAGCTTGCTTCCGGTCAAGGGAGCAGCGGCGTGGCAGACGAACAAAAACGACAGGGACCTCAAGGACCGCGCGGACGTCAGGGCGAACCGGGGCGGCCGGGACCGCAGGGTCATCCGGGCAAGCGGGGCCCCGATGGCGCGCGTGGCAAGCCGGGTCCGCAGGGCAAGCCGGGGCCGATCGGGAAGGCCGGACCGCTGGGCAAGCCCGGTCCGCAAGGCAAGCAGGGCGAAGCCGGACCGCGCGGGGCGGCCGGTGCAGAGGGACCCGTCGGACCGCAAGGGCCGGCGGGGCCGCAAGGCCCGCGCGGCGAACCGGGGCCGCCCGGCCCATTGCCGTCAATCGAGCAGGTGCTGCCGTGGCTCGATCAGCTGTTCGACGCCTGGGACGAGCGCCGCCGCCAGCGCGAGCGCGAAGCCGCCGAGCGCGACGCGCTGGAAGCCGCCGTGCAGGAAACCGACGACGCGCCCTTCGGCGATGAGGATGACGGCAGCGAAGACGACAATCACAGGAAAAAGAAGAAAAGGAAGAAGCACGGCCACAAGGACTGACAGACGAATCTATTTCGTCCCGTTCTCGCGTCGCGGCAGCATGCCCATGCGCTCGAACTGCCAGCGCATGGCGCGGTACCAGAGATAGCCGACCGCCGCGCCGCACAAGGCCAGGATCACGACGCTTGCGCTCGAGAACGAGCCGCTCCACCACGTCATCCACGCGGTCCACAGCAGCGTAAAAACGATAGCGCCTGCTTTCAGTGGAAGAAGAGGGCGGGTCATGGTGGTGCTCCCGGGTGTCAAAAGCCCGGCGAACATCATCGCGCGTTGCGACCGTTGCCACCGTGAGCCAGGTCACGGAACGGACGTTCGAGCCGCCTAACCGAAGCGCAGCCGCGAACGTTCCTTGGCCTTTTCCGCCTCGACCTCACGGTCGCGCGCCGGAGCATGGGTATGCAGCGACGTCAGGAGCTTTCGCGCAGCCTCCGAGACCTCCGCCACCGCATGGTCGAAGGCCGCCTCGTTGACCTGCGACGGTCTGTTGAAGCCGGACAGTTTGCGAACGAACTGGAGCGCGCTGGCGTGGATCTCATCCTCCGTCGCCTCCGGCTCGAAGTTGAACAGCGTCTTGATGTTGCGGCACATGCAGTCTCTCCTGACCTTTCCCTCGAGGACGACCGGCGAAAACGAAATCCTACATCCTTCCGGACAGTTCTGCTAAGTTCCGCCGCAACGCGGCCGCCGACCAGAGCCGCACGGGGGAAATAGACATGAAAGCTTCTTGCGCGGCGCTGTCAGCCATCCTGTTGTCCGTCGCTTTGTCGAGCATCTCGACATCCGCATGGGCGACCGATTATCCAGCGCCGAAACAGGGCGACTGGGTCGCCAGGGATTTCAAGTTCCACACCGGCGAGACCATGCCGGAGCTGAAGCTGCACTACACCACCGTGGGTGAGCCGAGCGGCCAGCCCGTCCTGGTGCTGCACGGCACCGGCGGCTCGGGCGCGAGCCTGCTGTCGCCAGCCTTTGCCGGCGAGCTGTTCGGCGCAGGGCAACCACTCGATGCCTCCAAATATTACATCATCATCCCCGACAATATCGGCCATGGCAAATCGTCAAAACCCTCCGACGGAATGAAGACGGGTTTCCCGAAATACGATTACGACGACATGGTCGATGCCCAGTACCGCCTGGTGACGGAAGGGCTCGGTGTCAAGCACCTGCGGCTCGTGATCGGCAATTCGATGGGCGGCATGCACACCTGGCTGTGGGGCGAGAAATATCCGAAGGCGATGGACGCGCTGATCCCGATGGCCTCGCAGCCGACCGAGATGGCGTCGCGCAACTGGATGCTGCGGCGGATCATGCTCGATACCATCCGCAGCGATCCCGACTACAATGGTGGCAATTACATCAGCCAGCCGCGCATGATGAAATATGCCATCACCGCCTACGGCATCGCGAGCATCGGCGGAACGCTGGCCTATCAATCGCAGGCGCCGACGGCGGCCAAGGCCGACAAGATCGTCGACGAGCGGCTGGCCATGCCGATCGCGGCAGATGCCAACGACTTCGTCTACCAGTGGGAGTCCTCGCATGACTACAATGCCGGCGAGAAGCTCGAAGCCATCGAAGCGTCGCTGCTGCTGATCAATTCCGCCGATGACGAGCGCAACCCGCCGGAGACCGGCATCACGGACGCTGCGATGACGCGGGTCAAGAACGGCAAACTGTATCTCATCCCGGCCAGCACCGAGACGCGCGGCCACGGCACCACCGGGAACGCAAAATTCTACAGCGAGCAGGTCCGCCAGTTTCTGCAAGCCGCGCCGCAGCAAACGATTGAATCTGCGCGCCGCTGATTTTGCATCGCATCAACGGCCGTCGAGGCCGCATATTATTTGAGCATGCATTACGCCGGCTGCTCGGGCTTAATCGCATCGATGTCCGAATCGACGCGCGGGACCATCGCGCGCCGATGGCACGACACGCGACGAGGAGGATCGCATGCACAGGCTCGCACTGTGCGTTTGGTTGGCCGCGCTGACAAGCGCCGCGTTCGCGTTCGACAATGGGCAATATGATCACGTCCCGCCCGACATCCGCGCCTGGTTCAAGAGCGTGATCGCACCGAACGGCGTGCCCTGCTGCGACGTCTCCGACGGCCATCGCACGGAGTACGACGTGCGCAGCGGCGCCTATTGGGTGCCGATCGAGGGACAGTGGATCGAGGTGCCCGAGCGCGCCATCATCCGCGACCGCGGCAATCCGGTCGGCCAGGCCGTGGTGTGGTACGTCCATCACCGCGGCGCCATCATCATCAGTTGCTTTGTGCCGGCGGATGCGGTGTAGCGCGATAGCGCCTCGACGCCGCGCGTGCTAGGTCGACCGATGGCTCCTGCAACCGACAGAACGCGCGCTCGCTCTCTATGCGCTTGGCCTGTGGGCCGCAAAACATCAAGCATGCCTGGAGGCATCGACCTTCGACCCATCCCCGACAGCTGGCTCCATCACGGGCCGCGGCTGGCGCTTCAGCCGGTCCTGATCTGGTGGGCTCCGTACTGCGCCGGCGTGATCGAGTGGCCGTGGCGGCGCGACAAGGGGATAGCGATCGGGCCGGGAGATGATATTCTCAGGCATTCAATCAGGGAGACCTTCGTGACTGATCTTTGCGCCGAAGACCTCGCCACGATCTATGCCCAGCCGAGCCCGCGCGTGATCGCGAAAGCGCGCCCCGCAATCGACACGCATGCGAAGAAATTCATCGAGATGTCGCCGTTCTGCGTGCTCGCGACATCGGGAGCGGACGGCAGCGTCGATGCCTCACCACGCGGCGGCGGCACTGGCTTCGTCCACGTCGCCGGCCCCAGCCAGCTGCTGATGCCTGATCGCTCCGGCAACAACCGGATCGACAGTTTTCGAAATGTGGTCGAGGGCTCGGGCTTCGTGCATCTGTTGTTCTTCGTACCCGGCATCGACGAGACGCTGCGCGTCGGCGGCCGCGGCACGCTGTCCGCCGATCCGGACCTGCTCGCCTCGATGGTTGAGTTTGGCAAGTCGCCGCGCGCGGTGCTGAACGTCGCCGTCAGCGAAGTCTATTTCCACTGCGGCAAGGCCCTGATGCGCTCGAAGCTGTGGTCATCCGAGAAGGTGCCGCGCTCGGTGATGCCGAGCATCGTCGAAGTGGTCCACGAGCAGACCGGCCTTGGTGAGCCGCAGAGTCAGGACGTGGTGGAAGCGCTCTACAAGACGCAGCTATAAGCCGGGCTTTCGAACCGCACACGGGCGTCATGCCCGGGCTTGTCCCGGGCATCCACGTTTTCGTTGCGGGGTAGCACGTGGATGGCCGGGACAAGCCCGGCCATGACGAATGGAGAGTGCGGAGTAAGGGACCTAATGTCCCTCGCCCTCGAGCCCGCCAACGTGCTTCTGAGTATAGAGCTCGAGGCCGATGCGGCCGATCAGGTCGAGCTGGGTCTCGAGGAAGTCGATGTGGTGCTCCTCGTCGCTCATCAGCTTCTCGAACAGGTCGCGCGTTACGTAGTCCTTGACGCTGTGGCAGTAGGTCGCCGCTTCCTGGTAGAGCGCCCGCGCGCTCATCTCGGCGGCGAGATCGCACTCGATGATCTCCTTGACGTTCTGGCCGATACGCAAGGGATCGAGCACCTGCATGTTCGGGAAGCCGTCGAAGAACAGGATCCGCTCCGTGAGCTTGTCGGCGTGCTCCATCTCCTCGATGGACTCCTTGCGCCAGACCTTGGACATGTCCCGCAGGCCCCAATTGTCGAGGAAGCGGTAGTGGAGCCAGTACTGGTTGATCGCAGTCAGCTCGTGACGCAGTGCCTTGTTGAGATAATCGATAACTTTTGCGTCGCCCTGCATGGTTCACTCCAGCTCTTGCAGTCCAAATCGGCCGTAAACCGAATTTAGAACGCTTCTAAATGAGTTCGAAGACTGGAGCAACCGGCTACGGGGACGCAGCAGGGGAAAAGCTCAGTCAGGGAGGCGGAAGATTTCAGCAGGCCGCGAGGGCGAACTCGGCCGGCTGGGCCGTCTCGTCATTGGCCGCCACAGTGTCGTTGTGCGGGCAGCCGGAGCAGCAGGAGGAGGCACAGGGGCCAAGCGCTTCGTCGATAATGGTCTTGATCGTCCGGGCGCAGCGGCCGCATTCGGCGCTACAGCCGAGACATCCATAGACCTGCTTGGCATGGCGCAAGGCGTCGTCGGACTCGGCGACGGCGGCGCGGATGTCCTCATCGCTCAGCACGTTACAGGAACAAACGATCATGGAAGCGGCAGGCCCTTTGGTGATGCGCCATCATCGATATTTAAGGGGCCGGCCGGATGCAAAAGGAAAAAGCGGAATTTGAAGCTATTCCAAACTAGCCCGGAAACAGCCTAGAACGGCTCTAAAATAGAGCTTTGCGCTGGATCAAGATTGCGGCGGATCTAGTCGCCGCCGCCGCCTCCACCATCGCCGCCGCCACCGCAATCTCCGCCACTACTGCCGCTATCGCTGCTGGAACAGCTGCCGCCGTCGGTCGAGCTGCCGGAACTATCGCTGGAAAACCAGCTCCCCCAAGAGAAGCCGTCGCTCGTGCCCGTGGAGGTGTCGCCATCGCTATTGCCGGTGGCCCCGGCGCGGGAGCGCCGCTGGCCGCGGTTCTGGAGATGGGTGATCCAGCCGTAGCCGATCGCGGAGACGATCCCGGCAGCGATCAATGCATTTATCATCGCGTTACCCATCATCGCCCTCCCCTGGCTGGGCTGCGGTCCATGTTAATTGGTCGTCCGCGGCAAAGGTGCCGTTCATTGATCATTCAATCGAAATATGGAACTTTACCCCCAAAGAGTTCCCGCGTGTTTTGCTCGAAAGGTCAGCCCATGAAGAAGTCGCTCCTGGCAATCGCTGCCGTCGCCGCTGTGGCCCTTAGCGCCGCTACACCAGCCCAGGCGCAACGCGGCGTTGCCGCGGGCGTGGCCGCCGGCATCATCGGCGGCGCCATTGTCGGTGGGGCGCTGGCCTCTCCGTACTATTACGGGCCTGGCCCTGGCCCCGGCTACGCATATGGTCCGGGATATAGCCCGGGCTACTATCCGCCGCGCTACTACGCGCCGGGCCCGGGCTACGTCGCCGACGACTATTACGGCAACGGCTGCGTCTGGCAGAAGCAGCGCTTCTGGGACGGTTATGCCTGGCGCGTCCGCCGCGCCAGAGTCTGTGGCTGAAGTCGCCCCAAGCCGGTTCATTCCAGATGCGCCGTTCATCTAGGGGCCTGAAAAAGACCGCTTTTTCTCGTCACAGCTCCGTGTGCGTTTACTGCGGATTGACCATTTGCGCGCTTCCTAGCTGCAAGGCCAATTCCATCAGAGTCTGCGTGAACCTTTGAACCCCGGGGGCTCCTAACAAGGAGCATCCATCTCTCAGGAGAGCCAAGAGTATGAAGAAGACTTTAGTTGCCGCCCTTACGGTTGCGACGATCGCTGGTTCGCTGGTGACCGCCACGCCGTCCGCCCAGGCCCATGACGGCGTCGGCGTCGGCATCGCAGCCGGCCTGATCGGCGGCGCGATCGTCGGCGGCGCCATCGCATCGAGCCGTCCCGCCTATGGTGGACCGGTTTACGTGGCCGAGCCCGGCCCGCCGCCGCCGCCCTGCTATTGGCAGCGCCAGCGCTACTGGGACGGCTACGGCTGGACCGTCCGCCCGGTTCGCGTTTGCTACTGATCTGATCGCACGGCGCTCATGAGCGCCGCGATCGAAGCCCGGCCGAGCACCTCGGCCGGGCTTTTTCTTTGGCGAAGAGCTGCGGCTCGCTATCGTGCCGCCTGGATCGAGTGCAGCACTTCTTCGCTCGGCCAGCAATCGACCTTGAGGCCTGCCGACTTCTGGTAGGCGCCGAGCGCAGCGCGCGTCTGCATGCCGGCCTTGCCGTCGATCTTGTCCTTGTAGAGCCCGACGCGCGTGAGCCCCCGCTGCATCGCCTCGACGTCCCTAGTCCGCAATTGCTTCGAGGCAGACCACGGCGTCGCGAACGGCTGCGGGCTCGTCATGCGGTCGGCGAGATGGCCAACGAACAGCACGTAGAGATCGGAGAAATTGTATTCCTTGATGACGAAGTAGTTCTTCGTGGTCAGGAAGGACGGGCCGTAGATGCCTTCCGGCTGCAACAGCGAGGCCGACTGTGCCTGCTCGGCGGCAGTGAGCTTTTGTCCACCCACCGGCACGAAGCCTTCGCGCAGCCACTGGCCGATCGGCTTCGTCACCTCGGGCACGCCGGCGGTGCAATCGACCTTGGTCGGTGCCTGCACCTCGTAAGCCCAGCGTACGCCGCTCTGCCAGCCCTTGTTGACGAGCTGCTGCGCGGCGGAGGCCAACGCATCCGGCACCGAATGCCAGATATCGATGCGGCCGTCGCGGTCGAAATCGACGCCGTGCTTGTAATATTCGGACGGCAGGAACTGCGTGAGCCCGGTCGCACCGGCCCAGGACGAACGCATGTCCTTGCGTGTCACCACGCCGTCGCCGAGAATCTTCAGCGAGAGGATGAACTCGTTGCGGTAGGTGTCCTTGCGGCGGCCGACATAGGCCTGCGTCGCCAGCACGCGCACGAGATCGTAAGGCAACGTGTAGCGGCCGTAGTCGGTCTCGCGGCCCCAGATCGCCAGCATGACGGTTGCCGGAACGCCGGAGTTTTTCTCGATCTCTGTCAGCGCGGAACGGTATTTTTGCAGCAGCCGCTGCCCCTCGGCGGCGAGCCGCGCGATCGAGGCTTCCCTGACATAGTCTGCCGGCACCTGCACGAACTCAGCCTGCGACGGCGCACCGGTCGCTGGCCGCCCCGGCAGGATCAGATCCGGCAGCTTGTAATCCGGCTCGAGGCCGCGCGTCTCTCGCTCGAACGTCGCGCGCGACACGCCGGCGGCCTCCGCCTCCGGCCAGAGCGAGGCGATGAACTGCGTAAAGGCGGCGTCGGCGGCGCGGGCGGGCGACAGGCCGCAGGTGATAGCGATCACCGCCGCTATGAGCGCCCGCCGCATCATGCCGAGATCACCGCGTCAGCTTCTTGTACTTCACGCGATGCGGAATGATGCTGTCCTGGCCGAGCCGGCGCATCTTGTCCTTCTCGTAGTCCTGGAAGTTGCCCTCGAACCATTCCACATGGCTGTCGCCTTCGAAGGCCAGGATGTGGGTCGCGATGCGGTCGAGGAACCAGCGATCATGGCTGATGATGACGGCGCAGCCGGCGAAATCCTCCAGCGCCTCTTCGAGCGCACGCAGCGTGTCGACGTCGAGGTCGTTGGTCGGCTCGTCGAGCAGCAGAACGTTGGCGCCGGATTTCAGCATTTTCGCAAGGTGCACGCGGTTGCGTTCGCCGCCGGAAAGCGCGCCGACTTTCTTCTGCTGGTCGGCGCCCTTGAAGTTGAACGACGAACAATAGCCGCGTGAATTGACTTCCCTCTTGCCGAGCAGGATCAGCTCGTTGCCGCCGGAGATCTCCTCCCACACATTCTTGCTGCCGTCGAGCGCGTCGCGCGACTGGTCGACGTAACCGAGATGAACGCTCTCCCCGACCGTGATGGTGCCCTTGTCCGGCTGTTCCTGCTTTGTGATCATCCTGAACAGCGTGGTCTTGCCGGCGCCGTTGGCGCCGATCACGCCGACGATACCGCCGGGCGGCAGCTTGAAAGTGAGATCGTCGATCAGCATGCGATCGCCGAAACCTTTGCTGAGCCCTTCGAAGTCGACCACGTTCTGACCTAGGCGCTCGGCCACCGGAATCGTGATCTGCGCGGTCTGTGTCTGCTTTTCGCTCGCCTGCTTCAGCAGTTCGTCATAGCGCTGATAGCGCGCCTTGGATTTGGCCTGGCGGGCTTTCGGCGAGGACGCGATCCATTCCTGCTCGCGGGCCAGCGTCTTCTGATGCGCAGCGTCCTCGCGGCCCTCCTGCTCGAGCCGCTTCTGCTTCTGCTGCAGCCAGGACGAGTAATTGCCCTCGTAGGGGATGCCCTTGCCGCGATCGAGCTCGAGGATCCAGCTCGTGACGTTGTCGAGGAAGTAGCGGTCATGGGTGACGATCAGGATCGCGCCGGGATAGTTGCGCAGATGGCCTTCCAGCCACGACACCGACTCTGCGTCGAGATGGTTGGTCGGTTCGTCAAGCAGTAGGAGCTCGGGCTGGTCGAGCAGCAGCTTGCACAGCGCGACGCGGCGGCGCTCACCGCCAGAGAGTTTCGACACGTCGGCATCATCGGGCGGACAGCGCAGCGCGTCCATGGCCTGGTCGACCTTGCTGTCGAGATCCCAGAGGCCCTGGGCCTCGATCTCGTCCTGCAGCTTGGTCATCTCGTCGGCGGTCTCCTCGGAGTAGTTCATCGCCAGTTCGTTGTAGCGATCGAGGATAGCCTTCTGCTTGGCGACGCCCAGCATGACGTTCTCGCGCACGCTCAATGATGGATCGAGATGCGGCTCCTGCTCGAGATAGCCGACGCGGGCGCCCTGGGCGACCCAGGCCTCGCCGTTATACTCCTTGTCGAGGCCGGCCATGATCTTGAGCAGCGTCGACTTGCCCGAGCCGTTGACACCGAGCACGCCGATCTTGGCGTCCGGGTAGAAGCTCAGATGGATGTTGTCGAGCACCTTCCGGGTCGGGTAGCTCTTGGTCAGGCCCTGCATGAAATAGATGAACTGGCGCGCCATCGGTCCCGAAAACCTTCGATTTGAGGAAATTTGCTTGCCGCCGATGTAGCGATCCCGCCCCCAAAGGGCAATGTTTTCCCTCCGTTCACCACGGATGAATACGGGCCGGACACCATCCCGCCGCCGATCCGGACAATTGAAACCATCTTTTAATAAATCAGGCCAAAGCTCGGTTTCGCGCGGAAACAGCGCCACCCGCTCAGAATGAACGGGAGCACAGCGAGACAGCGTCATGGCCATGATCGAGACCCATTCCCTTCCCGTTCCGGCGGAAGCCGGCAGCGCCTCCGCATTTGCCTCGGAGATCAAGGGCTTCTGGAAGCGCTTCTTTGCCACCGCTTTCAACCCGTACCGGCCCGAACTGCATTACATGCGCGGCCCCGGCCCCGCCTGGCGCGCCAAGCACGGCATGAATGCGCCGTTCCGGCTCAAGCCCCGCGACCTCTGAGCCTTTACCACCTGTCGGATTTTTGAAGACGCGAACGGCTTGCGCACGGTCCTGATTGCGCGCAACCATGGCCTGGTTCCACCTCTCGCCATGGAAGAACGCTGATGACGCGGCTGCGCTGTGCAATTCTCGACGACTATTTCAACCTCGCCCTCGACGTCGCGGATTGGCAAAGCCTGTCCGACCGCATCGACGTCACCGTGTTCAGCCATCCCTTCGCCTCCGAGCAGGCTGCGGCGAGCGCGCTGGCCGACTTCGAGATCGTCTGCGCGATGCGCGAACGCACCGCGTTCCCAAAGAGCCTGTTCGAGAGCCTGCCGAAGCTGAAGCTGCTGCTGACCTCAGGCATGCGCAACGCCTCGATCGACATGGAGGCCGCCAAGGCGCGTGGCGTCATCATCGGCGGCACGCAATATTCACGCGATCCGACCGCGCCCCTCGCCATGGGCCTGATCCTGGAATTGACCCGCGGCATCGGCCGCGAGAACGCGCGCATGCATGCGGGCGAGCCCTGGCAGGCCTTTGCCGGTGTCGAGATCGAAGGATTGACGCTCGGCGTCGTCGGGCTTGGCAAGCTCGGCAGCAAGATGGCGGGCATTGCGAAGGCGTTCGGAATGAACGTGATCGCCTGGAGCCCGAACCTGACCCCGGAGAAGTGCAAGGACGCCGGCGTCGGCTACGCCACCAAGGAGGAGCTGTTCGCCAAGGCCGATATCGTCAGCATCCATGTGGTGCTGAGCGAGCGCTCGCGTGGGCTGGTCGGGGCTGCCGATCTCGCGCGGATGAAGCCGACGGCCTTCCTCGTCAACACCGCGCGCGGGCCGATCGTGGACGAGCAGGCGCTGCTCGAGGCGTTGCAGCAGAAGAGGATTGCAGGCGCCGGCATCGACGTGTTCTCGGTCGAGCCGCTGCCGACGGACCATCCCTTCCGCAAGCTCGACAATCTCGTGCTGACGCCGCATCTCGGCTACGCCACCGAGGACGGCTTGCGCATCCATTACGGCCAGATGGTCGAGGCGATCGACGCCTTCACCAAGGGCGGTGAGCTGCCGCGGAAGCTGGCCTGAAGCCTCAGGCCGCCGAGCGGTGGCTGGTGGGCTGCCGTGCCGCGTCGGCAAAGCCGTCGCGCCAGGAAGCATGCGCCGGCAGCCAGCCGAGCTCGCGCTTGGCCTTGCCGTTTGAGGCTCCACGCACCTCCGTCATCATCGCCACCATATGCTCGCCCGCAAGCAGGCGGCCGAGCCAGGCGGGAATGTGACGCGGCGGCTTGGCACCGAGGAGTTCGGCCAGCGCGGGCAACCAATCCTTCACCTGCGCCGGATGATCGTCGACGATATTGTAGATGCTGCCGGCGCGCCCGCGTTCGAGCGCGGCACGCGTGGCAGAGGCGGCATCTTCGGTGTGAATGAACGACCACGTGCCGCCGCCATCGCCGATCACCGGCACACGCCGGTGGCGCAGTTGGTCGATCATCGCCGGCGAGAGCGTGCCGGTGTCAGGTCCATAGAAGAATCCATAGCGCAGCACGATGCCCTCCGGCGTCGTCGAAGCGGTGACGCTTCGCTCCAGATA
This sequence comes from Bradyrhizobium sp. WSM4872, assembly GCF_055811715.1. Taxonomy (NCBI): domain Bacteria; kingdom Pseudomonadati; phylum Pseudomonadota; class Alphaproteobacteria; order Hyphomicrobiales; family Nitrobacteraceae; genus Bradyrhizobium; species Bradyrhizobium sp. WSM4872. The sequence goes on along the minus strand of NZ_JBVVPT010000041.1, from coordinate 683 downwards.
ACGGATTGCCTCAAGCGTGCGTCGCAGCTCTCGCGGCGGATTCGAGTCCAGCTCATCGGTCTCGGTCTTCACCGTTCCCCCGGCGCGACTGAAGGTCCAGCCGCAGAAGCTTTGCGCGATGAAGCGCCTGGCGCCGGCCTCGCGTGCGGCATTCAGCAGAATGTCGGTTCCGCGGGTGCGAAGCTCGTTGGTTCGCGCGAAGGCCCGATCGAAATGCCGGAGGTCCGTGGCGGCCGCGAGATCTGTCATCTGATGGACGACTGCGTCGGGCTTTGCCGCAATCAGCGCAGCCCGCATGCTGCCGGCATCGAGGCCGTCGGCCACGACCGGCTCCGCACCCAATCGCCGCACAAGCTCTGTTTTTGCCGCACTCCGTGTCGTGCCGATCACGGAATGACCCGCGGCGACCAGCGCCGGAACAAGATACTGACCGACCGCGCCGGTCGCGCCCGCAACAAAGATGCGCATCCTGTGCTCCTCAATTCGTTGCAATCCTCCCGGACGTAGTCGAGGCGCGGAGCGGTTCAAGCAGGGCATGCGCATACGCAAGCGAGACATGCGCGCATGCGTCAAATGATGACGGGGGGGGGGGGGGGGGGGGCCGGCGGGGGCGGGGGGGGGGGGGGGGGGGGGGGGGGGGGGGGGGGCGGGGGGGGGGGGGGGGGGGGGGGGGGGGGGGGGGG